>JAIRVY010000033.1 GCA_031253655.1 Bacteroidales bacterium
GAAGGAGTTAGTTAATGAGTTTGGATTTGTTCGAGATTCCTCGCTACGCTCGGAATGACAACGCGGCGGCTGGTCATTGAGCCTGTCGAAATGCCGCCGCCGCATTTTCCGCCCCTCCCACATAGCAAAATTGTGCTGTCATTCCGAGCGCAGTGAGGAATCCCATTCATAACGCCTCAAACTAATTTTTAACCATTAAATTACTACTGTTTCTCAAATCTCTGTTCCGGAATTAGCTCTTTTCGGACCTCAAAATTCTCATTCATAATGAGTAATGCTGATTTTTCGAGGAGCAGTTCTTTATTATTCTTCTTATTTTTTATTACATAATTAAAAATCATATACTGGTTAGGAGCTAAATTTACGGTTACATATTCTACTTGCCCCTCTTTTTCAATTTGCAAGTTGACAGTACTCAGCCATTCAATCTGAGAGTGAAATAGTTCCTGTCGTAACGAGATAGCAGTTTGTTGGATACCATTAATAAAAATTAATGAAATCTTGATATCTTTCGGATTCACCTCATCAATACTCACATTTTGAGTGTATTGCCATAATAACTGCCCCTTTTCGTTGGTTAGCCTATTATTTTGTGCAAAAATAGAGGTTAAACAGAAAAGCAGAAAAGCAGAAAAGACGGGTTTAACAATATTACTGCAAGTCATTTAATGTAATCATTTAATAATCAATAATTAAACACTCGCTTCAATATTCCAGACGAATGCTCTTGCGCCTACACCATCAAAGCGGATGCCCAGTTTTTTCACAGCTTGTAAAATTTCAGGTATTTTTTCATCTTCTACTATGGTTATTACGGCAGAGTTCATTTCTGGCCAGGTGTGCGTGCCTCGGTGTGGTTCTCCTTTAATAGTGCCACAACCTTGCACCTCTTCCCAAAATGTGAACCCCCTTATTTCAAGTCTGTCAAGCATATACTCTATACGTTCGATGTTTGTTTGACTAAATACGATAAAAACTGCTTTCATAAATATTAAGTAGTAAATATTAATTATTATTTTTTTGTTGTTTTAGGTTGAAAACTATGTATTCTGATTGTGTGCCGATGCGGAACTTTCCGCCCCAAATGCCGATGCCGCTGCTCACGTATATGTGGCTGTTGTTTTTTTTAAGGTAACCGTGTGAAACCTCATAGATTCGTTTGGCAATCCAATTAACCGGTAGTATTTGTCCGTGGTGTGTATGCCCGGAAAATTGTAAATCAATTCCGTTTTTTGCTGTTTCTTCAAGATAAAAAGGTTGATGGTCGAGTAGGATAAGGGGCTTTGTTGCATCAATTGTTTGCAAAAGTTCGTGTATCGATTTTCGTTTTAGGTTAAACCGGTCGTCTCTGCCAATGAGATAAAACTCATTGTTAATCAACACAGCCGTATCGCGCAACACAGTAACTTTTGCAGCATGCAGAAAATCGAGCGACTGTGAAATTTTTGATGGTGTACCGATATATTCATGATTGCCCAGACAGGCATAAACGCCATCTCGTGATTTTATCTTTTCAAAAGATAGATTATGCCCATCAAGCGATTTGGTGAAGTGGTCGATAATATCACCGGAAATAAGAACAATATCGGGTTTTTCACGGTTAATAAGCGTAATCCACTTCTCTAACTCTGTTTTTCCAATTCCGTAACCTAAATGCAAATCGCTGAGTCCTACAATCTTTAACGGACTGACAGGTTTAGCGATTTCGATATTTATTTCTACCCGCCGTGTGTTAAGATAATTGAAGTACCCATACACAAAAACAGCGGTCATCACAATTGTCAAGGCACCAAACGTTAACCAATTATCAACCATAACTCTTTGCATGGGCAAAACGAGACGCAATATATCTAGAAAGAGAAAAATAAACATCAGATACAACGCAATGAAAAACCACGCCATACCCACGTGGTAAACAACACTTACTATGGACTTCGGCAAAAGCGACCCGCCAAACATCCCTACGAAGAAGCACAACAAAAGCACAACTGCCACAACAACAAGCAAAGTCTTACCCACAGGCAAAATATTCCATAAGCGAAAAAAAACGTAGTAATTTTCTCCGAGAATAAATAGTATAACTATGAAGAAGAATAGTGTCATTTTATTTTTTTTGGTATTTCAATTTCCTTGCTCCAAATTCACTTCACAATATTCAACTCTTCTTGCGGCACGTCTGGCAAATTCATAAAATAGAATTTGGTTCGATATTCTGCCTGTTTATTTCTTTCACCGCTTTTTGAGAATAGTCCGTACAACACCGGTACAACAATTAATGTAACCACGGTAGATACTAACAATCCCCCAATAACAACAATTCCCATCGGTACCCAGGTTTCGGACCCGTCGCTTTTGCTGAGCGCCATCGGGAGCATTCCCAGTATAGCCGTGGCAGAGGTCATCAATACAGGTCTCAGACGCGATTGCCCCGATAAGGCAATTGCTTCGTAGAGAGGATACCCTCTATCGCGCATCAAATTGATGTAGTCTATCAAGATAATACCATTTTTGACGACAATTCCTATCAAAAGGATAATGCCCAGCGCACTGATGATGTCTAACGTAGTTCCGGTAACTAACAACGCTAAAATTACCCCCGTAATGGCAAACGGTACCGCCGCCATAATAATTGCCGGTTTTGAAAAAGACTCAAACTGCGATGCCATTACTATGTACACCAACATCAAAATAAGTGCTCCCAGTAGTCCCATATCTTTAAAAGTTTTCTGTTGTTCTTCAAAATCGCCGGCAATATTCACTACCACTCCTTGTGGTATTTCAACTTTGTTTATCTCTTTTTGTATTTCTGCTGCTAATTCTCCCAAAGAAGTATTTACCGGAGTAACAGCAATAGAAACCATTCTTTCCCTACGTTTTCTTGAGATATCGGGTGGTCCCCAATACTCTTTTATCTGCGCTATCTCTTTCAATTTTATCATTTTTCCCTGAGGCGACATCATTGTCAGTTCTTCTAAATCTGTGATACTGCTACGGTAGTCTTCTTTCAGCCGAACGACAATATTGTACTCGTTCCCATCTTCTCTTAAAAAGCCGGCCGGCATCCCCAATATTCTATTTCTCACATACATAGAAGCCATTGCCTGACTGATTCCAGCCATAGCGATTTTTTCTTTGTCGAAAATAATTTGCAGTTCAGCTCGGTCATTATCTCGGCTAATTTTGATATCCCTGGCACCTTCTAAAGTGGCAAAACGATTCGACAAATCTTTGGCAATAGTATTGGTTTTATCAAACTCGTAGCCGTAGATTTCCACACTCACATTATTTTGAGTAAAACCGCCCGCCATACCTCCACCTCTTGTAGTTACCGTAGAGGATATTATTTCCGGCATTTTTTTCAATTCTGCACGAATTATTTCAGCAATTTCAAATATGGAACGCTCCCGTTCTCCTTTTTTACAGGTTCGAATGGTCATACTCATTTTGCTGTTTGAAGTATTGGAAAACAACGATGATATTCCGCCTTTATCGCTTGAACCGGCGGTTGTGGATATAATAATCGTTTCGGGTACTAAGGTTAGAATTGTATTTTCCACATTTCTTGCAGTTTTTACTGTTTCTTCCACACGTGTGCCACTGGCTAATTCTATGCTGACTTGCATTTGCGCACCATCCGATTGAGGCATAAAGTTTGTGCCAATCATACCGGTAGCCATCGGAATCAAAGAAGCTCCGAATATAAGTACGGCAACGGTTAAAGTGGCTGTTTTATGATTTAAGCAATAGCGCAATACTTTGGCATACCAGGCATCCAACCCGCTTAACATTTTTATTACCGTATTTTCGTAAGTGAACCTTCTCTTTTTTTGCGGTTTTTCGTTACCGGCATGTCGGGTATGCCGTGCTTTCAACAAGCGGGAAGCAAGCATAGGCGTTAAGGCAATTGCTACCAAACAAGAAGTAGTAATAGTTATCGTTACAACCCAGCCCAACTCCTTAAACATAATTCCTGCCATACCGGGAGTCATCGTTAATGGAACAAAAACTGCCACAATTACCAAGGTAGTAGCAATAACTGCTAACCAAACCTCATTCGTGGCATATATAGCTGCTTCTCTCGGACTTGCCCCTCGCTCTAAATGTTTGTCAATATTATCCAACACCACAATGGCATCATCCACTACTAATCCAATTGCAATAGTTAAAGATGCTAACGAAATGATATTAATAGTACTTCCTACCAAGAAAAGATATATAAACGCAACTACTAATGATATAGGAATTGCCGTAATTACAATGAGTGTGGCTCTCCATTTTCCTAAAAAGAATAGAACCACTAAAATTACAAAGATTAACGCATAGAAAATGGTTTCTCCCAACCCGCTGATCGAGTTCACAATATCTTCCGAGGTATCGTAAATCACTTCAACAGTGATATCGGGAGGCAAAGTTTTCTTAATCTTTTCCATCTGTTTTTTAACATCCCCTGCCACCTGAACCGTATTCCCCCCCGACTGTTTCATTACCACCAAACGCACTCCATCTTTTCCGTTTATTTTTTCTTCCATGGAGAAGTCTTTAATAGTATCTCTCACAGTAGCAATATCTTTCAACAAAATTACTTTTCCGTCTTGTCTTGTTCCTACCACCAAATCATTGATTTCACTACTTTCAATAAATTCTCCTTCTACGCGCAACTGATAAGATTCTTTGCCCATTTTAATCGTTCCGGAGGCTAAATTCAAGTTATTGCTCAGTATTGCCTGCCCCACCATTTCAAGACTTAGAAAATGCGCGTCCATTTTATTAGGGTCTAACTCCACATAAACATATCTATCGGGAGTTCCGGATAATGACAACGTGCCAATACCATCAATTCGGTTTAACACGTTAATGACATTATCTTCCAAAATACGTTCTAATCCCACATAACTCTCGTTTGCTGTAATAGCATACTGCATAATGGGCATCATACTCGTATTAAATTTGAACACGATGGGACGGCTGCACCCATCGGGCAGGTCGTCGTAGACCCACTCCAACGTGGAACGCACATCTTCCACAATTCCTTCCAAATTCATCCCCCAGTTGAATTGCAACATAATCACCGACATGTTGTCTTTGGAAGTAGAGGTAATCTCTTTCAACCCGTCAATCGCGTTGAGCCGGTTCTCAATTAATTTGGTAACATTAGTCTCTATTTCCGAACTGCCCACGCCAGGGTAGGTGGTTAATACCGAGACAAACGGGGCGTCAATTTCAGGAAAATAGTCGATGGGCAAACGGGAGAGTGAAAATAGACCCAGCACTATTACTGCCAAAAAAATTACTAATGTGCTTATCGGTTTATTTACTGCGGTTTTATAAATAGCCATTTCTAAAAAAAATATTAATTATTAATTATGAAATATTCATTTTTCGGGTTTGTTGTTTGTTTGTGTTTTGTATTTATCGTTTTTATGGTTTTTATAGCGTTTGTTATTAGTTGAGTAATTTCTTTTGTATCATAATATTTTACATTTAATCTCAAATATTTAATATTTAACATTTAATTTCATTCCAGTTACCAAACGACTTTGCCCCGCGCTCACAATTTGGTCTCCCTCTTTAATTTCGTCTGAGATAATCTCAATTCTGTCGTCAAAGCGTTGTCCTAGTGTAACTACTATCCGTTTAGCGATACCATCTTCGTTGAGAAAAATATAGCGTTCGTTAGAGCCTTGTAATTTCAAAACGGTTTGGTAAGGCACTAACAGCGATTCTATTTCACCCATTTCGATAGTGGCTCGGGCAAACATTCCAGGGCGTAAAATTTCGTTAGTGTTTGCAATTTTAAGTTTTACCTGAAAAGTATGCGTGGAGGGATCAATAGTGGGGTAAACGGTTTCAATAATTGCCATAAAGTTTTTATCCGGATAGATATCGGTTAGTAACTTCACTTTTTTTCCTTCTTTCACCAATGGATAGTACGATTCCGGAATATTAATCAGGGATTTCAGATTGTTTATTTGCATCAGCACCACTATTGGTATTCCTGTAAAGAGTTCACCGTTTTCATAGTATTTTGCGGTAATAATACCTGAAAATTCTGCTTTTACAAAGGTATTTTTCTCAAAAAAGGCTAACGATTCTTTGGTTTGGTCGTATCCCAGTTTGAGTTGGTCGTAATTTTGTTGAGAAATACTACCGATTTGTTTCAAAGCTTCAAGACGTTCTATTTCTGTAATCAGATTAGCAAATGCCAAGCGTGTAGTATTCAGCTGCGTTTGATTCATCGTTACCAAGAAATCCCCTTTTTGCACTCTTGAACCTACTTCTACATGAATACGTTCAATATTCCCCTGCACAGAGGGAGATACGTTCATGGTTTCGTAGCCTTGCAGCGTTGTAGAAAGGGTTAATACGTGTGCCACTTTTTCTTTTTGTAGCGTTATTATTTCAACAATTTCTGCCTGTTCGGTTTCTACCTCAATAGATGTTTTTTTCTCTGAGCAGCCTGCAAAAAAGATTATTGTTGCCGCTAATGCTGTAATTTTATTGATTTTGTTCATCTTTCTATTTTGTTATACTAATTATTTATTTGTCATTTATTCAAAATTTTTCTATTTCAATTTGCAGTATTTTCAGGTTATTTTCCTAACGTTTTTTCTAAGTCGGCAAAAGCAGTGAGATAAATGTATATAGATTGATTATAAGCCAATTTCGCTCCAGTTAATGCCATCTCTGACGAATTCAAATCCAACCATGTGGCCATGCCAATCTCATATTGTTTTTGAAAAATAGTGTAAACTTTCTCTGCCAAAAGCATATTGTTTTTATTGGATTCAAGTACCTCTACCGCATTGTTGATTTGATTTATAGAATTGATTACACTAATTTTAAGATTATCATCCAAATATTTTTTCTGGTCTTCCAAAGTTTTAATGTTCAGTTTACTTGATCTAATCTTATAGGTTGTTCCTGTCCAGGAAGTAATTGGGATATTTACTCCCAAAGTAATGTAAGAGTAGGGAAACCATTTATAATCCTTAAAAATTAAATCATCACTCATGGCGCTATATTGCCATGCTCCTGAAAGCGCTAACACCGGCGATGATGATGCTTTCAATAACTTAATACTTGTGTTTAATTGTTTTGCTGCGATATCCAATTTATTGATATCAGGATTATTAGAAAAATTTAACGCATTGACATCCGGGAGAGGGGTTTCTTTTATTTTTTCTTCGTAATTAATTAATGCACCTTCAAAACTAATCGCTTCTGTGATATCCACACCAATCAAAACTTTTAAAAATATCAAGGTAAGTTCTATTCCACGCTCTGCCGATTTAAGTCCCGGAATTTGGCTATTTAACTGCACTTCTGCTCTCATTTTTTCCAATTCTGAGACAATACCATGTTCAAATTTACGAGATATATCTTCATAACTTAATTGTAAATTTTCGTAATTACGTTGTAAAACAAAATATGAATCTTTGGCTAACAAATAGTTATAATACGACTTTTTTACTTCATTGATTAACGCAATTTTGGAAGAACGTGCATTTTCCATCGCCATTTCCACATCCAATTGCGACAGTTTTAAATTAACCCACGCTGCGGGTGCAATAATTGGTAATGAAAAATTAATACCAGCACTCCAGTTATTGAATGACCCTACTTCCATAGGTCCATTGCTGCCTTCGCCGCCAGGTTCTTTTGGAAAAATCGGCTTCCCGAGTTCCCATAAGGCTTTGTAAATATCAGAAAGATAAAATTCAAGAAGCTCTGCTATTCCGGAAGTCATTTTTGATATATCCATTGCCATTTTCTGTTTTTGAATAGTATGGTTATAACCGGCAGCACCGGAAACCGTTGGAAATAAGAGTGCAATCTGTTCTTTTTTGTAATTCTTTTTTATCTCAATATCCCTACCTGCAATTCTCATAGTCGGATTTTCACTGAGTGCAATCTCAATTGCTTTGTCAAGGTTAATGTGAATGGTATCTGTTTTTTTTTGTTGCGCCATTAAAGAACACATAGGGATACCTGCTAATAATAAAATCGTTAATAATCTCTTTCTCATTTGTTATATTCTTTTTATTCGAAATTCTTAATTCTCAATTCCCAATGTTTGTTCAATCAATTCAAGTCCCTTCGGGGTAGATATGCCTCTTAAAAAACAAAGAATGGTGTTGTTGAAAATATCGAGAGGGGGATATTTTTCAAAAAACTCCATTTTATTGACAAGCGCATTATGTATCAAAAAAAGTACGTCAATAATAATTTCAGGATTAATTATAGGAAGAAAAACGTTTTCCTCAATACCCTCTACAATAATTTCAATGATATGTTTCTTAAACGTATCTAAATGTTTTTCCATTGTTTTCCGGTATATCTCTATATACAATCTACGAACGTCTTTTAAAAAGCGATTGTCTTCAACCAGCAATTTTTGTAACTTAAGATTAGTAAACGGAAACAACTTTTCGATAACATTATTTTTGTTTTCAACAAAATGAGCATCAATTATATTATGTATTCTTTCAAGCGTAAAATTCACGCATTCAAAAACTAAATTTTCTTTACTTTCAAAAATTTCGTAAAGAGTACGTTTGGATATGCCCAACATTCGCGAAATCTCATCGGCACTTATTTTCACTCCGTAAGAAGTAAAAATTAATGTACATTTTTCAATTAATTCTTTTTTTCGCATCATTTTTTTTATAACAAAACATCCTTAAAAAACCAAATAAACGATTTTAGTTTTCTATTATTGTGTGAAAGATTTTTTTTATTATACCATTTTCCCCACCACAATTTTACTAAACATCTCCGGCACGTGATATTGTTTCGCTAATTTCTGTATAGTTTGTGGTGTAATATTATTAATTGAATCTACCATTTCTTGCATTTCTCTTTCATCTAAATGAAAATCATTCCAATAAGCATATTTTTTTTGGTAAGAAACAGAACTATCCACATCACGAAGCAGTTCTCCCAACATATAGGATTTTGCTAATGTCAATTCTTCATCACTTACCAAATCTTTATGCAACAATTTCATTTCTTTAAAGCACGCCTTAATTGCGGCTTTTGTTTTCTCTACCTTAACATCTGCTTCAATAAAAAAGATGGATGTGTTTTCGTAAAACAGATTTCCACAGAAAATACCATAAGTATAACCTTTTTCTTCTCTTATTTTTTTCATCAGTCGTGAGCCGAAATACCCGCCGAATAATACACTTAATATCTCAAAATTTCTTCTGTCGGGATGATTATAGCCGATATTTTGTTTGCACAAAATAAAGGAGGATTGCAGGGCGTTTTCGCGGGTTTCAATGATTGTACGTGGAGATAGAAGAGGGTAAAAGGGTGAAAAAGCAAGAGTGTCAGAGCGTTTTGCCACCTCTTCAGCCTGCTGCTGCCGCCCCTCTAAATTTGGAGAGGAATTATGCATCATCTCATCATCTAATCGCCTCATCATCACATCATCGATGTTTCCCGTGATAAAAACTCGAATATTATCTTTTGTGAATGTTTGATGATGATACTTTTGTAGTTGTTCAATCGTGATGACTTCAATATGTTCTTTGGTGAGTACTGTTCCTATTGGGGTATCTTTAGGAAACATTTCGGAAAACATCAATTGGGTGGCACGGTAGTTGAATTTAGCAGAATTGTACTCCAAGTCTTTTATTCTTGATTCTTTAAAACGTTGTAAACAGTCGCTTTTAAATACCGGCTCTGAAATTGTTTTCCACAATATAGGCATCACTTTTGCTAAATGTTTCTTTGGAATAATCCATCTTATGGTGATATATTGCGTGTTGATATAGGTTTTCCAGGATGTTCCGTGAAAAGAGAGAAAATCGTCCATATCATTGGCTGAAAAATCAGGATTACTCTCTTTTAGAAGTTGATAGGTAGCATTGGAAGAATACTTTATTTCTTCGTAAAGAGCGCCTGCTTTTATTTTGACCAGAAGATGTATGAGTTCTAAATTAGGATTTTTAAAAAGAGCAACCGGAATTTTATTGGCAATGGAATAAAGTAGGGGAACTTGCAATTCGCAAGAGGTAATATCGTGAATTTGTGGCGGAATACTTCTTTCTAAATCATTCATTGACAATAAGATTTAGCTTTTTCCCTTCTTCTAACATCATTTGATAGGCAGTTTCAAATTCATTTGTGATAACACCATCTAATATTGCTTCGCGGATGGCATCTTTTATGATGCCTACTTCTCTACTTGGCTGTAAATTAAAAGTTTGCATTATCAATTCTCCACTAATTGGCGGCTGCCAATTTCTTATTCTGTCTTTTTCTTCTATTTCTTTTAGTTTTGCTCTAACATTGCCGAAATTTTCCATACAGCGCTTTATTTTATCGGGCACGGTAGAGGTGACGTCGGCTTCACAAAGCAACATCAAGTCGTCAATATCATCGCCGGCATCGAAAAGCAGGCGTCTTACAGCAGAATCAGTAATTACTTCTTCCACCAGAGCGATGGGGCGTAAATGCAGTGCCACCATTTTTTGTACATACCGCATCTTTTCGTTGGCAGGCATTTTTAAACTGCTGAAAATCCGTTTTACCATTTTAGAACCGATATATTCATGCCCGTGAAACGACCATCCTACTTTTTTATCATAATTTTTAGTTTGTGGTTTGGCAATATCGTGCAGTAAAGCCGCCCACAACAGCCATAAATTTGAGTTTACCAAGGCTATTTTGTCTATCACTTGTAGCGTATGATTGTAGTTTTCCTTATGTCCCACTCCGTTAATCACTTCAACCCCTTTTAAAGCAAGTAATTCCGGAAGAAAATGCTGCAATAATCCGGTTTCATCGCAAAGCTTTATCCCCACAGAAGGTTTTTTGGAGAGCAAAATTTTATTAATCTCATCAATAATTCTTTCTTTTGAGATGATTTCCAAGCGGTGGGCATTTCTTTTTATGGCGGCAAGCGTTTTCCTATCGATAGTAAAACCCAATTGTGATGCAAATCGCACAGCGCGCATCATTCGCAATGGGTCATCGGAAAAGGTAATATCGGGGTCTAACGGAGTTTTCAATACTTTGTTCTGCAAGTCATTAAAACCATTAAACATATCTACTAATTCGCCTTTTTTCTCTCCGGAAATACCAATAGCCATCGCATTAATGGTAAAATCGCGGCGCGAAAGGTCATCCTCCATAGTACCGTTTTCCACTACTGGTTTACGGGAATTGAAATCGTAGGATTCTTTTCTTGCTCCTACAAACTCAATCGCAGCCCCCTCATAAATAAACTGTGCAGTACCAAAGTTCTTAAAATAATTTACTTCTAAAGTGGGTGAAATTTCTTGAGACACTGCTAGTGCCAACTCAATACCGCTTCCAATGACCAAAATA
Source organism: Bacteroidales bacterium (assembly GCA_031253655.1). GTDB lineage: Bacteria > Bacteroidota > Bacteroidia > Bacteroidales > WCHB1-69 > WRNX01. The sequence continues at coordinate 11,338 of JAIRVY010000033.1, forward strand.
TCAATATCTTTTGAAAAACGATTGAGAAAGAGATCGCGCACAAAACCACCTACCACAAAAGTGTTGAGTTGCTTCTCTTGTGCAACTTTGTGAACAATTTTGTAGATGGGATGTTGAGAAATTAATATATCGTTTTTCATCGTGCAAAAAAAGAAAAAATATGTTAATTTGCACTCTCATTATTTTTTCTAATGGAAACAGAAATACTAAAGTGTAAAGAACTTTTATTACAAGGTAAAATACTATTATATCCTACCGATACAGTTTGGGGAATAGGCTGTGATGCTACTAACGAAATGGCAATTAAAAGAATTTACACCATCAAACAACGTCAGGAAAGTAAAAGTATGATTATTTTATTAGATAGCTCTGACAGATTACCTTTGTATGTTGCTAAAATTCCACTTGTTGCCTGGGATTTGATTACACATACTTATCGACCAACTACTTACATTTATCCTACAGCTAAAAATTTACCCATTCAGTTGGTACATCCCGACGGTACCATAGCCATTAGAATTACTTCAAATATGTTTTGCAAAAGACTTATTAAGGCATTGGCGCGTCCCTTGGTTTCCACTTCTGCAAATACTTCCGGAGATATTACGCCGGTTGTTTTTTCTGAAATTAGCCAAGATGTTATCAACCAAGTTGATTATGTTGTACCGCAAGAATATGCAGATTCCATTGAATATAAACCATCCCGATTAGTGAAGTTTATTGATGATTACAATTTTACCATAATAAGGGAGTGATGGGAGGTATGGGCAGCAATAATGAAAAAGAGTTTTGCGGGGGCAACAAATGGAGAAATTAATACCCGAAATTTGGAGGATTTACTGAATGTATAAATTTCAAGAAACGAAATCAGCATTAAAAGACTGGAAAAAGAATAAATCAATGTCCAAGTCTGAAAAAGATAAATTAAAATACTTTAGATACTGAGGCGCAAATAAGTTATTAAACAATCAGTAAAATTGAAACTATGAAAAACGCACTCTTTGCCGGAACTTTCGACCCATTTACAATCGGGCATCAAGATATTGTGAATCGCGCTTTACCTCTTTTCGACAAAATTATTATAGCCATCGGAGTAAATGACGAGAAAAAAAATGTTTTTTCCTTAGAAGAAAGATTGGAAATAGTAAAACAAGCATTTAATAATCATCCAAATATCAAAGTAGATTCTTACACAGGTCTTACCGGCGAGTTTTGCAAAAAAATCAATGCCCAATTTCTTATTAGAGGGGTGCGAAACACTATTGATTTTCAATATGAAAGTGACTTGGCTCAAGCAAATAAAGAACTTTTTGATTTAGAAACCCTGTTTTTTATCACCTCCACTACACTATCCCACGTATCTTCATCGTTAGTAAAGGAACTTTATAAGAATAAAGGAAACTATCTTAAATATTTACCGTAATGTATTATGTTTAGATTTGAAAATGAAATTTATTTGTACGGATTACTGATCATTCCGTTTTTAGTTGTAGGCCACATATTTATATATTATGCCTCCAAAAGAAAATGGCAACATTTTAGCGATGAATCTTTAATCCATAAATTAATCCCCAATCATTCTTTTCCAATGAAGACTATGAAGTTTTCTTTGTTAATGGTCTCCTTGACTTGTTTTATTTTTGCATTGGCAAATCCCCAGGTTGGCAGCACTTTGGAAAAAGGGATGCGCAAAGGGGTTGATATTATGATAGCATTAGATATTTCCAACAGTATGCTGGCGGAAGATATTAAACCCAACCGTTTGGAAGCTTCAAAAATGGCACTTTCCCGTTTTATTGACCAATTGAAAGGCGATAGAATAGGATTAGTAGTGTTTGCAGGAAAGTCGTTTGTGCAGTTGCCCATTACCAGCGATTACGCCGCCGCAAAGATGTTTGTGAATTATGTGCATCCAAAACTTATGAATGAACAGGGCACTGATATTGCTGCCGCCATTGACCTTGCGGCTGTTTCTATGTTGCCCGAAACAAAATTCGTAAATACCGACCTAAACAAAATTGCCCAACTCACATCGAAAGTCATATTGGTAGTGTCGGACGGGGAAGACCATTTTCCCGAAGCCGTTGAAGTGGCTGCCCAAGTGCGTAAATTAGGTATTACCATCCATACCGTTGGAATTGGAGACCTGCGTGGCGTGCCCATCCCCGACGGTAGAGCAAGAAACAGTTATAAAAAAGATTTGGAAGGAAATACAGTAATTACAAGATTGAATGAAGATGTTTTGAAAGAGATTGCCACAGTGGGTGGCGGAGTATATGTGCACGCTTCTAATGCCAACATGGGCTTTGAAACAATTCTTGATAAGATTAACAGTATGAATAAAGTTGATCTGAAAGAGATTACTTTCTCCAGATATGAAAGTAAATTTCAGTATCCCTTATTACTGGGGTTATTCTTTCTATTACTCAATGTATTGTGGTTTTCAGTAAAAACAAGATGGAAAGAACTGCTGTTAAAATTTCGGTTTGTTATTTTTGCCTGTTTTATTATGGGTTGCGAATATAACACAAATCCTATTCCAAAAGCTTATGTTGAATTTACTATTTATCCTAATGAAGTTACCAATCTTGATTTGAACTACGATGGAGGCCACATGTATTTTACCGGTGGCGTAAACGGAGTGGTAGTATATCGAATCAGTGAAATGCTTGGATTTAGTGCTTTTGACAGGGCGTGTCCCTACGATTGGGAAAATCGGGAAGCATATCTTGTAGTGAATGAGAGCGGTATCATCTTAGAATGCAGACAATGCGGCGCCCTCTACAATATCCTAAATGGTAGCGTTATCCAAGGACCTTCAAAATACTCACTCAAACAATACTATTCAAAATATGACGGAATGAGGCTAAGGATACACAATTAAAAGAGAAAGGAGAAACTATTTAACATTTAATTATAAATTTTAATCTTTTACTAATATGATTCCCCAAAATTACAAAGACACCCGCTCCGGTTTTGGAGAAGCCTTGTTACAGTTAGGCAAAGAGAACCCTGACGTTTTTGCCCTTTGCGCCGACCTGACAGGTAGTTTAAAAATGGACGCATTTAAGAAGGAGTTTCCCGATAGATTTATTCAAACAGGAATAGCCGAAGCAAATATGATTGGTATTTCAGCAGGGTTGGCGCTTAGCGGAAAGATTCCGTTCTGTGGTTCTTTCGCAGTATTTGTAACAGGAAGAGTTTACGACCAAATTCGTATGGTAGTTGCCTACTCTAATCTGAATGTTAAAATCATTGCATCACACGCTGGTATCACGGTGGGAGAAGACGGGGCAACCCATCAAATGATGGAAGATATTGGACTGATGAAGATGTTGCCCAATATGGTGGTTATCAACACCTGCGACTTTAACCAAACTAAAGCGGCAACGCTTGCCATTGCAAAATATGTAGGACCGGTCTATCTAAGATTTGGTCGCCCCGTTGTCCCCAATTTTACCCCCGAAAATCAACCCTTTGAAATAGGAAAAGCTAATCTGCTAAAAGAGGGTCACGATGTTGTCATCATCGCTACCGGACATTTGGTATGGGAGGCTTTACTGGCTGCAGAGCAATTAAAAGACCATGGAATTGATGCGGAAGTGATAAATATTCACACTATTAAACCTTTAGACGAAGAAGCTATTTTACATAGTGTGAGCAAAACCAAATGTGTTATAACCGCCGAAGAACATTTTAGGAACGGCGGCCTGGGAGACTCTGTTGCACAACTATTAGCAAGAAAATTTCCTGTACCTGTTGAAATGATTGCGGTAAACGATACTTTTGGAGAGTCGGGAACCCCCGAACAACTGATGAAGAAATATGGATTAAATGCGACTAATATTATTACTGCGGTAAATACTGTAATCCAGCGAAAATAATATCTGTGGCGGGAACGAGAGTTGAACTCGTGACCTCCGGGTTATGAATCCGACGCTCTAACCATCTGAGCTACCCCGCCTTTTTTTCGGCGGCGAAAATATATTATTTTTGCAGAAAATTTGAAGAACTTGAGATTTTTGCTCCTTATCGCTTTTTGCCCCTTAATGCTCTTTGCCCAAAAACAAAAATCAGGGTCTTGGACTATTGATACATCATTTTATATAGTGGACTCTCATACCTGTTACCCAAATTCTTTTCAACTAACCGGTATTGAACCGGAGGATTACATTTTCGACTGGATTACATCCACATTAACCGTTCTTAATGAAAATGTGTATGGTAAAACGGTTCATTATTATTATAAAACATTTTCCATCAATCTTTTACATAAATATCAGAGAAAAACCACGGATTTGATTTTTCAAAAGGGGAATATGTATCGCCCTCCGGTTACGGCAGTAACTGCTAATTCTTGGCTTAACGGCGAAGATGGCACTTCACTGTATGCCACCGGCTCTATTGCAAGAGGAGTTACAATGGGTACAAATCAGGATTTTGTGCTCAATTCGGCAATGAATCTGCAACTTTCTGGATTTTTAGCCAAAGAATTGGAAATTAATGCCAACATTACCGACAAAAACGTACCCTTTCAACCGGAAGGAAATACCCGCGTAATTCAAGATTTTGACAAGATTTTTATCCACCTGAATTATAAAAACCAATGGATGATTAAAGGAGGCGATATTGAAGTAAGAAAACCAAACGGCTATTTTTTAGTAGCAAACCGGAGATTGTTAGGCCTTGAAGGGTTTGCCGATAACATTGTAACAAAAGATTCTACCGGTCGTTTGCAAAATAGCGCGGGGGGCGGTATCTCAAAAGGAAAATACGTGAGACACAGATTGAATGTGGCTAACGGATTGCAAGGACCCTATAAATTGTCGGGGACAGACGGACAACTTCATATCATCATTCTTGCGGGAAGTGAACGGGTGTATGTAGATAATAGATTGCTATCGCGGGGGTTAGACCAAGATTATGTGATGGATTATAATACCGGAGAGATTACTTTCACTTCGAGGGTATTTATTACTTCAGAAAAAGAATTTAATATTGAATATCAATACTCTGATTTATCCTATTCCAGATATTCTCTGTTCTCTTTTAACGAATTTACGAGCGAAAAAACTCAAAAAGTTAAACTTCGCGTCAACTTTTTTCATGAGGAGGATGTAAAAAACCGCTCTATACATCCACAACTTACCGACAGTATGAAACTTTTTTTGTCGCATATGGGTAATTATTCTAATGCCTATTATCCCGGTGCAGATACTTTATCATTTTATCCCAACGAGATACTATATCAAAAAATGGACACTTTGGTTTTAGGTGTTCTTTACACGGTTTATCAATATTGTAACACTTCCACTCAGCAGTTGTACCGAGTGAATTTTAGTTTCATGGGTTACAATAAAGGGAATTATGTCTTACTTGAAAATCAGATAAACGGAAGAGTATTTGGTTGGGTAGCGCCTCAAAACGATGTGCCTCAGGGAGATTATGAACCGGTAATTTTACTCTCTGCACCCACTTCTGCTCAAATGGGTACGGTTGGCGGCGATTGGTTTATTGCGGAAAATACCGGTTTTTCTACCGAATTTGCATTTACCCATTACAACAAAAATAGTTTTTCTAAAAAAAACAACTCTGAAAATGTAAGTTTTGGCGCTAATTTGAACTTTTTTCACAAAAATACGTTAAAAACAAAGAAGAACAATGAAAAACCCTGGTGGTTTTTTTCTAAAGTGAGCGGCGAGTATCAACATAAAAATTTCCACCCCATTGAAAGTTTCAGAGCGGTAGAATTTTATAAAGATTATAATTTACAGAATGATTTTTCTCCGCAAAGCACTGAAATAATGGTTAATGCACAGGTAGGTTTCACCCACGAAGAGATTGGAGAAAACTCTTTCAGGTTTAACTACTATTCACGAACAAATAACCTTCAAGCCATTAGAAATGAATTGGTTTCAAAAACTACGAAAAAAGGATTCCATCTTTCTACTCAAAGTTCGTTTCTATTTACTCACGATACTTTGCAAATCACAAATTACTTGAGAACTTTCAATCTTTTTTCTAAAACATTTAAAAAAACAGAAATGGGTATCTTTGAGCGATTTGAATTGAACCGTTTTCAAACTGTAATTTCTAACGAACTTTTAACCAACAGTTTTCGTTTCAACGAAAGTTACATTTACATAAAAAACAACGATTCCATATCTTATAAATATATTGTAAAGCTTAAGCATCTATTTACTGATAAACCGTATCTAAACCAATTTGAAAGAGAGAATTATGCATACGAGGCAGAGGGTGCATTTGAAATTACAAAATTGAAAAACAATCGTTTTCGAGGAACTGCTACTTTTAGAAATACGTACCAACTTGATTCTTCCAGAAAATTCTTCTCAGAAAATTTCTTTTTAGGAAGTGTGGAATATTCAGGCCGTTTCTTTAAAAACGCCTTGTTTATCAATACTTATTATGACGCCGGAAGCGGTTTGGAACAGAAGAAAATTTTCACCTATCTAAAAGTAGCAGACGGACAAGGCACACACGTTTGGAACGACTACAACAAAAACGGCATAGAGGAGCTAAACGAGTTTGAAGTAGCCCCCTTTCAAGATAAGGCAAATTACATAAAGGTCTGGATTACCTCACCTGAATATATCAATACCTACAACAACCAGTTTACGCAGACTTTACAGTTACGACCGAGTAATATCTGGAGCAACAAAAAGAGTTTTCTCAAGTTTCTCTCCCGTTTTAGCAATGCGGCTACGTTGAGAATTGGGCAAAAAAACTCCTCGAAAAACATTGGAACTGCGTTAAATCCCTTTCAATTCAATTTGGAAGACTCTGCGCTCATCTATAGCCAGGTAAATCTTAACAATAACCTCTCTTTTAATCAACTATCATCTTATTGGGGCATAGATTACCTCTATCGTTATACCCAAAACAAAAATATGCTGTACTATGGTATGGAAACTAATAAAATGAATGTAAATCAGTTTATTATAAGGGCAAAACCCCATCAGCAACTAACGGTAAAAAATGAGTATTATTATTCAGATAAAAACAATTTTTCCGCATTTTTCTCATCCAGAAATTACCGGATTACTCAGCATAACTTTACAACGTCGGTTCGGATGCAGCATAAAAACAACATCTTTTGGGGTTTGGTTTACTTATATCAAAATAAAAATAATCTTCTAGGAGTAGAGAAAATGAGTGCGCACGATGTGGCGACAGAAGTAAGTTACAGATTGCCCAAACGGGGAAATTTTACGGCAAAAGTGCAGTATAAATATATCAGCTTTATCTTTGATAATAGCCATATCGAATCTGCTGTAAGTTACGAAATGTTGGAGGGATTAAAAAAAGGGAATAATCTTTTATGGAATCTTGGGTTTCAAACCAATATTACGGAGTTTTTGCAAATCGATTTGCGTTATGAGGGGCGTGCGTGCGAAGGGGCGCCAACGGTACATACGGGGTTATTGCAGTTGAAAGCGTTCTTTTGATTTGTAGAGACATGGCGTGCAGAGTCTCTACAAACATACAATAATTTCACCTTTTACTTCTTTTTTAGAAAAATGTGCAGTTGCTTCCGGTATTGTGCCTCTAAAATGTTCTTCAAAAATTTTACTTATTTCTCTTGAAACGCAAATTTTTCTTTCGGGAGGAAAATAGTTTTGCATCATAGATAATGTTTTCAATAATCTGTGTGGTGATTCGAAGAAAACTACCGTTTCTTTTCTTTCACTGAGCATCTTAAGTGCAGTTTCTTTTCCTTTTTTGTGTGGTAAAAAACCGTGGAAGTAGAATTTATCGCAAGGAAATCCCGAAGCAACAAGTGCAGGAATTAGTGCTGTGGCACCCGGCAAACATTCTATCTCAATCCCTTTCTGCAAACACGCTCTAATAAAAAGGTATCCTGGGTCGGAAATTCCTGGTGTGCCGGCATCAGAAACTAAGGCTGCGGTTTGTCCGTTTTGAATCCAGCTAACATATTGCTCCACCTGTTTGTGCTCATTATTAATATGATAAGCATAACATTTTTTATCAATTTGATAATATTTCAGCAGGTTTTTCGTAGTTCTCGTATCTTCGCAAAAAATAATATCCACCTCTTTCAGAATACGCAACCCCCGAAGAGTAATATCCTCAAGATTGCCGATAGGGGTGGGGATGATTTGTAGTTTCATATTGTGCGGTTTTTCCAGCGGCGGTGACTCCAAAGCCAATACTGAGGATTGTGTTGTATAGTTTTTTCTAAAAGTGATACATATTTATCAATAATTTCTCCGTAGGCAGTTTCAGATGGTTTTTCTGTAATTAATTCTAAATGAACTTCATAAAAACCACGTTTCACTTTGTTAACTTCATAATAGATCACAGGAATATCATATTTTTTGGCAAAATATTCTACGCCGTAAATCATACAGGATTTCTGATGCAAAAAAGTAGTAACATAACTTTTGTGCAGAACATTGGGAGACTGGTCGCTGAGCATCATGTAAGCGCAAAGATTTTTTTTAAGAAAATTCTGTTCAAAAACCTCTCTTACAGTATCTTGAAAAACGACTTCGGTGCCAAATCGGGTTCTTCTTTTATTAATCCATTTCTCAAAAGTTTTATTCGAATTTGGTTTTCCTACGCCAATTCCGTGGTGTAAAAACATATCATTTAATCGAAGTACCATCCATTCCCAGTTGTTGTAATGCCCCGATACCAAGATTACACTTTTTCCCTTTTCATAAAATTGGTTTACCACATCCGGATTTATGCAATTGTATCTTTTTTTTACATTTTTCCGGGATATGGATAACATTTTTACCATTTCTGCGCCCAAATCCCTGAGGTGTTTGTGAAACAACTTATTAACGGCAAGAATTTCAATTTGAGATTTTTCAGGAAGTGAAAGGGTAAGATTTTCAATCGTTATTGTTTTACGATATGTAACAAGATAATGTATGACTAAATAGAACGGATAAAACAAGATATACAGCAGGTTTTGCGGCAGTAATGAAAGCAGGTATAGAAGCCAAAGGGCGAGATGTAATCCCATTACAGTGAATTATTTAAGGAATCTTTTAATGCAGTACTACGTTCTTCCACAATTTCATCTATTCTATTCCTGAAAATTTCAGAGAATTTACTGTTTGAAAAATAGAAGATAACATTTTGAAGATAAATATCTCTATTAATTCCATATAGATTAAATATCGAATCATATTTTGCTTTTGCAATTTCGTTTGTATCATATTTGTATTTCATCACGCTCAGTTCTGCTTCTAAAAAGTAGCAATCGGCAACAATATTAGCAACGGTTTCGAGCGGAAAGGTTTGCTTCTTTGAAAAGCAAGATGCAAAACAAATGGAAATGAGCAAGAAGAGCCATTTATAGGAGGATAATTTTTTCATACCGCGAAAATAGAATTATTATGGTTAATGTAATCTACTTTTATTGAAATCAGGGCAAAATCATTAATATTTGTTTGCTTTTATTTTTTTCTGAGAAGAAATTGAACAATCCTCTCACAATGTGCCTGCATTGCACGTTGTGAACGTGCCCTAATTCCTTTTCCTTTTTAAGGAAAAGGTGGCAGCCGACAACTATTAACTCTTTCAAATTCAAATATTTTCCATAGTCGGCTGACGGAAAAGGTTAATATAAAAATAATTCATTA
>JAIRVY010000054.1 GCA_031253655.1 Bacteroidales bacterium
TCCGTGAGCATCAAGACCTGTGCCGCTTACTACACCGTTTTCTTGGCTATAGTCGTTGGTAGGATAATTGGAGCTGGTGCGTTGTTCGTGCCCGTCCCCTTTGCGCCCCCATTGGAAAAATGCGCCGTAATCTTCCGGCCTTTCAACAAATTTGCCGTGAGATGCCAAGTTGCGCGTCGCCCATATTACGCCGGAAATAAGAACACCTACCTCTTCGGGCTCTGTTTGGGTTACGGTAACCACACATTTCGCCGTAAAACCGCCATCTTGGGTGGTAACGGTAATAGTTGTCGTACCCGCAAACTTAGCTGTAACAGTACCATTAGAAACAGCAGCAATCTCCGGATGGCTGCTTGTCCAACTTATCGCTTTGTTGACTGCATCGGCAGGATGTACAGTGGCAGTTAGTGTTGCCGTTTCGTCAATGGTAAGTGCAATCGTTGCGGGTTCAAGGGTTACGCCCGTAACATTTTTGTCTTTGTTACAAGATACAGTTGCAAAAACAAGTGCAACAGCAAGAATTTTAATAAGATAAGTTTTCATAAAAAATATAAATAAACAAATGTGAATAACTGAACATACACAACATAATTAAATCGGCGACGAAAGTATATTTTTTTTGTTTCATAAATTTCTGTTTATTATTGTTAATATTTTTGCCGAAATAGCATTATTTCCAAAATAAATTACATCTTTGTAGCAACCAAATTTACCATTAAAATATATTCAAAATGAGTAACTTCACGCATCTTCACGTACATACCGAGTACTCTATCTTAGACGGCTTCGCTAAAATTTCGAAATTGATTGAAAAAGCATATCAAGACGGTCAGCGCGCTATGGCAATTACAGACCACGGTAATATGTACGGCGTTTTTGAATTTGTAGATGCGGTTGAGAAATTTAACAAAAATCTTGAAGATAAGGAAGACAAATTCAAAGCAATTGTGGGGTGCGAAGTATATGTAGCCCAACGAACCCGCTTCGATAAAAACAGTAAGGAAGACCGCTGGGGACGCCACCTCATCCTCCTTGCCAAAAATTGGACAGGGTACAGAAATCTATCACGACTTGTTACCCTTTCATTTTTAGAAGGAAAGTATCAAACGCCCCGCGTAGATATGGAATTGCTGGAAAAATACTCTGAGGGTTTAATTGCCTGTTCTGCTTGTTTGGGCGGCGAACTCGCCAAAGCCATTTTAGTCGCGAACCCCGTTGAAAATAAAGGCACAATCCCTGAATTGTTAGATTTGAATAATGCCATTCAAGTGGTAGAAAAATATAAAAATATTTTCGGCGCCGATTATTACTTAGAGATGCAAAACACCGGACATAATGCTCAATTGTTAGTAAACAAAGCTATTAAACAACTTTCGGAGATTTGCCAGGTTTCCTACATTGCCTCAAATGATGTGCATTATATTGAGGCTAAGGATTATGAAGCCCATCGTTTGCTAATTTGTTTAAGTACCGGTAGAAATTTGCAAGACTCCGACTCCGCCGTTCAAAATTCCGATTCCGATTTGGGAATGGCTTACACAGGTCAGGAGTATTTAAAAACTGTAGAAGAGATGACCGAACTGTTTGCCGAATATCCCAAAGCTATTGAAAATACGCAGAAATTGGCAAATAAAATAGATGTTATTTCATTGAAAATGGAAGTAATGCTTCCTAAATTTCCGGTTCCTGATGGGTTTAAAGATGAATATCACTACCTAGAATATTTGGTGTTTGAAGGCGCCAGCAAAAGATGGGATATATTAACTGATGAGATTACTGAACGTATTCAATTTGAGTTGGAAACCATAAAAAAATGGGGTTTTCCAGGGTATTTCCTTATTGTGTGGGATTTTATTAACGCCGGTAGAAAAATGGGAATTCGCTTCGGACCCGGACGTGGTTCTGCCGCTGGTTCTATATTGGCTTATTGTTTAAATATTACCAACGTTGACCCTATTAAATATAATCTACTCTTTGAACGCTTCTTAAATCCTGGAAGAAAATCGCTGCCCGATATGGATATTGATATTGATGACGCAGGGCGCGAAAAAGTAATCAATTATGTGATTGAAAAATATGGCTCCGGAAAAGTGGCGCAAATTGTTACATTCGGCACAATGGCAGCAAAAGGTGCCATCAAAGATTGTGCCAGAGTGCTTAAACTGCCCCTGACAGAAAGCGATAGACTTTCTAAGTTGGTTCCGGAAGTTCCAGGATATAAATTAGAGAAAGCCTACAAAGATATACCCGAACTTAAAAAAGCTTTAGAATCCGGCGATGAGTTGGTGAAAAGAACACTCCACTTTGCTCAAAATTTGGAGGGGACCGTGCGTCAAGCCGGTGTTCACGCCTGCGCCGTTATTGTAGGAAAAGAAGACCTGATTTCACAAATCCCGCTAAGCAGTTCCAAAAACAGCGAAATCCCCGTTACCCAATTTGAAGGAAAATGGGTGGAAGAAGCCGGGCTTCTTAAAATGGACTTCTTGGGACTTAAAACGCTGAATATTATCAGCAGTACACTGGAAAATATAAAAAAACACTTCGACAGAGATATTGATATTGACACCATTCCGCTCACAGACGAACCCACGTACCAACTGCTGAGTCGCGGCGATACCAAAGGAGTATTTCAGTTGGAAAGTGACGGAATGCGAAAATATTTGATTGACTTGAAACCGGAGCGTTTTGCAGATATTATTGCTATGGTTGCCCTCTACCGCCCTGGACCGATGGATAAAATTCCTTCTTTTATCAATCGTAAACATGGTAAAGAAAAAATTGAATACGACATTCCCATAATGGAACGGTATTTAAGTGATACTTACGGAATTACAATATATCAGGAACAAGTAATGTTACTTTCACAATTATTGGCGGGTTTTAAACCCGGTGATGCCGACACACTCCGTAAAGCAATGGGGAAGAAAATAGTGGCGGTAATGAAAGATAAGAAAAAAGAGTTTATGTATGGGGGGGGCCAAAATGGGCACGATATCGAGATATTGAAGAAAATTTGGGATGAGTGGGAAAAGTTTGCCGAGTATGCTTTCAACAAATCGCACGCCACCTGCTACGCGCTTATCGCCTATCAAACTGCCTGGCTTAAGGCACATTATCCGGCAGAGTTTTTGGCAGCAAACCTTACCAACAACCTTGATAAAATGGATAATATCAGGAAGTTTATTGAAGATGGTTTGCAAACAGGTATCAAAATACTACCTCCCGATATTAATGAATCGGATGTGGAATTTATTGTAAACCGGGAGGGACACATCCGTTTTGGTTTGGCGGCACTGAAAAATATAGGCAGCGCTGCCATCGGTTCTATCATTGAAGAAAGAGTAGCAAATGGAAAATTTACTACTATCTTTGACTTTGTTAAACGAATAAATCCCAAAAACTGCAATAAAAAAAATATGGAATCGCTGGTCTACGCAGGAGCTTTTGATGCACTACCCGGTGTTCACCGTGCACAGTTTTTTCATACGGAACGAGAGGAAAAAATTACATTTTTAGAAAAACTGCTTCTTTGGGCTGCAAGGGAACAAAATGCAGATAACCAACAACAAACATCAATCTTCGATAATACGCCGGCTATGCAATCCGATGTGCTTCCTCAACTACCGGTTTGCAAACCATGGAACCCCATAGAACAGATGCGCTATGAAAAAGAGATTGCCGGATTTTATATAACAGGACATCCGTTGGAAAACTACAAAATTATCATCGAAAATTATTGCAATACTAATCTTGATTTGTTGCAAAAACAGGAGGAAATTGAAAAATACACTGCCAAAACTGCAAAATTTGTAGGAATTGTATCTGCTGTGCAACATGGGGTAGCAAAAAATGGCAAGGATTATGGGCGCATAACATTTGAAGATGAATACGGAACGTGGCAATGGATGCTCTTTTCTGAAGACTTTACAAAATACCGACATCTGTTTGAGGCAGGAAAACAACTCTACATGACCGCCCGTGCCGAAGAACGCTTTAGAAAAGACTTGAATACATCCAGGTTATTAGATTTTAAACCAATGAGTATGTATTATTTGGATGAAGCATTTGAGAGACTTTGCAAGCAAGTTCGTATTATCTTCAATATAAAAGATGTAAACGGAAAAATGGCATATTTGCTCAAAGAAGCCATAGAAAAATCGAAAGGCAAGATTCCATTAGAAATACGAATTATGGAAACCAACAACGTTTTCAACTCCGATTTTTCCAATCATCATTATAAAGTAAATCCCGAAAGTTTTGTAAAGAATTTGAGTTTGCCGATGGAGTTTAAGGTAGTACTATTGTAGAGAAGTGGTTTGCCGCTTCTCTACATAATCGTTTCCACAATTTTTCCAAACACCTCTACCCCATTAAACGGCGTATTTTTCGATTTGGAGGCCATTGTGGAAGTATCAATCTTGTATTTCTGATTTAACTCTGCAATTACAAACTCGGCATTCATCCCTTTGGCAATTTTCCCCTTGTTCAGTTTCATCATTTCAGATGGATTAGTGGAGAGTAACTTAACCAATTGTGAAAGCTTTAGAAAACCGCCTTTTACCAACTTTGTATAACACAAGGGGAAAGCCAATTCCAAACAAATCATTCCGGGGGCTCCTTTCTCTTTATCTTCCACAGAATGTGGTGCGTGGTCGGTGGCAATGGCAAAAACATTACCATGTTGTATCGCCTTAATCAACGCGTCAATATCATCCTGCGTTCTCAACGGCGGATTCACACGATAATGGTTAGCTTCTTCATCGGTGGCGAAAATATGATGCGGGGTAACTTCGCAGGTGACATTTAAACCTTTTTTCTGTGCGTTGGTTATCATCTCAATCGCCTCTTTTGTACTTACATGGCAAAAATGTAAATGCCCTTCAATGGGGCTACCGTTATGGTCTTCCCTGCTGTGCATCATCGAAACATTTTCAAATATACGTATATCACGCGCCGTCATTTCATTTTCTGCTTGTCGCATATCGGTGTGGCTATATCGTGCATCCTCAGCATGAGACATTATGGATATGTTTTTTTCTTTGCATAGTCCAAAAATCTCTCTCATAAGTTCCTCATCCTGAACTCCGTTTCCATCATCAGTTACAAACAGAATTTCTTTTTTTGGTAACGATTTTAAATGCTCAATATCAACCCCTTTCAAATCTTTGGTCATACTCAGGGTTTGGTTAACGGTTATTTCTGAATTTTCTTTGGTGCGTTTTTCAATCTCACGAGCCTGTTTCAATGAGCTGCACACAGGATTTGTGTTTGGCATAAGATTCACTGCGGTGTAACCTCCATTGATGGCAGCCTCGCAGCCGGTTTGTAAATCTTCCTTATAAGTAAACCCAGGGTCTCTGAAATGGCTGTGCAAATCGGTGAATGCCGGCATTAGCACTACACCTTCGCCGGTAAAATCGCGAACAATTAGATTGGAGTTATAGAGACCATACGTAGGAATAATATCATAGGCAGGCTCATCAATAGATTTTGCAACTTGGGTAATGATACTGTTTTCTACCAAAACGCAGCCAATAAAATCCTGTGTATCATCAACAATGCGGATGTTTCTATAAAGGGTTTGCATAATAGAAATATTTTCGGCAAAAATATACTGAAATTAATAAGTTTGGCTAAGTTGGGAAAACAAATAAAATGCTTTATTTGTGCAATTAAAAAAAAGAGGATATTAATGGCACTAACTAACAGACTATTAAACATTAAAGAGGTAGAGAGTGAGCAACAAAATACACAGAGAAAAAAGTTACCACTTCCCATATTTCTTATCTTATTCAGTATGGACGAATAATGAAAAACGGAGAAAACGGTTCATGTGAAAAAGACCTTTTAATCAATTACAAATCTTACAAATGTAATTAATAGATAACCTAACTATTGCGCTATCGAAGTATTTAACTTTAAACTAGAAATCTTAAACTTGAAATCTCTCCCACCCTTTTCCGAAACCCACCTTTGCATCTCCGGCGCGAGAGAGAACAACCTAAAAAACGTATCCTTGTCGCTGCCTCAGCACAAACTTATTGTGATTACCGGCTTGAGTGGCAGCGGTAAATCATCGCTTGCTTTCGATACGATTTATGCAGAAGGGCAACGGCGCTATATGGAGACTTTTTCGGCCTATGCCCGGCAATTTATCGGAAATTTAGAACATCCCGACGTGGATAAAATAACCGGGTTGAATCCTGTTATTGCTATTGAACAGAAAACAGTAAACAAAAACCCGCGTTCAACAGTGGGAACTATTACGGAAATTTACGACTTTTTGAGATTATTGTACGCCCGATGCGCTACCGCATATTCTTATATTACAGGAGAAAAAATGGTAAGTTACCACGAGCGTGAACTACTGGAAATAATTTCATCTAATTACAAAGGAAAAAATATCGTCTTGCTGGCGCCGATAATTCGAGGTAGAAAAGGACATTACAAAGAATGGTTTGAAAATATTAGGAAAAAAGGATTTACAAAAGCAAGAGTAGATGGCAAAATAATTCCGTTATCTTTTAATCTTCAGTTAGATAGATATAAAATTCACGATATTGACATCGTGATTGACCAGTTTGAAGTTAAGAACTCTGTTTCACAGCGTTTAGTAAACAGTTTAAGGTTAGGGCTTCAACACGGCAAAGGCACCGTTATAGTATTTGATTCAGCAAACGGCGAATCCAAAAATCTTAGCCGCCACTTGATATGTCCCACTTCGGGTATTTCTTATCAGGAGCCAGAGCCTAATACTTTCTCATTCAACTCTCCTTATGGGGCGTGCTCAAAATGTAGCGGCTTAGGATATATCACTGAAATAGATCTAGATAAGATTATTCCGGACAAAAGACTTAGCATCAATGCCGGAGGAATTGCCTTACTGGGAACTGCAAAATCATCTTCCATGTTTAAGCAGTTGAATGCATTAGCCGAAAAATTCCACTTCTCACTAAACTACCCGATTAAAGACTTGGGCGAAGACATCTTAGATATTATTTTATATGGTACTAATGAACCTATCTATATCAAATCGGAAATTACCGGGTTTTCGCCGCAAAAAGTTAATTTTGAAGGAATTGTAAATTTAATGAACAATTTTGATTTAGACGCTGCGCCGGCATCGCTAAAAAAATGGATGAATCAGTTTGTGAATGAGATGGAGTGTCCGGCATGTAAGGGTTCGAGGCTAAAAAAAGAATCCTTGTGTTTTAAAATCGGAGATAAATCGATATCCGATTTAGCAAAGATGGATATCTCAGAACTTGCCGCGTGGATAGTGAATTGCAACCAATATTTCGATGAAAAGCAACAGACGATTGCCCACGAAATAGTTCGCGAAATTGCTATGCGTATTCAATTTATGACCGATGTAGGTATATCCTACCTGTCGTTAAATCGTTCGGCGAAGTCGCTCGCGGGTGGCGAAGCGCAGCGTATTCGGCTTGCCACCCAAATTAGCTCGCAATTGGTAAATGTGTTATATATTTTAGATGAACCCAGCATTGGACTTCATCAGCGCGATAACCACCGCTTAATTGAATCGTTGCAACATTTGCGAGATGCTGATAATTCTATTATTGTGATAGAACACGACGAGGGAATGATGCGGGCGGCCGATTATATTGTAGATGTGGGACCCTTTGCCGGTGAAAAAGGCGGTGAGATTGTTGCACAGGGAACATTTAATGATATATTAAAATCCAACTCCTTAACCGCAGAGTATTTAACCGGTAAAAGACAGATTGTTGTTCCGAAAATCCGCCGTGAAGGAACCGGAAAATACATCACTTTATTCAATTGTATAGGTAACAATCTTAAAAACATAACGGTAGAATTTCCGTTAGGGAAACTCATTTGTGTAACCGGTGTTTCCGGTAGCGGAAAATCATCTCTAATCAACGAAACTCTCTATCCCATTTTAAACAGACATATATACAGAAGTGAAAAGAAGCCGTTGCCATACGGTGAAATTTCAGGTTTGGAACATATTGACAAAGTAATAGAGATTAGCCAGCAACCTATTGGAAAAACGCCGCGTTCCAATCCTGCTACGTATATCGGAGTATTTGATGATATTCGCAACCTTTTTGCACAACTTCCGGAATCGAAAGTTCGTGGGTACAAGCCCGGTCGTTTTTCGTTTAATGTGGCCGGTGGGCGCTGTGAAGAGTGCGGCGGCGCAGGTGTGAAAGCCATAGAAATGAACTTTCTACCCGATGTTTACGTTACTTGTGATAAATGCAATGGTAAAAGATACAATCCGGAAACCCTTGAAATAAGATATAAAGGTAAATCTATTAACGATGTTTTGAAAATGGATATTGATACAGCACTTCCATTTTTTGAAGGGATTCCCTTTATTGTACAAAAACTTAAAACACTTACTGAGGTTGGTTTAGGATATATCCGGCTGGGGCAGCCATCCACCACCCTATCCGGCGGCGAAGCGCAACGCATAAAATTATCGGCTGAACTCTCGAAAAAAGATACCGGAAACACTTTCTACATATTAGATGAACCAACCACCGGTTTGCATTTTCACGATACTGCCGTATTGATAAACCTGCTAAATCGTTTTGTGGAAAGAGGAAATACAGTAGTAGTAATTGAGCACAACATAGATGTGATAAAAATGGCCGACTACATAATTGATTTGGGTCCCGAGGGAGGAAGTTATGGAGGCGAAATTGTAGTCACAGGAACTCCCGAAGAGATAATTGAGCAAGGGAAAGGGTTTACGTGGGAGTATTTGAAATAGAAAAAAGGCTCCCATTGGAGAGCCTTTTTTGTAGTGGGTAAGATGAAACGAATTTATTTCTTTACAAATTTTTGAACACTTGTTCCTTCATCTGAAACAATGCGAACAAAATAAACACCTTGAGTTAAGTTTGATACATCTATAGTAGTTGTTTGAGTATCATTATTTTGAGAAATAACAGTTTGCCCTAAGAAATTAACGATATTAACGCTATTGAAAGGAGTAGTAGCGTTGATAGTAAGTTTGTCATGAGCAGGATTAGGTTGAATTGAGAATTTGAATTTATTCTCGTTTATACCTACACAAGATGTTATTTTAGTAATCGCACCGGCTTCTCCCACGCTACATACTGTAATAAGTTTCCATGTAATATTTTTATTATATTCTCCTAACATTTCAAAACTTGTGTTAGGTGCCGCTACAGTTCCAACAAGTTCATCCTCTTTATATATCTTATACAATGTTGCATCCGAAGAAGCATCCCAAGTCAATTCCGCAATATCACAATTTCCTTTGATTTCAACTTTTAAATTTGATGCTGGTGTACATACTTTACATAACGGTTTATTTACAGAAATGCCGGTTGTCTCGTTGCCGGTTGAACAAATTGCCCTTACTTCCCATTTATGGGGTTCAGCTGGGTTGAAACCTCCTACAGTAGGCAATGTAGGGTCTAAATAAGTAGTAGTTGCGTGACTTGAGGCTATTCTAACGTCATCCCTATAAATATTATACTTTGCACCCGGATTGTCAGCAGGAGCAGTCCAGGTAAGAACAGCATCGCAATTAACTTCATCATAATCAACTTTCAAATCTTTTGCAGGATCGCATTGCGCAATTAAAGTTGAATATGCGTCCATCCACCAGCTATAACCTTCATTACCTACATCAGTCAGAGAGAAGATTTCTTCATCTTCGCCCAGATCCATTAGGATTACGAGGTCAGATTTAAGAGGATGGTAATATACAGCAGTTTGTTCCGGATTATCATAGTCAATAGTGCCAAAGATATGACCTTCCTCCCAATGCATTAAAACACCAAAACAAACCTCTTCTGTTCCTGTTATTAATACAGGAGTTGGTAAAGTAATCGTTTTCCATCCTTGTGAAGCAGTAGGTTTACTTGCTTCGAAGTCAACTACCATATTTCCTTCGTATGTGTCACCAACGAAAGAGCCTCCGGTATAAACTCTAGCTCTAGGACCTCCTACAATTACCGGGGAATAATTTCCAGGCCAGAAGTATCTGATTCTTGTTATAGATTCTCCAACACGTGATGTAAGGTCAGCAGGTTCAAATCTACTGAAAATTCCTTGAATTTCATATGGCCAGTGCATTACATAACCCATATCGCTAAAACTGGTTGCCCAACCAAACCAGCCGGCGCGATCACCTGAAAATTCAGGTATTTCATTAGTGTTAACGTAGAGTGACTGAATGCCCTCATACTTTTGCGAAAATCCTAAAATTGGTATTAGGAGCGCAAGTGACAAAATTAATAAGATTTTTTTCATAATAAATAAATTTTAATTAATAAATAAAGTTTGTTGTTGTGAATTCATAATTTAATGCGCAAAAATATATTTTTTTTAATATCATTGTTATTGTTTCACAAATTTTTGAATGAACGTTCCGGTATTAGAAATAATACGAACAAAGTAAACGCCTGAGTTAAAGTTAGAAACATCAATTGTTGTAGTTTCGGTATCATTTGTATTAGAAAGAACGATTTGTCCTAAGAAATTAACAATTTCTACTTTATTGAATTCTTTTTCTGATTTGATTTCTATTTTGTCTTTAGCAGGATTTGGAACGATGGTAAAGGCAATTTTAGTAACATCTTTAACACTTTCGTGTGGTTGTTTGCACGCGGGCAAACTTATTGCAACTTCTATGGCATCCATATCAGGACAAACGGCAATAACTCTCCAAGTGTACCCAGAAAGGGTGTCTAAACCTTCGTCAGTAAAAAATGTATCTGTTACTGTAGCTTTATGTTCAGCATTTCTAAAAACCTTATAAGAGTGAGCATTAGCACTTGCAGTCCAAGATAATTCGGCTTTGCAATCTTCGGTGTAAGCAGCGCTAAGATTAGTAATGGAGTTGCACGGTGCGATGTCGCTTCCAAAAACTTTAATATCATCGATACCATGATATATACCCCAACCTAATGGTGCAGGTGGAGTATTATCATTGAAGAAAAGATAATAGGTTCCGGTTTCAGAAGGTGTAAACAAGGAGGATACAAAAGTCCACTCTACAATTCTTTCTGTGTTGTTATAAAGAATATGCGCCGTAGCCATTGCCTCTGCTGTTGGGGTTGTGCCTATACGACACTCAATGCTACTGGTTTCGTCATAACCGGGATATCCGGGCATAACTAATTGAAAAGAGACTTCGTATGCTACGCTAGAAGTTAATTCAAATCCTTCACTGATAGCCCAATTGCCTAATCCGCAGTCTATCCAACTTAGCGCCATAAATTGAGAGCCTTCAAAAGGCGATACCTTGTTAATAACGTTCGGAATATTATAACTTTCAGGACCATAATTGGGTTGATCGTTTACCACCATCCAATTATACTCTCCTTCGTATGATCGGATCCAACCAGTTGGCAGAACGCCATCATCTATATCAATGATGGTATTTTCAAATCCTTCAGAATAGATAACAGCTCTATTCGAAAGCATAACTTTTGTAGTAACTTCCTCAATTTGAGATACCGGTTTTGTTGGAATATCTAACTTTCTTGTTTGTTGTGCATTTAAACTGCACATGCATATTACCGCAACGAGGGTAATGCAAATTGTTTTGAGAATTTCTTTTTTCATAATAAATAAATTTTTGTTGTAAAAAAATAAGTGTTGATATTATTTCATGTTTTATAATCTCGCAAAAATATATTTTTTTCAATAAATCGGTTTTTTTTTGTTTTTTTGCCTATCGATTATTATTCAAAACTACGATGATAAATACTGAAAATGTACAGCAACAACCGGTTGCTAAGTATAAACTACTTGGAAAATATTGTAAATTAATTGGTTCGGAACAGATTAATGGCAATGATGCCGCTATCATTGAAACAAAGAATAAACATAAATTTATTTACACCTCTGCATTGTTTACTGAACATATCGACTTTGATCTTTCCTACTTCCCCCTAAAACATTTGGGATATAAAGTAATAGTGGCATCAATTATGGGTATTTTGGCTATGAACGGGTCGCCAAAAAAAGTTAGAATAAACATAGCGCTCTCCAATCGTTTCTCGGAAAATGCCATTGATGAACTGATGAACGGAATTATTCTTTGTTGCTCAAAGTATAAAGTTAATATAGTAGGATTAGACTTTAAGTCAAGCGTTTCAGGGCTGATTATTTCCACAAGTACTACCGGAGAAGTTGAGTTGGAAAAAATTGTTTACTGGAACGGAGCTAAAGAGAACGAACTTATTTGTGTTACCGGAGATTTGGGCAGTGCATACGCAGGGCTGATCTTATTAGAACGTGAAAAGAAAGTTTTTGAGGCAGACCCCACCCAACAACCCGATTTTATTGGCGTGGATTATTTATTGGAAAGGTATCTGAAACCAGAACTACCCTCCGAAATATTGAATACATTATCCCAACATAACATCATTCCTACATCAATGCTCAATCTCAATAATGGGCTCGCGTCAGGGTTAATTTACCTCTGTGATGCATCAAAACTTGGGTGTACTATTTTTGAAGATAAATTGCCTATTGAAATCCTTGCCTTCGAGAAACTGAAAGAATTGAACATCGTTGCCACAACCATCGCACTAAACGGCGGTGAGGATTATGAACTTTTATTTACCATTAAACAGGATGATTACGAGAAAATTAAAGATATTAAAGAGATTAGTGTCATTGGGTTTATAACCTCCGAATCTTCCGGAAGAAATATTATTACCCACGATAACCGGCAATTTGAGTTAATAGCGCAAGGGTTTTAGATTTCCTTTCGAAGGCGGGCTACAGGGATTCCCATCTGTTCACGATACTTGGCAATGGTGCGGCGCGCAATACCGTATCCTTTATCTTTCAATTTCTTGCACAACACATCATCCGGTAATGGCTTTCGTTTGTCCTCCGTTTCAATAAGTTCTGTAAGGATAGATTTTACTTCTTTTGATGAAACATCATCGCTGCCAATTGACTCTGAAAAAAGATGTTTTAAGGAGATTGTTCCGAAGGGCGTTTGCACATATTTGCTGTTTGATACTCTTGATACGGTCGAAATATCCAAATTTAACAAGGTAGCAATGTCTTTCAATACCATAGGTTTCAAATCTTTATCATCACCCGAAAGAAAATAGACACGTTGCTTGTCCATTATGGCATACATCGTATTATAAAGTACCAATTCTCTTAAATTTAATGTACCGATAAAACTTTTTGCCTGTGCTACGTGAACTTTGATAAACTGTTCGGCTTCCATTATTTTTTCTTTGCTCAAATTAGGATTATGAAACGAAAATTGATTTTTAAATTCCTGGTTTACTTTTAGTTTTGGAATATGGTAATTATTCAAATTCAAAACAAGTTCCCCATTTTCAATAGAAATAATAAAATCGGGAGTAATCTGATTCAGCTTATTTTCGAAGTTTGAGGATAAAAAAACAGGGTATGGATTAAGATTCAGAATTTCATTGATAGCATTTTTCAAGGAATCATTGTCAACTTGAAGTTGATTTTGCAATTTATCGTACTGTTTTTTAGAAAAAAATTCAAAATAATCTGATAAAATTTGTTTCGCCAAAATAACTGTTGGAGTTTCTTCTTTCAAATTTAGTTGAAGTATTAAACATTCTCGAATATTTCTTGCTCCCACTCCTGCAGGTTCAAATTCCTGGATAACTTCCCTTAAAACTCTTTCCACTTCTTCGTTTGTAATCTGCAGATTAAAAGCAAGAAGAAAATCCAACACAATATTTTGAATATCCACCGACAAGTACCCTACATCATCTATACATCCTATCAAATACTCAGCAATTTGGGTATCTTTTTCCGAAAGTTCAAATTCACTTAGTTGTTTCAGTAGATATTCTTGCATTGAACTGTCGGAAGATGAAATTGGGGTATAGTAAGTATCGTTTTTGGAGGGAAAATATTTGCTCAAATGACAATCATAACTGTCGTATTCATCGTTATCGTAATAATCTTCCATCTCGTCAAGTTTATTTTCAAACTCAGGCTCAACCGATTCATACTCTATTATTTCAACACTATTATCTACATCTAAAGCAGGGTTTTCCTCCACCTCTTTTAGAATTTCCTGTTCAAGGTTTGCGGATGAGAGTTCGAGCAAACGCATCATCTGTACGATTTGCGCAGCAGTTTGTTTGAGTTGCTGTTGTTGAGAAAGGGTATTTTTTTGCATGATTACTCTGTTTACACACAGATTTGTTATTGAGTATGTCGAAATACACAGATTAAACAGATTTTCACTGATATTATTATATTTTTGCAACTCAAAATAAGAATTATGTCTGAAAAAGTATTATGTTTGATTATTGGCGGAGGTCCCGCCGGTTATACTGCAGGTATCTACGCTGCAAGAGCGGGTTTATTTCCGATTATTTACGAAGGGATGCAGCCTGGCGGGCAACTTACTATAACCTCCGAAGTGGAAAATTTTCCGGGATACCCCAACGGAGAATCCGGTCAAGTAATTGTGGAAGATATTAAGCAACAAGCATTGCGTTTGGGTGCAGAAATTCGGCAAGGAGAAATTACGGAGGCGGATTTTTCGATCCGTCCGTTTCGATTGGTGGTGAACTATGAAAAGGAGATTTTTGCCAAAACAGTAATCATTGCTACAGGCGCCACAGCACGTTGGTTAGGGTTGGAAAGCGAATCCCAATACCGCGGGTTTGGCGTTTCTACTTGCGCCACCTGCGACGGTGCTTTCTTCAAAAACAAAACCGTTGCAGTCATAGGTGGCGGCGATACTGCATTGGAAGAAGCATATTATCTCTCTAACATTGCTACAAAAGTGTATCTGATTCATCGGCGAAACCAATTTCGTGCATCAAAAGCCATGCAGGATAAAATTTTAAAAACACCAAATATTGATGTTGTTTTTGATGCAATTCCAACAGAAATTTTAGGAGAAAAACAGGGTTATGCGAGAAAAGTAACCGGATTACAAATTCAAAACATAATATCGAAAAAGGTTTCTAATCTGGAATTGGATGGTATTTTTGTGGCTATTGGAGTAACCCCCGTAACCGAACTGTTTGTAGAACAGATTAATCTGGATGAGCAGGGGTATATTAAAACAGAAGGGGCACGGCCGCTTACTAATATTCCGGGCGTTTTTGCCGCAGGAGATGTACAAGACCCCTATTACCGCCAGGCTTGCACAGCAGCGGCATCCGGCTGTAAGGCAGCTATTGAAGCAGAAAGGTATCTGGCGGACTCTAATTAACATATTAAAAAAATCCACTTTATTTGCATCACCAAAATTAAAACGCTTATGTCAATTATAACTTCCAATGTTTCAAAAGTTTATGGAACACAATACGCCCTGAATAATGTGAGTTTTGAAGTACAAAAAGGAGAAATTGTGGGTTTTCTTGGTCCCAATGGAGCCGGAAAATCAACAATGATGAAGATTATTACCTGTTTTATTCCTCCTACTGCAGGTGATGTATCTGTTTGTGGTTTTGATATTTGGAACGATTCATTAGAAGTTCGTAAACGAATTGGATATCTCTCTGAAAGTAATCCTCTTTACTATGATATGTATGTGAAAGAATTTTTAGAGTTCATCGCAGGTATTTATCATTTAAAAAATGTTAAACAATGCATTGGTGAAGTAATTGAAATGACTCGTTTGGAGATAGAGCAACATAAAAAGATAGGCGCGCTTTCACGCGGATACCGGCAGCGTGTGGGATTAGCACAAGCATTGATTCACAACCCTGAAGTTCTTATTTTAGACGAACCAACTACCGGTTTAGACCCCAATCAGTTGGTTGAATTTAGAGAATTGATTCGCCAATGTGGAAAAAAGAAAACCGTTCTACTTTCCACTCATATTATGCAAGAGGTTGAAGCCATGTGCAATAGAGTAATAATCATAAATAAAGGTAATATCGTGGCCAACAATACCATGAGCGAACTGAAAGAAAAAGTAATCTCGTATAAAAAATCTAAACGAGATTACGAAATGTCTATGGAAGAAGTATTTCACTTTTTAACGAAAAGCGATTAATTCTTATTCGCTACACAGTTACAACCTATCATCTTTTAACAAAACGTTTTTCAGACAATCCTCTATGGGTTGTAATTTGAATAATATAAACATTCTGCGCCCAGCCATCCGTATCAATTTCTTTAACATCCGACTTTGATGAATATATAAGTTGCCCTTGAAGATTATAAACATTGCAATTTAAGATAGTTTCATCAGAGTTAATAAATAATTTACAGGAAACGGGATTGGGATAGAGTGTAAAAATATCTTGTACGGGTTCATTAATACCCAAAACAACATCAATACAAGCAGATTCCGATTTTTCGCTTTCAACATCTTCACTCACAACAGTTATTTTATAGCAATAATTACTCGTATCCGGAACTACGTCAATATATTCGTTTATTGTAATAACTTCGTTACTAATTTTCACTTCATTTCTATAGATGTTATATCCAATTTCCATCATAATTTTATCCCATGTAACTGAAACAGACAAATTATTATTCTGTGGTTGGGTTGCTTTTACATTTTTCGGGATTGGGATCACATCAGATAGTGTAATCTTTCCAGTTCCTGCATTGGTACTTTCGCCTCCGTTTTCTGCGACCCCGTAAACGAGATAAGTATATTCTTTATCGTAATCAGTCACGATGTCTAAATAATTAGGGTCTGTTATAAGTTCCGTATTAATCTTTATATTGTCCCTATAAATATTGTATCCGGCAGTATTTGTTGTTGAAGGAGTCCAAGTAATAAGCACATTTTTTTTAGTAGGAGAAACTTGTATGGCTTTTACGTCTTCTGGAGTGGGAACATATACAAGTGTGATACAACTTTTTTGAGATTTTGCACCTGTAATCTCGTTAAGCAAGGGTGCTATTTCGAAACAATATTCTGTATATGAGGTTCCTATACTTTCGAAATTGGTTACTGAAAGAGGGTTTCCGGAATTTTGAAGAATATTATTTCTATAGATGTTATACTTAACAGGATGTGAGAAGTCTTCGGGCATTTCCCAGGAAACATACATTTTCATTCCCCGAACCTGTTTCGTAATTACATTTATGGGTTGCGGAATGGTTAATTGGGTTAGGCAGGTTGTTTTGCCTTCAAAACCTTCTACACCGCCTAATATGGCATGAATGCTATACTTGTAAGTTACACCAAATTCAGCTACTGCGTCAGAGAAAGAAGTTCCTGTAATGGGAGTTACATTAACTTTTACTCCATTTTTGTAAATATTGTAACCATCTACCCCCGGAATAGCATTCCACAACAGGTTAATATTTAAGCTTTCTCCCTGTTGAGTGGCAGTGAAATTTGATGGTGGTAATGGTAATGTAGTGGTTTTAGTAAGGTATTCAGCATTGAGAATGGCTTTGGTTGATTTATTCTGAACAAATACTGCAACTTCTAAATTGTTCATATCTTCCACATGAGTGGTGGACATATCGTGGGAAAAATTAAAATCAATAGTTTCTCCCTGCGTTAAAGATAATGTTGTTCCATTACCATTCGGAAACATTTTCATCATAACATGGTAAAATATTAATTCTCCGTTATTCATTTTATTTCCCACTGTTGATTTTTCATTCACAACACAATGAACTACATAATTACTACCCGTTATTAAAGGAGTAACAGAGGTTTTTACATAAATCGTATTGCCTAAAACCCGAAAATAACCTGTAATATTAGCTTCTGCCGGTTGGGTGTAGCCATTGTTAATGGCATTTTGAATCGCCGCCTGTGAATTTGTGGTAACCCCGTTTGTAAAAAGATAAGGAACAGAGTTTACGGCGTAGTAAGACCTTCTTGAGCCGCCTTCCGCTGTATAATATGGATCTCCGGGAGCAGGCCAGCTCATTTGATATTTAACTACGACTATTTTCTCTGCATTGTTAACCAACAACGGATTCAACCATAGGTTCATAGTATAGCAAGGAGGACAGGTAGAACTTGTAAATTGTTCAACCAAAACTTTACGCTGTTGGGCGTTCATTGTAGCAGTTGTTGTCAGCATCAGTACGATGAAAAATAATAGAATTCTTTTCATAAAAATATTGTTTTTGTTAATAAATTAAGTACTTAAGGATATTTTTTTTTAAAAGTTCTGATTTTTTTGTTTTTTTCGCAAAACAACAGAAAATTACGGTTTAAGCGCAAATTCTCTACCTGCGCGCAGGCAAGCCAAATTCACATTTACTATATCTTCGCCTTTACGGGAAAAAACTTCTTTAACCGCATTTTCAATTTCTACAAACGGAAGGGCAAAATGTGGCGAGGCGGCACCCAAAATTACCATATTGGCTGAACGGGCAGAGCCTAACTCCTTAGCCATAATATCAGCTTTAATAACCACTTTATTAGGGAGTTTATTCAATTCTGCGTAAATTTTTTCCACCTCAGGATAATTGAGGGTGTTTATAAAAGGTTGGTCATTAGTTATGAGCCATCCTTCTTTGGATAGCCACGGTAAATATCGCAATGCCTCCATCGGCTCAACCGAAATAATCAGGTCGGCTTGTCCTTTTGGAATCAAATCGGATGCAATTTCGTGGTCAGCCAAGCGAAAGTGAGATTGCACATCTCCGCCGCGCTGGCTCATGCCGTGCACTTCGGCTTGTTTTAACGTTAATCCCTTTTTTACAGCAGCATAGCCAATAATTGAAGCGATGGAAAGAATGCCTTGTCCCCCTACTCCTGCCAAAATAATGTCAATTTTCATAAATAATTTTTTATTTATTTGTAATAGTTTTCAAAGTGCAAAAATAATGAAAAAAACGAAAAAAAACTATTGTTAACTCATAATAACAATGAAAAAAGCATCAATGATTTCTTTTTAGAATATTTGTTATTTTCGCGGCGCAATTCCAAAAATGAAGAAACTATATAAAGTATCTATTTTCTTTTTCTTAATTTGGTTGATGTTTTTCTGCACTTTTATTCTGGGAAAATATCCCCAAGAGGGAATTTTGTGGCTTTTAGAACAATTGAATCATTATTTATCAACATTCATGGCACACGGTTTATTATACGATTTCATTAGTAGCGGTATGGTAACCGGTGTGGGAAGCGTATTAGCGTTTTTGCCCAACATCCTGATACTCTTTTTTTTTATGTATCTGTTTGAAGAGAGCGGCTACCTTACTCACGTGGCAGCTTTGTTAGACAATTTGATGCACAAAATAGGATTACACGGCAATTCGGTTATTCCGCTATTAATGGGATTTGGCTGTAATGTTCCTGCAATTCTTGCCACAAGAAACATTCCCGAAGTGAAAAGAAGAATTTTAACGATGGTACTCATTCCTTTTATGTCGTGTAGTGCGAGATTGCCGGTTTTAGTGCTTTTAGTTGGTACTTTTTTTCCGCAAAACCCCATACTTGTTATCTTTGGGTTATATGGACTTGCCATAATTATGGCAATTTTCACCGCTATCTTATTAGATAAATTCATTTTCAGAATGCCGGTTGATCTGACCCCGGTAAGAGTTTTACCCCTACGGAAACCAAAACTGAAAAGGGTGCTGATTTATACTTGGCATGCCGGCTACGAGTATCTAAAAAAAATTGGAACCGTTGTACTTATTGCAATGATGGCTATTTGGTTTTTGAGCCATTTTCCTAAAAATAACAAAACACATACTTGTTATCAAACGGTTTATGAGTGTCCGGTAGAAAAATCGTTCGACAATTTTCAAGATGGCTCCTATTTGGCATCTTTCGGACGTTTTATTGAGCCGGCGTTGCGTCCGCTTGGTTTCGACTGGAAAATGAGTGTTTGTTTAACCACCGGACTAGCAGCCAAAGAGTTCATTGTGGGCACTATGGCTATTTTATTCAATACCTGCGAGGAAGATATGCAAATCGGGGAGAATTTAAAGAGTTCAGGAGTTTTTTTGCCCGCCGTAACACTCTCCTTTTTGGTTTTTGCCATGCTGTATATGCCATGTATCGCCACCATTTTCACTATTAAGCGAGAAAGTAAATCGTGGGGTTGGGCGCTGTTTTCAGTGGGGTATTCCATTGCCTTGGCATGGGGCGCGGCATTTGTGGTATTAAAGTTGGTTACACTTATATATTTTTTATGAAAAAACAAGACCTTTTTATTTCTCTTGGAATAATACTATTTCTCGCACCGTTTATTATTTTTCAAGATGTTTATCAATTTTATAATAATGTTAACCAGCAACTTCCGTTAATAATGGCCTTCTTCAAGTTTGCTGTTTTGGCAACTTTTGGAGAGGTTTTGGGGTTGCGCATTCGTTCAGGGAAATACAGAGCGCCCAACTTTGGCATCCTGCCGCGTACTGTAGTTTGGGGATTTCTCGGAATTTGGATTGCAATTGCTATGGGCGTTTATAAAAACGGTGTGCCGGCATATTTAGACAAATTTCAAATATTTTCAGGAATTTATGAAGCCATGATGGGCAATTTTACTATACTAAAACTATTCGGCGCTTTCTGTATAAGCGTTATGATGAACACTACTTTTGGTCCGGTCTTTATGACTTTGCACAAAATTACGGATACTCACATAACACAAACCGGAGGTTCATTAGTTGGTTTTTTTACTAAAAGAATGCATATTACACAAATAATAACATCACTAAACTGGAACGTTCAATGGAATTTTGTTATTAAAAAGACGATACCGTTTTTCTGGATTCCGGCACACACTCTCACTTTTATTCTTCCCCATAACTTTCAGGTGCTGTTTGCCGCATTTCTCGGTATTTGCCTCGGTGTATTTTTATCCGTAGCCGCCCGAAAGAATTAAAATAAAGAATTAAGAATTAAAAGAATATGCAATTATTAATTTTCCTCCTTTTCACCATTTACACCCTTGCTCTGTTTTTGATGGCGTGGGTAACGTCCAGAAAAGCAAATAATGACACCTATTTCCGCGGGAATAGGAAATCGCCGTGGGTGGTGGTGGCTTATGGAATGGTGGGGGCATCACTTTCGGGCGTAACATTTATGTCGGTGCCCGGAGATGTGCAAACTACACATTTTACCTATTTTGCTGTAGTACTGGGATATATACTCGGTTATGTAGCCATCGCATTTCTTTTATTACCCCTCTATTATAAACTCAATTTAACCTCTATTTACCAGTTTCTTGGTAAACGTTTTGGCATTGAAGGACAAAAAACCGGCTCTTTACTGTTCATTATTTCAAGATTAGTGGGTTCGGCATTAAGGATGTATTTGGTAATTTTTGTCTTACAGATATTTCTGTTCGATAGTTGGGGAATTCCGATGTGGCTAACCTCCATCTTTATGATTTTCACCATCTTTCTATACACTTTCAAAGGGGGAATAAAAACGGTGGTATGGACAGATATTTTTCAAACCACTGTGTTTCTGGCTGCATTAGTAGCCACTATTTATCTCATTTTTAAAGATATGGATTTATCGCTGGGTGGCGCATTATCTTCAATGAAAATTTCCGGCTATGCCAAAGTGTTTGTAACAGATTGGAAGGCACACAACTACTTTTTAAAACACCTCTTCGGCGGAATGTTTATCACTATTGCCATGACAGGATTAGACCAGGATATGATGCAGAAAAACCTAACCTGCAAGAGTTTAAAAGATGCCCAACGCAATATGCTGAGTTTCACGGGTGTGCTGGTAATTGTGAATGCATTCTTTCTGCTGTTGGGTGGATTATTGTTGGTTTATGCCCGGCAAAAAGGGATTGACCTTTCAAGTATGAAAACCGACCAAATTTACCCCTATATTGCGCTAAATCATTTAGGAATTGTGGCAGCTGCTTTTTTTGTTATCGGATTGATTGCGGCGGGATACTCCAGTGCTGACGGAACATTTGCGGCACTTACTACAAGTTTTTGTTTCGATATTCTAAATATGAATAAATGGACAAAAACGGAAAAACAACGCTTGGTTATCAGAAGATTATCGCACGTTTTGATGTCAATTCTCTTTTTGGGAGTTATTCTTGTTTTCGCAAACTTTCATAACGATGCGCTTATTCGTATTCTTTTCATTGTTGCCGGTTATACATACGGTCCTATTTTGGGATTGTTTGCCTTTGGGATGTTTACCAAACGAAAGATGAAAAAAGGGATTATAATTCCTTGTTTAGCCATTTTAATGCCGGTGGCAATGTTCTTCATCTCAAAATATTCAATGATACTATTAGGAGGTTATAAGTTTGGATTTGAATTGCTAATCATTAATGGCGGATTGATGTTTCTTGGATTATTAATATGCAGCAAAAGAAAAAATCTGTAACAGTATAAAATTTGAAAAATTTATACAAAAAGATAATTCGGACAATGTTACTGTTTTGCTAAAAGATTAGGAAAAAAAAATGCGAGTTATCTGAACCCCTATATTGCGTCAAAATTCTGTTTTTCCTCTAATTTT
Source organism: Bacteroidales bacterium (assembly GCA_031253655.1). Lineage (GTDB taxonomy): Bacteria > Bacteroidota > Bacteroidia > Bacteroidales > WCHB1-69 > WRNX01. Next base: position 22,388 of record JAIRVY010000054.1, read on the forward strand.
TAGGTTAAAAATTAGTTTGAGGCGTTATTTTTTATTTTGGTGTTTTACAAAAATGTTTATTTGTCGCAAAATTAATTGAAGATGACTAAAGGAGGTTATGTTTACATTCTCACAAACAA
>JAIRVY010000075.1 GCA_031253655.1 Bacteroidales bacterium
TTGTTTGTGAGAATGTAAACATAACCTCCTTTAGTCATCTTCAATTAATTTTGCGACAAATAAACATTTTTGTAAAACACCAAAATAAAAAATAACGCCTCAAACTAATTTTTAACCACTAAAAAAAAAGATTTAGCCTGGAAATATAGTTTTTTCTAATTTTGCAAAAAATTTAAAAAATTATTATTATGAGTGAAAAATTCCTATTATTTTTAACTTTTGTTTTTTCTTTTGTTTGTTTAATCAAATTATCGGCGCAAATTATTACAGGAGCAGAGCAAACCGAATGTTATTTCCCGGTACTTCAAGATAAAAAGGTGGCAGTTTGTTTTAATCAAACTTCAGTGATTGGGAAAACTCATTTAATTGATACTTTGGTGGCACGTAATATTAAGGTAGTTAAGATATTCGTTCCGGAGCACGGGTTCCGCGGCGATATAGAAGCCGGCGTAGCAGTTCAATCCTCCACAGATACCAAAACAGGAGTTCCTATTGTTTCTTTGTACGGGAGAAATAAAAAACCTACTTCCGAACAACTTGAGGATGTGGATATTATCGTTTTTGATATACAAGATGTGGGATGCCGTTTTTTTACTTATATCTCAACATTACATTATTTGATGGAATCCGCGAGTACAAAAAATATCCCTATTCTAATTTTAGACCGCCCCAATCCAAACGGCTATTTCGTGGATGGTCCTGTGTTGGAAGATAAATATAGATCTTTTGTGGGAATGCACCCCGTTCCGGTAGTGCACGGCTTAACCATCGGAGAGTATGCCCAAATGATAAACGGTGAAAAATGGTTGGAAAATAACCTTGTTTGTAATTTGCAAATTATTGAATGCAAGAATTATACACATAGCGACAGGTATTCTTTACCTATCAAACCTTCTCCCAATTTAGGCACCGACGAGGCAATATATCTTTACCCATCTCTATGTCTGTTTGAAGGTACAGATATAAGTATAGGGCGCGGAACACAGATTCCCTTTCAAGTTTACGGACATTCCCAGCTTAGAGCGGGAAATTTCTATTTTACTCCCGAACCTATTAAAGGGGTTTCAGAAAATCCACACCAAAAAGGAAAAAATTGCAGGGGATTTAACCTGACAGAAATTGCAAAAAACAATTTGTCTCAAGGCAATTCATTTAATCTGTCCTATTTAATTAACGCTTACAAGCATTTTCCAAAAGAGATGGAATTTTTTACAAACCCTGTTTTTTTCGATAAGTTAGCCGGGAATTCATCGTTACGTTGGCAAATTGCTTTCGGAAAAAGTGAAGAAGAGATTCGAGCGTCGTGGCAGCCGGCACTGGATGAATTTATTAGAGTGAGAAGTAAATACCTGATTTATAGAGAATAAAATGGGGCACTAAGATTTATTGGTTAATAGTTCAGTAGTCACTTTTTAGTAATAATGCCCTTAATTACCTAAGTTCAGTTTAAGAAAAGTGCAGAGATGTTCAAAACGATTTACCCTAATTCTTATAATTTAAATACCATCTGCATCTTCACCTCAGTTTTGTGTGGAGCATCGATTAACTCCAACCCGCTGCTAATCTGAGTTTTGTTGAAATAGACTAGTCGCGAAATCTTCCCCTGAATCTCAAACCATTTATATTTCCATTTTACAATGAAATTGGTTTTGCAACCACTGTAATAATAACTGTTTATGGTAAAAGTGTAGGAAAGGTCGTTCTCATACGCGTACAAGCGTTCATCATAAGTATCGGTATCAAACAGCGAAAATCGCAGTTTTAAGTCCAAACCTGTTTTCCCCAAATTCGCCCCAATATCTTGATACGCCACGATTCCAAATTTTTGTTGTAGAGAAGTGGTGCGTCGCGTTTCTATGGAATTATTAACTACCCCGCTAATCTCCGTTTTGAATTGTAAAAACTGCAAAAAACTGTACGAAAAAAATATCCGCAAGCGATGCTGCTCGGTTTCAGATATCTGGTTATAAGGATGTTCATCTCTGAAATTTTTGACCTGTGATTTATAGTTGTATCGTAAAAACAAAACACAATTTTTAGAAAGAGAAACAGTAAAACGCAGTGTAGCATCGAAATGAGGCATCGGCTTATCAATCAAATATTTTAACCAATGAAATTGATACATATCGAATAGGGCTATGAGATTAATTTTTTTTGTAAGAATGATTTCAGAGATAAGTAAAAGGCCGGTTTCGTTGTTTAGTTTGCTGTTTTTTGAATAGGGCTTTCCGTCAAAAGCAGCAAAATTCTTACTAAAATGTCGAAATAATGCAGATAACTTCATACGTGGGTCAACTTTAAGGATGGTACCCAGCAGAATTGCAGACCCTTTTGTACTACTCGCTGCAATCTCTCCGAAAAGAATGTTCTTTTTTATCAACACTTGATAATCCACGCTTCCGTTGCACAATCCTTTTCCATGAAAATCAAAATATTGGTAAGGTCTTCCTGAAGGTAGAATGGGTAGGGAGAACTCGTTGCGTATCATTTGTGCACCTATTCTAAAACTTTTAAAATTTGCGTGAAAATGTGTTCCATAAACTCTGTTAAAGAGTGCATTACTTTTTATTAGTTCTGTTTCAGTGCGGTGCAATCCGGTATTGGTAATAGCACCTTCAAAAGCAAAGATTTCCGGTTCAATTTCTACTACGTTTCCATCAAAAAAACGGTGCCCGTAGAACACACTACCGCTAAATTTATAGTTTCCTAAATGTAAGGCGGTGCCTCTTAGGAAATTGCTTTGGCTCATTGCCGTCACAGGACGCATTACGGAACTTGTTTTCCTAATTTCTCCGGAATTGTTGTTAAAAATACCGGTTCCCATGATAACTCCTTGCCCAAAGTGCAGCCGATAATCGCCCATAATTACCGATTGCAGTATTCCGATTTTCTTTACTTGCAAATGGCAGGAATAAAATCCAAATCCTTGTTTTTGAGACCCTTTAAAAAATTCCTCTCCTGGATTTTTCCTTCCGGAAAATCCTATAGTAACATGCTCGCTGGCAGAAAAATTAAAGCGAAAGGCGTACATTTGCGAAGACCCGATATAATGTGTTCTTCGCTCTTTGTTATACCCTGCCTTCTCCTCCAATGTTTGCGAATATCTTATCAGCAATTTATGTTTTGACCTTTTAAACAACGACTTAAAAGTGATTTTACGTTTTTTTTCAACCGCTTCAACAACAACGTAAGATTCTATATGCCTCACAAAATCAATCGAAAAACCTTCCACGGTAGCCAATTCATAAATAGAGATTAGAAAGCCATTTTCAGCGATATATTTTTGAAGATGATAATATTGATAATCAGTCATTTTAAGTACTGAAAACGCTATTTCGGGAGGCAAATCGTTGATGTTTATTTTTTCGTTTGCCTCTAAATAATCCGACAGATGCTCGATGAAGTCTGCTTCATCTTCAAAGTCTAAGTTTTCAATCTCATCAATGAGATTTTCTTCAAAATAGAGGAATGTAGAATCAATCTGCGCAAGGGTTGTAATAGGGAGCAAGAAAAGGAGGAAGAGTTTTTTCATTGGATATTAATCTGTGTCATCTGTGCTCAAAAATAAATAACTCATCCGCACGCTTGGAGAAAACTCCAGCCGGTAATCGAAACTTCCCCCTACATCGAACTGCAATTTTTTCCACCAAAAAGAGAATATCACTCCAGCTTTTTTAAAAGACAAATCGATAATAAATCCGTAAAATTTTTCTCTAAAACAGATTTGCCCAGAAATATCGAAGAACCCCGGTAGTTGTTTAAAGGCAGTAATAGCCAATAGCAGCTTATCATTAATTTGATAATCAAACAGTAAACAATAGCGCATCGGAATTTTCTCTCTGCCGATTAACCCGTATTTTAGATTTGCAGGATTATAGGCTTCTACACCAATCCCAACCTTTTGCGATATTCTTCCGTAAAGCGATAAGTCGAAAGTAAAAGAGTGTTGTTGGGGATATGTTTCTGCGTGGTGCATAAGATAATGCACCTGCAGCCCAAAAGAAACCCGATGGGCAAATGTTCGCGCATATCCGGATGAAATTGTCATAATTCCATACTTTGAATAGCCGAAATGCGAGACCGATGCGTTTACAGCATTTTCTCTATTTTTATAACATCCTGTAATAGAGGCAGTACATAATTCGCTTAGTAGAAATTGGTTTTCGGAATGGAGTACAACAATACTATGAGGAAGAAAAGCGCAAAGCGAGAAATTCTGTTTCCGGCTATATAAAAGAAAATAGTCGGAAACAGAAACCCGTTCTTCCTGAGCAAATAATGTGAGGAAATTGAAAGTAAAAAATGGCATTAAGCACCAACCAATGAGTAATTTACGAGACATGGCAGTTCGGTTTAGTTCGTAGTAGTAATTTGCGGCAAATATACAACGTAAAAAACCGTTTTCGGAAAAAAAGCGAAAATTTTTTCTTTAAGATTATCAGTAAGATATAAAAAAAATCTTTCATTTTTTTTATGCACAAATAACCTTTAACCGACTATTAATAACTAAATTTGCTACCCCCCACAAACTCTCTTAATATGGAAGTACCCGGTATCATATCCTGATTTATTGGCTTGAAAAACCATAAAAAATTCATCAACCGGCTCGCCTCGGCAAATTCGGGTTCATATTCCGGTACTTCCATCAAAATGGGCATGGCATACGGACGTAATACAGATAATTCGTAAATTAATGAAGTATTGAACATTACCTCTGCATTTTCTTGATAGGGAAAGATATTTTTCTCTTCGCCATCGCGCACACTTTGCCAACGCCGAAGTGTATCTAAAGCCGAATACCCCCGATAGTTGAAATCACGAATAATTCTTCTAATCAGGCGGGTATCGGTGGTAGGGATAGGATTCTGACTGTCCACTGAAAGCGAAGTGAGCGCAGAAACAAAAATTTTGTACTTCGTATCCTCTTCAATGGAAGCCGTTAGTTTTGGATTTAAACAATGAATCCCTTCAATCACTAAAATGGAATTATCCCGCATTTTTATAGTTTTTCCTTTCCACTCTTTTTTCCCCAGTTGAAAGTTGAAAACGGGGAGTTCGATCTCTTTTCCGGAAAGCAATTCATCTAAAACCTTGTTAAATAATTCTAAATCAATGGCTTCTAACGCTTCGAAGTCGAAATTTCCGTTTTTATCCCGCGGGGTATCATTTCGCTCTACAAAAAAATCATCTACAGAAATTTGCACCGGGTCATAGCCAAGTACACTCAACTGTACGGAAAGTCGCTTGCAGGAAGTTGTTTTTCCGGAACTTGAGGGACCGCTAATAAGTATCATTTTTGCGTTTTTGCGGTCAATTTCATCCGCAATATTTGCCCACACTTTCTCCTGAAGTGCCTCTGTGGTGAGAATAAGGTCTCCGATTTGTCCGGTGTCAATCTTCTCATTCAAATTATAAAGATAAGAAACACCCAACCGGTTGCCCCACTCTTTAAATTGCTTATATACGTGAAACAATTTGGGCATTTTTCTCGATTGCGACAAACTTTCCGGACGTTTACTATTAGGGATTTTTAACAACAATCCGTTTTCATACAATTCTAATCCGTAAAGATTAATATAACCCGTTGAGGGAAGCAGATTTCCATAATAATAATTGATTACATTATCTAATCGGTGAATGGTAAGATACATCCGGTTTTTTTCGCGGAAAATAGATTTTTCTTTTTCAATGCCTTGCTTCTTAAATAGTTCTGCGGCTTCATTCCATGCTACTTCTTCACGAATAAAAGGAAAATCGGCAGCAATCATCTCGTCCATTTTGTTTTTTATAGATAACAATACCCTGTCATCAAGCAGGTGATTCAAGTTTTCGATTTCGCAATATTTACCTCCGGAGATTGAGTGAAGGATATTCAGTTTCGCCTGCGGAAAAAGAGAGATAACCGACTTGTAAAGAATGAAATAGAGCGAACGAGTATAAACACCGTTGCCAAACGTTGAAGTAATATCAAAATACTCGACCCTGCATGGTTGGTGGATCTGATAATTCAAAGAGCGCACTTGATTGTTGACTAATGCTCCCAAAACAGGGAAAGAAAGCGCGATTTTTTCTTTTTCAATAATTTCCAATAACGAAGTGCCGAATTTAACTTCGATGGTTTTGTTTACATTTTTGATTTCTATTAACATATTTTTTGATTTCAAAATTAGTTACAAAGAAATTGTTTTTTTTCTACAAAAGGTAAAAATACTATTTTTGCCGAACATTTTGTAAAAAAAATTGTTATGAATTTATTTATTTACGCTTCTTATATTGCTTTATTCTTGTGCTTTACTCTTTGTTTGATACATTTTATTAAATTGGTAAGATTAGGTACACCCAAAGACTTATCGGAACCGGCAGGGGATATTACAGCAGGTATAATCTATTCTAATACAGGTGCTATGTCTCCGAAAAATAAAGAATCTGCGTATAAACATTTGCCGACCTATACCGCGGGGATAGTGTTCCATTTAGGTTCTTTTTTAGCGTTGATATGTTATCTGTTATTGATATTTGACTCAGTTTGGTTTTTTTTCTTTCGCAATATTACCGTATCTGCACTAATTGCCGTAGCCATTTGGGTTAGTTCATTTTGTGCAACAGGATTATTAATCAAAAGATTGACGTCAAAAAAACTTCGTTTCATATCCAATCTGGATGATTATTTTTCCGTGATTTTGGTAATATTATTTCAATTCTCATCAGCGATATTATTCACAACCTTTGTTTTTCATGATTATTTTCACAATTTTTTTTCACATAATTTTCATGGGAGAATAATTTGTATCTATTATTTGCTTTCTGCACTCTTATTTTTGTATCTGCCTTTTGGAAAATTAAAACATACGGTTTATTATTTTGCTGCGAGATATCATCTTGGCTTTTTTTATGGGATAAGAGGAACATGGCCCCCAAAATGATAAGCCTATAAATCTATTAAACAGTATTTTATAATTATTAAGTAAACAATTATGAGCGGTGGATTATACTCGATGTCGGCAAACGATTTTGACAAAACTTTAGACCTTACAAAAGTAAAACCTTATGGGGATACGCTGAACGATGGTAAGATGCAACTGAGTTTTACGTTGCCTGTTCCTGCAAACGAAGAGGCAATAGAAGCAGCCAAACAACTGTTGAAAAAGTTGGCTTTCGAAAATCCACAAGTTGTTTTCTACAAAGAACTTACCGATGGATTTACTTTCTTTAACTGCTATGGAAATTGCAAACAAAGTGTGGATTTTACCTCTATTCTTGTGCCGAAGGTGGAGTCGAATAAGATGAATATGAAGGAAACGGATACTTTTATTCGTCAGCATATTGGTAGAAAGATAGTGGTAATCGGCGCCAGCACGGGCACAGATGCGCACACTGTAGGAATTGACGCCATTATGAATATGAAAGGGTATGCAGGACATTACGGATTAGAACGCTATGAGATGATTGACGCCTACAATTTGGGTAGCCAAGTGCCAAATGATGAGTTTATTGTCAAAGCAATTGAACTGAAAGCCGATGTGTTATTGGTATCGCAAACAGTTACGCAAAAAGATGTACATATCGGAAATTTGGTGGAATTGATAGAGATGTTGGAGGCAGAGGGGTTGCGCGATAAATTGCTGGTAATATGCGGCGGACCGAGAATCACGCACGAATTAGCGCGAGAACTGGGCTATGACGCAGGATTCGGAATGAATGCCTACGCCGACGATGTCGCCTCATTCATCGCCACACAATTATCCAGATCAATCATCTAATCATTTATTGCGAATTATCGCGAAGTCGCAAATTACCAAACGAACACCTACTGAAAAATTGGGACAGAAGGACGTGTTAAAATCGGGTAAACTTACTTTACTATTTCCAAAACTGGCCACTGAAATTTGAGCAAACGGGTCTAACGATACCAATTTACTAAACGCAATTTTTAGCCCAACAGTGGCGGAAAAGCCATATCCGGGTCCTGCCCAAACTCTGTAATCGGGCATATCCTGAACACCCGGCGTATAATTCGGATTCTTTGCTATTGCTAATAAATCAAACTCTTTCTCTTCTATAAACAGTAGGAATTTCTTGATATTCGTGTAGGTAAACATCGCCCCAATCGAAATAAAAGGCTTTGTAATAGGGTGCCCCTGAAAAATATACCCCAATGATAAATCAAAATAATGCCGATCTTCTTTGGCAACTAAATGTTGATTGCGACTATATTTCGAATTCTTATTAATATTGCCAATATCAATATCAGGAAATTCAAAACGAAAAACATTATCAGCAATAGGTCTTCTAAAAGAATAACTTATATCTAAATACCAATCCCGAAGAAAACGATATTTAGCCCCTATAGCAATATCCATAGCAATATTGTAAGCAGGAAGCATAACATTATCTTCAATGATATACTTTTCCTGATACGGATAAGCATTATTCATTATTTCCCATATTTGCTGATTGTAATACTCGTTATTAAATACAAGATTAAGGTTGATGTCATTATCAGGATATCCGGTGTAGTAATCAGCGGTTTGTTTAGACGCAAAATAAGCGCCCGAACCAATGTAAAACTCAAACCCCTTTTGCCGCCAAACTAAATCTGTTCTCGGTTCATCATCATCAAACTGAGCATAAGTAATAAGAATGGAACCGAAATAAAAAACAGAAAGAAAAATAAGAAAAAATGGGATTCCTTTCATATTAAATCGAATAAAATTATTTATGGAATTTGAGCAAGTATTAGTTTTATGAAATTATCTGTTTCAGGGATAGCATAATAGCGATTCTCTATTTCTAAAAAATAATTTTCATTCCAAAAAACGATATTGATATTATCAATTTTCATTCCTTTTATCTTAACCATATTTTGATTTCGGAAGTAGGTAATTTTGTTTTTTATGGGTGTACTCCAGTGTTGTATTTCAAAGATTTGAAAGTGATTTTCAGACTGTTTAATATTCTGTTTTTCAAGGTGGTGCAGTTTTACTTTTACTGTTTTGGTTTGTAGTAATTGATTTACAAAAATTTCATCCTGTTCATCATTTTCAATAGAAAATTCGGAATAGTAAATCGATATTTCATCTTCGGTTGCCTTACTATCAATATCTTCATCAAATACTGAGTCATCAATAATATCAAGAATGACTTGTTTTTTGAACTTAGGAGCAGTTTCAACAAAAACTGTATCGGTTTTAATCTCTATAACTACTTCTTTATTAGTAATATGTGAAATAACTTGTTTTAGTTTCTTACTGTTAATATAAAAAACACTCACACAAATCATTATGCCCATAAGTAAACCTATAAAAAAAGATATTGTTCTATTCATAAAGCAGGGTTATTCCAAAATCTGTAATTCCTTTCAAATTATTATCTCTCATAGCTTGTTGCACCGTAAAAACGTAGTTTCCTTTTTGTTGAAAGCGCACTTTTGGTTTTAAGAGAAAGCGATTATCCTTAATTCTTCCTGATCCTTTTCCTGTCCATCTTCCGTAGGCATCACTCAACAAACAGTTCAAAGTATCGATAGATACCGTGCTGTCAGGAAACTGGGTGGAAAAAAACAGATATAAATTTTGATAAGGATAAGCCGTAGAATTTCTTACATTAATATAAAACTTGTAGTACTGGAAAGAATCTGTGATGGTGAATTGATACACGAAAGCAGAGTCCATATTCCAAGTTTCGCTTTGTAATGTATTGACTTTATGGTAGAATGTACTTTTATTACAGGCAGAAAAGCAGAAGAGCAGAAGGATAAAAGAGCTGAAAAGGAGAAAGGAGAGGTTTTTCATTGTTTCTTTTAATTTTTAATTATTAGAGTGCAAATTAACAAAAAAAAAACAATTACGATTTTTTGATATTTTTGTCGTCTTCAATTTGATCAACGATGCAAAAACAGTATTCAAAAATTGAAATAATGTCGCCTGCGGGTTCTTACGAAGCCCTGATGGCAGCAATACAGGCGGGTGCTGGTTCTGTTTATTTTGGAGTTGGGGAAATGAATATGCGAGCCCGTTCATCCGCAAATTTTATCTTGAATGACCTTGAAAAGATAGCAAATATTTGCAAAGAGAATAACGTTTTGTCATATCTAACAGTAAATACAGTAATTTATAACCGCGAAATTGAAGAGATGCAGTTATTGTTGGTTACTGCAAAAAAGTGTGGCATTTCTGCAATTATTGCCTCCGATATGGCAGTAATGAATTACTGTAAACAGATTGGACTTGAAATTCATATTTCAACTCAATGTAATATTACTAATATTGAAGCAGTAAAATTCTACGCACAATTTGCAGATGTAATTGTAATGGCGAGGGAAACTGAACTGAAAGATGTTGCCCAAATTTTGAAACAGATTCATCAGGAGAATATTTGCGGACCAAAAGGACAATTAATTAAAATTGAGATGTTTATACACGGCGCTTTATGTATGGCGGTTTCCGGAAAATGCTATATCAGTTTAGACAATTTTAATCATTCTGCCAATCGTGGGGCATGTTTGCAACCCTGCCGCCGCGCTTATCTTGTGAAGGATATGGATTCTGAAATCGAATTAGAAATTGAAAATCAATATATTATGTCTCCAAAGGATTTGTGTACTATTGGTTTTCTTGATAAAATAGTAGAAGCAGGGGTTACGGTACTAAAAATTGAGGGACGGGGGCGCTCGCCCGAATATGTAAAAATGGCTACCCAATGCTATCACGAAGCCATTGATGCTATTCAAAATCAAACTTACTCAAAAGAGAAGATAGAAAAATGGATGATCCGACTGCGCAGTGTTTACAATAGAGGTTTTTGGGATGGGTTTTATTTAGGTCAGAAAACAGGCGAATGGACCACCAATTATGGCTCACAAGCCACACGAACCAAACAATATGTAGGAAAGGTTACCAATTATTTCTCAAATCTTAAAGTAGCAGAAATTCTTATTGAAACCAACGAAATATCTGTAAACGATGAAATTATGGTATTTGGCCACACCACAGGAGTGGTTGATATGAAAGTGAAAGAAATAAGAGTAGATTTAATAACTGTTAATCAGGCTATTAAAGGAGAATATTGTTCCATCCCCACACAAGAGTTAGTGAGGAGGAATGATAAGGTGTATAAATGGATTAAAAGTTAGATGTTAAATATTAATTTTTATATTTTAATTATTGAATTTTAAATCGTTAATATGAAAATTTTCGCCTTTTACTGTAAGTTTAGCTTGCTTATAAAACGTTTCTCTATGAGATAAATTTATTGTAACGAAATCAAATAGTTCTTCTTCTGTTTTATTTTTTGTTAACGGGCGGGTAACTTTAGCATTTATCAGTCTTTGTGTTAATGATTTTGGGGACATCTCAACATAAATTGAAAGCGAAGATTCATTTATTATTTTCATGGCATCAAAAAAGCAGGGTGTTCCGCCTCCTGTAGCAATAACTACATTTTCACATTTTAGAGCGTCAACTAAAATATTGTACTCTAACTTTCTAAAATTCTCTTCGCCATATTTTTCAAAGCAATCATATACAGAAATATGATATTTTTCTTCCAGCATTTTATCGGTATCCAATACAGAAAAATTCAGATGTGTAGCAATTTTTTTTGCCATGGTGGACTTTCCGGCACCGGAAAAACCAATAAGAACTATGCGATTATTAATAGTTAAAAGTTTAAAGTTAATAGTATAAAGTTTAATAGTTCAATATTTTTTTTTCTTTAAATTCTAAATTCTTGATTATCAATATTTTAATTTTCAAAAGCACTTTTAGTAGTAAATATTCCGAAAATGGCGCTTCCGCTTCCGCTCATAGAGGCATAAACTGCACCTTTTTCATAAAAATCATTTTTTATTTTCCGCAACGATGGGTACTGTTTGAAAGTAACTTTTTCAAAATCATTTACCAAATGATTTTTCCATTTTTCTATTGGGAGATTGATAATTTGTTTAATATCACTTTTTGTTTTTTTGGGAATAATTGCGTTGTAGGCATCTTTTGTAGATATTGATATATTTGGGGCAATAATTACAATTTTGTATTTTGATAAATCAAGGCAAATTGTTTCAAATATATCCCCTTTTCCTGTGGCGTACATTGGAGTATTGTAAAGAAAAAAAGCCGTATCACTGCCCAACTGAGTCGCAAAATGATGCAACTGTTTTGTGGAAAGATTAATAGAAAATAATTCGTTTAATATTACTAGTGTGGTTGCTGCATTGGCAGAACCACCACCCAAACCTGAACCTGAGGGTATTTTCTTGTGAAGCGCAATGTTTACAGGGGGGAGGTTATATTCTTTTTGCAACAATCGGTAGGCTTTCACACATAAATTATGATCCATCTCACAAGTAAAATCAGCATTTATTATGGAAAAAGAAAAACGGGAAGACGGTATAATCTCAATTGTATCTTCGTAATTATTACAAGGGTAGAAAATAGTTTCGATATTATGAAAACCTGAGGGCAGTTTTTCAATAATATGTAATCCCAGATTAATTTTATGAGGAATAGATTTTAACATCAAGTATTCCTTTTTTCAGCCTACGCTTCCGAGAAGTTTGTTTTATCCACACCACACAGTGGGCACATCCAGTTTTCTGGAAGGTTTTCAAATGCTGTTCCCGGGGCAATGCCGTTATCGGGGTCTCCTTTAGCGGGGTCATATTCGTACCCGCAAACATCACAAACATAATTTTTCATAATTTCTTATTTTGATTAAAAGCATAAAAATTAAAAAGTTCAAGTCGTAATTCGTAATTCGTAATTCGTAATTCGTAATTCATAATTCGTAATTCGTAATTTTAATTGATTATCGTTCCTATTTCTTCGCCGGAGAGTACTTTTTCCAAATTTCCGGGTTGGTTCGCATTATAAACGTAAATGGGGATATTGTTTTCCTGTGCCAACGTAAATGCGGTTAAGTCCATAATTGCCAATTTTTCTTCCAACGCCTGTTCGTAAGTGAGAACGTGGTATTTTTCGGCATCGGGGTCTTTTTCGGGGTCTGCGGTATAAACGCCGTCCACGCGGGTGCCTTTAATCAGCAATTCGGCGTTAATTTCGGCAGCACGCAATGCTGCTGCCAAGTCGGTGGTACAAAATGGATTACCTGTTCCGCCGGCAAAAATTATCACATACCCTTCTGCCAAATACTGGTGTGCATTTTTGAAGTATGCTTTTTCACAAACGCCCTGAACAGGAAGTGCTGATACCAATTTTACCGGAATATAGTACTCTTCTAAAACGGATTGCAGTGCCATGGCGTTAATGATTGTTGCCAACATACCCATATAATCACCCTGGGCTCGGTAAAAACCTTTGTCGGCACCTTTTAAACCGCGAAAAATATTACCTCCGCCAATCACAACCCCTATTTGTACATTGCATTCAATTGCCGATTTTATTTCCATAGCATAATGATGCACTGCATCGTAGCTGATACCGTAACCATCCTTACCCTGTAAAGATTCGCCACTTAATTTTAAAAGAATACGTGAATACTTCATATAAAAAAATTAATGTGCGAAAATAAAAAAATTATGAAAAGTTTTGTATTTTTGTCCTATCAATATAAAATATTTGAAATGCCAACTGTATTCGTCTTTTTCGGTTTAAGGTTCAGGTTTTTCAGTAATGACCATGAACCCATTCATATACACGTCATTAAGGGTAAAGGAAAAATAAAAGAATATGCAATCTTTCAACTCATTCCAGATATCACTCTTTTAGAAAACAAAGGTTTGAAATCGAATGAATTAAAGATGGCTGAAATGATAATTGAAGAAAACAAAGAGATAATAATAGACAATTGGAATCGTTTTTTTACTAATATTGTGAGGTGATGAAAACAACAGTTAACAAAGTTTGGATTGATAATGAAGCAGTTTATATCCAAACAAAAAAAGGAAAAATATACAACGAGAAATTTGCAGAATATCCGCGCCTTCGCAATGCTACATCCTTACAACTTTCAAAATTTGAATATGATAACATAGGTATTCGATGGAATGAATTGGATGAAGATTTAAGTTACAAGGGGTTCTTGATGGAAGAAAAACTTCTTAAAAATTCATAATTATATTTTTCTATGACAAATTCTACCTTAAAAACGATACTTCAACACCGAAGTATCCGAAAGTTTACCTCCACAGAGATTGATGAACAAGCATTAACTCTAATTTTACAAGCGGCTTGCAATGGCTCAACCATGGGAAATATGCAGTTGTACAGTATTATTGTTACTAAAGACAAAGAGAAAATGAAAGAGATGGCGCCCTTGCATTTCAATCAACCCATTGCCACCAATGCGCCGGCAATTCTCACTTTTGTTGCCGATTTTAATCGTTTTAACAAATATTGTGAATATAGAGGTGCAGAAACAGATGCCTATTCCAATTTGCAAAGTTACCATTGGGCAGTAATTGATGCCATTATTGCCGCACAAAACGCCTGCGTTGCCGCAGAATCTTTAGGTTTAGGAATCTGCTGGTTGGGAACTATTACTTTCAATGCCGACAAATTCATTGAAGCGTTGAAACTTCCCAAACATACCGTGCCTGTGGCTTGCATTGCAATTGGCTATCCCGATGAACAGCCGGAACTTACAGACAAACTTCCTTTGGAAACTCTTGTGCATTACGAAACCTACAACGATTATACCAAAGAGAGCATTGATTGGCTTTATGCCGACAAGGAAGCGCACGAAAATACGAAGAAATTGCTGGAAGAAAATAATTTGCCCAATCTTGCACGAATTTTCACAGAGCGCCGCTATAAAAAAGCCGATAATGAACACTATGCCAAAGTGTTGGAAAATGTGATGAAAGAGCAAGGGTTTTATTAATGGTTAATGATTAATGATTAATGAGGTAAGGCGGCAAAAGCAGATGGATCTTTTCGAGTATAAAGGAATTTTTTTATATTTTTGCAGAAATTTTAGAATATGAAAGAAATTTTCAACAGAATAAGAAAATACAATTTTTGGGACGAAGCTAACCAAGAATTTGGATATTATCGCACCGATTATGCTGATAAAATTTTTTCATATACTAACAATCGTCTTATTAAAGTGCTTGTTGGGCAAAGACGTACAGGAAAAAGTTATATCTTGCGACAATTAATATACAAGTTGCTCAGCAGCAATATTTCAAAAAATAACATTCTATATATCAACATTTGGAGGATGCTTTTTTAGTGCATAAATCGGAACGTTTCGACATCAGAGGAAAAGAGACCATTTCGGGCAACGCTAAATATTATATTAACGATTTAGCGTATAAAAACTATCTTCATCCGGGGTTTGCCTACGGGGTAGGGTATAAATTGGAAAATTTAGCATATCTGAATCTTAAACGTGCAAATTATAAGGTATATACGGGTGTTTTTCGAGATAAGGAGATAGACTTTGTGGCATTGAAAGAGGACACGATTTTGTATGTTCAGGTAGCCTATTTATTATTTGATGAAAAAACCATAGAACGTGAGTATGCTCCGCTTGAGTCTATCCCTGATAATTACGAAAAAGTAGTAATATCGCTCGACGACGTACAATTTTCACAAAAAAACGGCATAAAACATATACAAATTTTTAATTTTAAACCATAA
>JAIRVY010000082.1 GCA_031253655.1 Bacteroidales bacterium
TTGTTTGTGAGAATGTAAACATAACCTCCTTTAGTCATCTTCAATTAATTTTGCGACAAATAAACATTTTTGTAAAACACCAAAATAAAAAATAACGCCTCAAACTAATTTTTAACCAATAAATTTACTAAATCCTGCTTAGTATCGAAAAAAGTATATTTTTGCACCCCCTCAAATAATAAGTATTTTTAACGAGTAAAATTAACAAAGATGAAAAAGGAATTAATTCAATATGTGGAAGATAACTTTGTAGAAGTAAAACAATTTCCAACATTTAAAGCGGGAGATACGGTTACAGTTGCGTATCGTATAGTGGAAGGTGCGAAAGAACGTATTCAGCAATTTCAAGGTGTTGTGCTTCAAGTAGGCGGTCACGGGGCTACAAAAACTTTTACAGTTCGCAAAATTTCAGGTGGTATTGGCGTAGAAAGAGTTTTTCCATTTGCATCCCCTTTTGTGTCAGATATAGTTATTAACAAGAGAGGCGTGGTTCGCAGAGCACGTATTTATTACCTGCGTGCACTCACAGGAAAGAAAGCGCGTATTAAAGAGCGCAGAATGAATAAAGCATAATCTTTAAGCGGCAAATGCCGCTTTTTTATTAAATAATTTATTATGAACATTTCACACATTGAACACATCGGCATAGCTGTAAAGGATTTACAAACTACTATTCCTTATTACGAGAAGGTTTTGGGATTAAAATGCTACAACATTGAAGAAGTTGTTGACCAAAAAGTTAAAACTGCTTTTTTTAAGGTGGGTGAAACAAAACTTGAACTGTTAGAACCTACCTCCGAAGAGAGCGCAGTGGCAAAATTTATTGAGAAAAAAGGTGAAGGGGTACATCATATTGCGTTTCGTGTAGATAGTATTGTTCAGGCGTTGGACGAATGCGAAAGTAAAGGCGTGCAACTTATTGATAAAACTCCACGTAAAGGGGCAGAAGGTCTAACGATTGCATTTTTACACCCGAAATCTACCGCGGGCGTACTCACAGAATTTTGCGAAGAATAGTTTTTTCGCTATTCTGTTACCCCTTCAATAATTTCTACCTCTTCCTCTTCTCTGGGAACTTGAGTAACGGCGGCAATTGAATCATCACCATTCAGATTAATGAGGCGAACCCCTTGTGTGGCACGACCCATAACACGCAAACTGGACACGTGCAATCTAATGGCGATTCCCGATTTGTTGATAATCATCAGGTCATCGGTATCCAAAACATTTTTTATGGCTATTAACCCGCCTGTTTTTTCGGTAATATTAATGGTTCTCACTCCTTTGCCACCGCGGTTCGTAACTCTGTATTCGTCAATAGATGAGCGTTTCCCATAGCCATTTTCAGAAACAACTAAAATATCGTATTCATGACCTGATACACTAATCATTCCTACCACAAAATCTTTATCATTTGCCAACGTAATCCCTTTCACACCGGAGGCGTTTCTACCCATCGGACGTACGGTCTTTTCGTTGAAGCGGACGGCTTTTCCGGAATTAAGTGCCATCATAATTTCACTGGTTCCGTTGGTTAAACGGGCAATCAACAAATGGTCATCTTCCCGAATAGTAATCGCATTAATACCGTTTATTCTCGGTCGCGAATAGGCTTCCAAAGAGGTTTTTTTGATAACTCCTTTTTCCGTACAAAGAATAATGTAGTTGTTGTTAATATAATCGTCATCAGAAAGATTATTTACATTGATAACAGCTTTCACTTTGTCGTCCGGTTCAATATTCAGTAGGTTTTGAATAGCACGTCCTTTTGAGGTCTTGTTTCCTTCGGGCACTTCAAAAACGCGAAGCCAAAAACATTTACCTTTTTCTGTAAAGAAAAGTAAATAGTTGTGGTTGGTGGCGATATACAAATCTTCCACAAAATCTTCATCTCTTGTGGCGCTTCCGCGCGAGCCTTTTCCACCGCGGTTTTGAGCTTTATATTCAGTAAGTGGGGTACGTTTGATATAGCCTAAGTGAGAAATCGTAATTACCACTTCTTCATCGGCAATCGTATCCTCAATCCTAAAATCGGAGGCGGCAAATTCTATCTTTGAACGTCTTTCATCGCCGTATTTAACTTTCACTTCCGCCAATTCATCTTTAATAATCTGCATTCGCATTTCTTTATTTTCGAGCAGCAGATGCAGATAATCAATCTTTTTCAACAAATCATCGTATTCGTTTTGAAGTTTTTCGCGTTCTAATCCTACCAATTGGCGCAGACGCATATTTACAATCTCTTGGGCTTGAATTTCAGTAAATTGCCACTCTTCCATCAAGCCGTTACGCGCCTCTTCCACTGTTTTTGAGCCACGAATTAGGGCTATAATTTCATCAATGACATCCAATGCTTTGAGTAGTCCTTCAAGGATGTGGGCGCGTTCCAATGCTTTTTGTAAATCAAACTGTGTGCGGCGTACCACAACTTCGTGGCGATGTTTCACAAATTCGACAATGATATTCTTTAAATTCAGCGACATAGGGCGTCCGTTTACTAATGCCACATTATTTACGCTAAAGGAGGATTGCAGTGCAGTATATTGATACAACTTGTTGAGTACTACGTTGGCAACCGCATCACGTTTTAATTCATAAATAATTTTAGTGCCGTTCTTTTTATTCGACAGGTTTTCGATATTAGAAATACCTTCAATTTTATCCTCTTTAATTAATTCCACCGTCCTTTTAATCATTTCCGAAGGGTTGGTGAGGTAGGGTAGGGAAGTTACCACGATAATACTGCGACCGTTATCCTCTTCAATGGTGGCTTCGCCGCGCATTACTACCCTGCCGCGACCGGTTTCAAATGCTTCGCGAACGCCTTCATAACCGTAAATTACGCAGCCTGTTGGAAAATCGGGGGCTTTAATATACTCCATTAACTCGGCAATAGTAATATCATTATTGTCAATATAGGCTGAAATTCCATCACACACTTCGCTCAGATTATGCGGCGCCATGTTAGTAGCCATTCCCACGGCAATTCCTGAGGAGCCATTAATCAAAAGTGCCGGTATTTTGGCGGGCAAAACTCGCGGCTCCTGAAGGGAATCATCGAAGTTACTATCAAACGGTACCGTATCTTTCTGAATATCTTCGAGCATCTCTTCCGAAATTTTTTTCATTCTTGCTTCGGTGTAACGCATTGCGGCGGGCGAATCACCATCCACAGAGCCAAAGTTTCCCTGTCCATCAATCATCGGATATCTCAGCGACCAATCTTGAGCCATACGTACCATTGCATCGTAAACGGCAGTATCGCCGTGCGGGTGGTATTTACCAAGCACATCTCCTACAATTCTTGCAGATTTTTTGTAGGGCTTTGTAGAATCAATTCCCATATCCCACATCGCGTAGAGAATTCTTCTGTGCACGGGTTTCAGACCGTCTCGAACATCCGGAAGCGCCCGCGACACAATTACCGACATCGAGTAATCGATATAGGCTTCCTTCATTTGGTTTTCGATATTCACTTGAATAATTTTCTCGCCGTCATTAATCAAATCTTCCATTGTATTTATTTAATTTTCAATCGTTTGCAATAAGAAATTTCCTTTTGCAAAAAGTTTACGAAAATAGAAAAAAAAATGGAAAAAAAGTAATTTTTTTATTAAAATTTTTATATTAATTTGCATCCAAATTTAAAACATTAATATGAATTACTCGGCGTCCCCTATAATTAAATGAGAAATTTTATTCTTCTATTTTTTCTTGCACCGTTTTTCTTCTCTTGTCAAACTGAGATAGAGGTAAAAATTCCAAACTATTACAATAAGTTGGTTATAGAAGGTTATTTAGAGAACGGCGAGTTTCCCGTAGTTTCGCTGTATCGAAGTGCGCCTTATTTTTCTACAATGTCGTTAGATTATCTGATTGATTCAATCATCATTAGAGATGCTCGGGTTTTTGTGAAGCCGGAAAACGGAGAAGAACAGGAACTTTTTATCAACCATCATTTTCTTCCCAGATGGGATTATCCTTTGCTGTATGCATATTCTACAAGAAATATGGTTGGCGAATTGAATACAAAATATTCATTGAGGGTTGAGTGGAACAATAAGATTTATACTTCGGAAACTCAAATATTAGATACTTTTGAATTAGACAGCGTTGGGTTTGTGCCCAATTTTGGACATCCATCTATTGACTCTACAGCCAATATTCGTATTTCAATGACTGACAACGGTTTGATGAATTACTATCAGTTTAAAGTAAAGATTCACTGCGCGCAGTTTCAAGACAGACTTTGGATTCCAACTATCCCGACTACTTTCGACAATTCTCCTTTTAAAGGTAAAACTTTTAATTATGAAATAATGCGTGGATCGCCTTCCAGCATTTTTATTCCAGAGATGACTGAGCGGGAGCGACGTTTCTATTTTAGAATGAATTATAGGGTAGGAGATACGGTATTTTTTAAATATGCAAGAATTGACTACGATAGTTTTCGTTTTTGGAATACTGCCGGCGATGAAATTGGCTTCGGGCAAAACCCGTTTATGTCCCCGCAGCCAATAATTTCCAATATCAAATGTAATACTGGCGAAAAGTGTCTTGGTGTTTGGTGCGGTGCCGCCAAAAAAGAAGTAGTTATGATTTTTGATTCTGCTTCAACAACTCTTATCAAAAAGCATTATTGATGATGATACGGTTCACCGTTCAATATCGTAAAAGCGCGATACAACTGCTCTGCAAAGAGTAATCGTGCCATTTTATGGGAAAAGGTCATCTTTGACAAAGAAATTATATAATCAGCACGTTTGTATAACTCCTCCGAAAACCCGTAAGCTCCGCCTATCAAAAACAGCATGGTTTTTGTTCCGGCATTTAGTCGTTGTTGAAGAAAGTTTGAAAATTGAAGAGAAGTACACTCGTTTCCTCGTTCATCAACCAGAATCACAACATCTTGTGAGGTTATTTTCTTGAGAAACAACTCTCCTTCCTGTTTTTTTTGGACTTCAACGGGTAATGATTGTGTATTTTTTAAATAGGGAATTGCTTCAATTTTAAAAGGATTGTACCTGTTAATTTTTGAAAAATATTCCAAAAACGAAGTTTGTAACTCCTCTAAATTCTCTTTTCCAATAAATATTAGCGTTAGTTTCAATTTTTTTTTTTAGTAATTTAGTAAAGAAGTTAGAGAAGTTAAAAGGGTTTGACTATTTTCCTTACTATTCACAATTCACTAATTAAGGTTCCGGCAGTGCATTTTGTAATTTCAACAGTCAAGTATTCACCAATTTTACAATTCATTTTAGGGAAGACACAGACTTTATTTTGCGAATTTCTCCCAAAAAAATGCCGATCTGAGCGTTTAGAAACACCCTCAATTAATACTTCAAATGTTTTTCCAACATCTCTTTTATTGCTCTCTAAGGAAAGGTGTTGTTGTAGCGCGATAATTTCTTCCAAACGTTTAATTTTCAACTCTTCCGGTATATCGTTCTCAAATTTTTCTGCGGCTTTAGTACCTTCACGCACGGAATATTTAAACATAAAAGCATATTCATAATCCACTTCTCTCATAAGAGAAAGAGTATCCTGGTGGTCTTGTTCTGTTTCTCCACAAAATCCGACAATGATATCGGTTGATATCGCGCACTCAGGTAATATTTTCTTTATTTTTTTAATACGTTCCAAATAGTATTCACGCGTATAAACACGGTTCATTCTTTTCAACATTTTATTGCTCCCCGATTGTACCGGCAAATGAATATATTTGCAAATATTCGGATATTTAGCCATCACATACAGCAATTTATCGGAGATGTCTTTGGGGTGGGAGGTGGCAAAACGCACGCGAAGTAGTGGGGATATTTGTGCAATCAGTTCAGTTAAATCTGCAAAATCTATTTTGGTGTCTCCACTTTTCCAACAATATGAGTTAACATTTTGCCCTAATAAAGTTACTTCTTTGTAACCTTTTTCGAAAAGAAGTTCTGCTTCATCAAATATTGTTTTCGAGTCTCGGCTTCTTTCTCTGCCTCTGGTATAGGGTACTACGCAGTAGGTACAGTAGTTGTTGCAGCCGCGCATTATGGAGATATAGGCTGAAACGCCGTTGCTGTTGTAGCGAACCGGTTCAATATCATCGTAAGTTTCTACATCAGATAGATGTACATTAAATGATATGATTTCCGAATCGGCTTCTTCTATGAGTTTGGGTAACGAGCGGTAGGCATCGGGTCCGGCAATAAAATTCAGCACTTTTTCTTCTTCAAGTAGTTGCTCTTTAATACGTTCAGCCATGCAACCAAGCAACCCAATAACTAAACTTTTGTTTTTCTTTTTTAATGACGCCAATTCGTGCAGACGTTTTCTTATCCGCTGCTCTGCGTGGTCGCGCACAGAACAAGTATTTAACAAAACAAGGTCCGCATCCCGAAGCGAATCTGTAATTTTATAATAAGGAGAAAGAATTGAAGCTACGACTTCGCTGTCGGCAACATTCATTTGACAGCCGTACGTTTCGATGTGTAGTTTCTTCACGGCACGTTGCAAACAATTACTTTTTGTCGTTCATTTCGTCGGAAACGGTAAGATATCTTCTCCCTTTTGCTCTGCGGGCAGCTATTATTCTGCGACCATTTGCCGTTGCCATTCTTTCTCTGAATCCGTGTTTGTTTCTGCGTCTTCTATTCGACGGTTGATAGGTTCTTTTCTGTGCCATATCGTGCTATTTTTTGTTGTTTTTTTTTCAGGGGCGCAAAAATATATTTTTTTTGTAACGAATAATCAATAAGGATGAAATCGGTTAAAAATTAGTTTGAAGCGTTATGAATGGAATTCCTCGCTACGCTCGGAATGACAACGCGCTACCGGTGG
>JAIRVY010000169.1 GCA_031253655.1 Bacteroidales bacterium
CTAAAAGAAAGAAGAAAAAATTTTAAAAAACAATTTATCCTATAATTAGTATAATTTTGCACCCTAAAAACCTATGAACCCTAAACTAACTTCGGTAAACTTTTATTTGAAGACATACATTTTCTTGTGTAAACAGAAGAGAGCACATATTAACAAAAAATAACCTAACTATATAATTAAATAACGAAGAATATGAAAAAAATGATTTTTTTTATATTGGCTGTGTTAATAGCAGGCACACAACTGCTTGCTCAAACAGACAATATAAACTACTCTGGGAGTCTATTGTGGAAAATCTCAGGTAACAATATAAAACAACCCTCTTATGTTTTTGGGACACACCATCTTTATCCTATTAGTAGTTTGGATTGTTTTGTTGATGTGAATCGAGCATTTGCGTTGTGCGAACAGATGGTAGGCGAATTGATTGCTACTGATATGAATAGGCTCGCTTTTGAGTTGCAAAAAATGGGAATGATGCCGAAAGATACTACTTGGAAAATGCTTCTATCTGAAGAAGATTATCGTTTTGTTGATAAACAACTTATGGAATTGGTGGGGTTTGGACTCAATGCTTTTGGAATGTTCAAGCCCGCACTCGCTAGCTTGACATACTCTGGCGCTTTTTACAAAAAATTGTTTCCTCAAATGAGTTCAAACGAGGTTATTGATGTGTGGTTTCAGCAGCAGGCTGTTGACAAGGGAATTCCTGTAATTGGTTTGGAAACAGTACAAGACCAAATAGCTGCCCTTTTCGATGTTTCTTCATTGCAACTTCAAGCAAACAATTTGGTCTGTATGTTGAGAAATATTGGTTGGATGAAATTAAACGCAGAAAAAATGAATCATCTTTATAGTATTGCGGACTTAAAGGGTTTATATGAAAATATGTTTTCAGGAGAAGACCCTTGCCCTTATAGTTCCACAGAACAAATTGCTCTCAACAAAACTCGAAATGAACGTTGGTTAGAAAAATTACCTACTATCATTGCAGAAAAGCCAAGTTTTATTGCTGTCGGTGCTGGACATCTTTTTGGCGAAGAAGGGTTGTTAAAGGGTTTGGAAAAGATTGGCTTCATTGTAGAATCTTTTCCATAGTTCTGCTGCGAGGTGCAAGAAATTTCCCCCGTTTGATTATTAAGTTGTTTTCAACTTTCTTCTTATTTGCGTAATTTTTCCTAATTTTGTGCCAAAACTGTGTCAAATTTGGGTTAAAACCCTCCAAATTGAAACGAAAAAAGCAAAGAATAAGAAGTAAGTAGTCAATATTAATATCATTGATAATCAAATTATTAATATTCCCAAATAACATTTTGGTCTAGTTTTTTACTTGAATCCAAATGAATAAATCCTTTGGCAAAACCTATCCTATTAAATCCACATTTTATTGCAGAATTAATAATTAACCATTTAGTTCTTCCATCTATTGCTTTAATATCTACAGCGCAACCCTCTGTATGAGCTGAATTTCCACTTCTTCCTTGTTTTTTTTCGTGTTCGATTGTTCTATATGCAGATGTGATTTGGAATGGAATATTTGCCATTTCTCTTGTCTTATCTAACATTAACATAAAATCTTGTTTCATATCTTGAAGTGAACAAGATGATGTTGCATTTTTAAATTCTTCTTTGCGAAAGTAGCGTGACGCTACCATAATAATTATTTTTGCGCTGCAAAAACAATATAAAAGATGATTAATCCATCATTTTTTATATTTCTCTGTTTAGGGCGTGCCGGCAATCCCGACATAGCCCTTTTTTATTTGCCGTCTGGCTTTTCACTATTATTCCTCTTGTGTTCTTTATTAGCAACACAAATTTTTAATTTTCAATTATTTATTGTGCTGTCTTCTTACGCTGTGGGGTAGCCGCTTCAATCCTCACGCAGAAGAAAGAGTAAGAAGAAGTGTTTAATTGCACTTAAATAAAATGAAAAAATACAGTATTTTTTTTGCTGAAAATCATCAAGTAAATATTTTTTTAATATATTCAGGACATTTTCATGCTATTTTGAATTAATTTTCTATTCAATTGGAAAATAATTATACTTTTGCCAAATGTTTATAAAACATCATTCACTTGAAAAACTTATCACTTATTACAGTAATTTGCTGCCTGTTTGTCTTATTTATAGGCTGCAAAAAAGAATTTAACCTGCTCACTGAGCAAGGTACAAGTGATCCACCCAACCGAAGTGGATTAAATAACGAAGATGGTTTGCAGGCAAATGGAGAACCTTATGAAGAAATTATCCTTGGCAACCAACTCGTAAACGCTTACTCCGTAGCAAATATGACTATGGCGTACGATAGTTTATTAAATTCGAGAAGTAATCTCTTTTCGCAATCCTCATTTGTCCAAAATCTTACAATTTCAGCAACGCATTTGTATGTTTGCTTTAAGCCACAGGACAGTACGGAATACAATTATCTGATTGATGAATCGGGTCTAACATTATTCCATTACCCTCTTGATTATGAAATAATCCAACAAGGACTTTATTATATTAGACCCGGTTCACAGTATGGTGATTTACCTTGGCTTTATACGACAATTCCTGTAGGGCAAGCAAACTCAATAATAGTGCCGTATGATGTTTTAGAAAAATGTTTTATACCTGATGAACTTGTTTTATCTGATAAGCATAATGCCTCTGCTTTAACTGAAACAATGGCTATGTTAGAATTAGAAGCATTGATGCAAACCAGAAACATTACTCAAGAAGAATATGAAGAAGCCATATTTGTTTCGAGAGGTGCAAAAAATCCTTCTGGTTATATTAAAGTAAAAAACACTTCCACGCAAAACTTAGAAGGTGTTAGGAAAGTAAAAGTTCGAGTTCATAATATTATTAAATTGTGTGAAGCCACTACCGATGAGAATGGATATTACAAGATGTCAAAATCTTATTTGACTAATGTACATTATGCTACAATTTTTGAAAATTCTACTGGTTTTAAAGTGTGGGGAAATTGGGCTTTTTTATGCCCTGCTAATTACAATATGGGATGGCATTCAAATTCTGGACATAACAGAAATATTGAAACTAATTCTGATGCTTGGCCTTGGGCTACTGTAAACAATGCGGCATATATTTACAGAGAAAAAATTTGTCCTAATTTAAACATTACAAAACCTGCAAGTAATTTGCGAATTTGGTTTATTAATAAAAGTAATGGTATGGGAGCTGCTCCTATGACACATAGAACTCCAATCCAGTTAGCAGCATTTAATATTTTATTAGGAATGTTTTCTATTAACTCATATTTGAGTTTTATTGCTTTTGTCTTACCTGATGTTTTTATTATTTGTAATGTTAAAGATACAGAAAAATTTTATTCATTAGTTTTTCACGAGTTGTCTCATGCTAGTCATTACGAAAAAGCGGGAAGTGGATATTGGTTAAATTACATTTCTGGCATTGTTGCTAATGTAAATAAAAATACTTACGGAGATGGTACTGGAGCCTTGGACGGATATATAGGCGTTGGAGAAATGTGGGGCGAATATTTTGAATGGAGGTGTATGACAAATATTACTGCCTTAGGTTATTCTTTCACTAATGTGCCAACTCCAGGTACAACATATTGGTTTAAACCTAAAATTTTGTATAACCTACAATTACAGTGTAGTCTTACTCCAAAGCAAATTTATGATTGCCTCACGAGCGATGTTACAAATCATTCACAATTAAAATCAAAATTAATAAGTAAATATGGAAACTCAGCAAGTATTACCGCGGTTTTTGCCGCATTTGGTTTTTAAGGTTTATACAACCTTTGTTTTTTTATTCATTTTTTCATCTTGTTTTAAACCAAATCCTGAAAAAATGAATGAAATTAAGATTATTAATGCAACGAATGACACAATAGTTTTTGCAGAGAATAACTCAAAAGCAAATTATTGTTATTATTTTACATTACGCCCAAATGAGTATAGAAGTATGAGTGCTTATGACCAAGGAATATATGAAATGATAATTAAGAATTACCAAGAGTACGGTACTATAATAGAAATCTATAAACCTACTTGCTCTACTTGTAATGGAGTGAAAGTACTTGACGCTTGGGCAGCACAAGATTCTTTTTATATTGAAAAAAGTCCTTTAGTTTCTTGGAAGCCTCCATTACTTACTTTATCAGATAGCATTCATAGTTTTTATAATTTTAATTCTTGGATGATTTCTGCCGGAGGAAAAAAGAACAAATGGGATAGGGCTGTTTTTACAATCACAAAAGATGATTTTGAAACTAATTAAAATTGTTTTATTATGATTGGTATAAGCAACCAATAGTTTTAGAGCCTTAGATATTTTTAAGGCTCTTTTTTTGTCCTATCTCAACTTTTTCCACACCTTACCTTTGCTATAAATTTTCAATTTATGGCAAAATCGAGCACTCGCAGAATCAACATCTACATCAACGGCAAGGAGGTGGAAGCCACTGTTAAAGGTATCCGAGCCGAGATGAACCGCCTCATTAACGAGCAAAACCGCATGGTCATCGGCTCGCAGGAGTATATTGTTCACGCTAAGAAGATTCAGGAACTTCGCGGTTATCTGCAAGAACACACCGCAAACATTGCCACCGCCGCAAGCGCGTGGGATACGTTGCAAAAAAAGTTAATGATGCTTGGCGCAGGTTTGGGCGGCTTTGTGCAAGTTTTCAGCGCATTTAACAACGTAGTAGGTACGCTTAAACAAACGGCACTTGACCTCGCCGAGATGGACGACTATTACAGCAATGTTAGAAAAACCACGCTTCTTACGCAGCAGCAGGTGGAAAAACTGAACGAAAGTTTTAAGAAGATGGACACCCGGACAAGTCGTGAGCAGTTGAACAACCTTGCTTACATAGCCGGTAAACTCGGCATTAGTGCAGAGGATTTGGTAAAGCAATTCGTGGAAGCGTCAGACATCATTAACATTGCCATGAATGACGTGCTGGGCAACGATGCCACCCTGTTTATCGGCAAGATGACAGATGTTTACCAGCGTTCCACAGAGATGCTACAGGGCTTAAACCTCAAAGACAAAATGCTCTCCATTGCATCAGCCGTTAATGAACTCGGCAAGACATCTACCGCCAACGAAAAATATATGGTCAATTTTGCCGGTCGTTTGGGCGGCATCGCCGTACAAGCGGGACTTTCTGCCGACCAGATTCTTGGTTACGCTTCGGCATTAGACCAAGATATGCAGAAAGTAGAGATGAGCGCCACCGCCTTTCAAAAACTGATTCAAAAAATCATTCACAAACCCGCAGAGTTTGCCCAGGTTGCCGGAATGGAAATCAAGGAGTTTCGTAAATTGATTGAAACGGATATGAACGAAACTCTAAAACGCACTCTCAAAGGCTTTCAGGGTGCTGGCGGCTTTGATAAACTACTGCCCATTTTCAAGGAGTTGGGCTTGGACGGGGCAAGAGCCGCCGCCGCCATCTCCTCAATGGCAAACTCGCTGCACAAGGTAGAAAATGCCCAAGCCACCGCAAACAAGGCAATGCGCGAGGCAACATCCTGTTTAATTGAATATGACATAAAAAACAACAACCTGCAGGCAAACCTTGAAAAAGCCCGCAAAAGATTCAAGGACACCCGTCTTGAACTTGGCGAAAAGTTGTATCCGGTTTTGATGAAACTTACCAAAGGCAGCACGAA
>JAIRVY010000050.1 GCA_031253655.1 Bacteroidales bacterium
GGCATACACCGAAACCTGATGGGCGACCGCTTTTACGACGAAACAAAATTTTACGAATTAAACGTTCATGTAATACTGAATCGCCTAAATACCGTAATAAAGGAGAACGGTAAACGGAGAACGGAACACGGTAAATGGTAAACGGAGAACGGAATATGGATAATGGAAAATAAAGTTTTAGGGTATGCGTTTTCGGTATTGACTATATTAACTAAAATTATTAATTATGGAAAAAATTACAAAATTTGAAGATTTGGAAGTTTGGAAAATGAGTATGCGTTTGACTGTGAAAACATATGAGTTCATGCGAGATTGCAGAGATTTTGGTTTTAGAGACCAAATTCAACGCGCTGCAGTATCAATTCCTTCCAATATCTCTGAAGAATTTGAACGGCAAACCAATAAAGAATTTATTCAATTCTTATACATTGCCAAAGGTTCTTGTGGTGAATTAAGAACACAATTATATTTGGCTAAAGAGTTAGGATATATAGAAAAACCTGATTTTGATACTTTGCTGGACAATGCAAAACATATTTCAGCGATGATATTCAACCTAATACAATATAGAAAAACAACACTTTAACTGCTTTTCTATGTCATCCTTTCACCCTTCACCGTCTTCCGTTATCCATTCTTCCATTGACGGCAAAATTATCTCCGCCGAAGAGTTTTATGCACAAGCACGCAAATGGGCAGCCATTGTGCGAAATATGGCAAAAGCAAACGCCTCACGCTTTAATAAAGGCAAAACAAAACAAGCCCATACATACAAAACCGGAAAGAAAGCGGGAAAAACCGAGCAGAGACTCCGCAACAGCATTCGCTATATTATTACGCAAGATTACGGAGTTGTTGAAAGTGTTGGCTTCAAAATCCCAATTCACGGAATATTTAGGGAATGGGCGGTTGGCTATGGGCAACCGC
This sequence comes from Bacteroidales bacterium, assembly GCA_031253655.1. Lineage (GTDB taxonomy): Bacteria > Bacteroidota > Bacteroidia > Bacteroidales > WCHB1-69 > WRNX01. The sequence goes on from JAIRVY010000050.1 coordinate 928, forward strand.
GTGTTGCTGGCAAGTACATTAGTCCCAACAGCCGCGTAAAACGCACAATGGAAGATTGGATAGATATACCCATAGAAAAAAACACGAAAAAATTGTTTGATTTGGCTACGGAGTATTGGGGAGATACAGTAGTGGTTAATTCATTTGGGGCGAAAAAGTTGTAGAAAAGTGTTTTGTTGATACTTTCAGGACATTTTTGTGCCATTTGTATTGATTTTTTTATAAGCGCGTATGAAAATTTTAATATTTTCGCCATATATTTTACATTGCTATCTCAAATGTTGGTTTTAAAGATAATAAAAAATATGAAAATTACAGTAGCAGAACATCTTAATGAAGTAAAAAACAGTAAGATTACTAATACTTATTTTAGGGTGGTGGTACAATTACTATTTTTTTGTGTGCTCGTTTTTGGTCATTTTTTCATTATTAAAGGACAATCAATTATGAACGGTTATGTGATGGATGGTGAAAATAGAGCCATTACAGATGCTCTAGTAATGGTTTTATCCGCTGATGAAAACTTATTTTCCTCTGAAATTACAGACTCTACAGGAATGTTCGCTATTTCGTTACCAGCAAATTTAGATAATTATTATTTATACCTAAATTCTTTTGGATTCAGCCCTCAAAAAATGATATTAAAAGATGCAGAAAAACTACAAATTTTTGTATTAGAAGGGAATGTTCAGAGTTTGGAAGCCGTTATAGTTACTGTAAGTCGCCCTGCGATAATTCGTGAAGTAGATAAATTTGTTATTCCGCAAATTTACAATTCTCCATTAGCACAAGGCAAAAACATTATGGATTTTTTGGGATACGCTCCACTACTCAAGGTGAATTTAGAAGGTTATCTGGAAGTATTGGGTAAAGGAAGAACCACAATTTACGTTAACGGCAGAAAAAGCAACATTGATTTGCAAGGAGTCCCTGCTGAGAATATTGAAAAAGTAGAAATTATTCCATTTCCCGGTAGCCAATATCCAGCAACAGAACGCAACGGAATTGTTAATATTGTTTTACGTAAACCGCTAGAAGATGGGGTCTTAACCAATATTACTGTTAGAGATCAACAAAAAGAAAAATGGATATTAAATAATCCTTCTCTAAATTTGTTTTTAAATATTCAAAAGAAAAAAATTAATATTACAACAGGTGTTTCAACTTCTTACTTCCCATCTTTATTTGAAGAGTCGGGAATTCATCATTACTTCTTGGATGGTATGGATATGTACTATACTAAAAACAACTATTTTACCAATTACTATTTAAATGTTTTTTTTAATTTGGATTACAATATTAATAAAAAACACTCTCTTGGCTTTCGAATTCAAGCGAATACCAATTACCGCAAAGAAAAAAACTCTGTTGAAACCAATTATCGTTTTTTAAATTCTTCTATTATTGATTCTTCTGATTTTACAGAGTCGCTTCTTAAAATGAATGCGCCTAACTATTCTGTCTCATCTAATTTAAATTATAACATCACTTTTAATGCAAAACAAAAACTGAGTTTTGATTGGGATTATAATCATTATTTATCAGATATGCCTCATTATTTTCAGCATACTCTGTTTTCAGATAAGAACCCTGTGTTTTCTGATTTTCGGACACAGGCTACTATCTCATTGGATGGCTACGGTGTTAAAACTCGCTTTCAACACAACTTTAACTCTGATATAGAACTCAATGTGGGTTTAGAATGTTATGGGGCAGTTGTAGATTACAACTATTTTTATGGCAATAAATTAAATAATATATATGTTAGCGATTCGCTTCGCACTAATGACTTTATTTATAAAGATATTACCGGGTCAGCGTATATTGATTTTAATTGGGAAATATCAGATAAGTGGTCATTATCTACTGGCTTACGAGGAGAATACTATATTTATAAAGGAGTCCAACAAGTAACGAGAGAAGTCGTTTCGAATAAATATCCTAATATATTTCCTTCTTTATCTGTGTATTATGTCCCACATGAAGACCATGAATTGGGTTTAAATTTTACTACAAATTATGTTTTACCAAGTTATTCTATGCTGAATCCTTTTAGGTTTTTTTATTCGCCTAATTTTTATCAAGAAAATAATCCCTATCTGAAACCCTGTAAAAGTTATAGTTTAGCTTTAGAATATACATTTTTTTCAGATTATATGTTTGTTTTTGAATATGAATTTTCCAAAGATTCATGGTCAGACTTTAGAATTCCTGTTGGGAATGGGGTGACAAAAATTAAAACGATGAATTATGGAGAAAACCACGACTTTTGGTTTACTTTTTCGATAACAAAAAACCTATTTAAAAATTTCTTATATCTTTCATTTAATGCAGATTTATCATATTTTATAGCCAGAAATATTCCGAGCGAAATAGTAACTTATAATGAAACTGGAATTAATTTTATATCAACCGACCTCAAAATAAATACTGCATTAAACAAAAAAAAGAATTGGAGAATCGAGACACGTTTTCAATTTTGCCCCCGGAGCAAAGGTGTATCACTAGAAAAAGGTGCTACTTATTATTTATCTGCTTCTATCTCTAAAAGTTTTAAAAACAGTACACTCTCTTTTGGTGTGAATGATATCATAGACAAACCTATTAACATATCTTTTCATGGTGAAACTTTTGCTTATGGATATGAGAGATTTATGTATGGCAGAACCTATTGGATCTCTTACAATATAAAATTTGGAAACAATAAAGCACGAGGAGTAGTAAACAGAAATAGCGATAAAATTCAGCAAAGAATACAAAATTAGGAGTAACCCGAAAATCCATAAATAGAGTAGGGAAAATTTAAAAAATCAATTATAATGACAAAATTAAGTAAAATCGAAGGTTTTATTGCTTCCCTTGAGAGAACGCATCTCTCTGAAAAACAACAGATGACACTTATGGTTAATCCAGAAGATGTTATGGGTGGTTCAACCCAAAATGGTGGAACATGTAACAACACTGGCTCAGGTTGTGGTGGTTCTATAAATACCAAGAGTTGCACAAACAGTGGTAGTAATTGCGATGGTTCCATTAATGAAAAAAAATGCACAAACACTAAAGCGATGATGGTGTGACCACATTTTTTATTTACGATTTAAAAGGGGTAATCAAAAAAAGATTCCCCCTTTTAATAATTATTAACTACTATTAATAAATGAAATATAGCCAATATAATACTTTTATTTCACTTACTGAACAAGTAAGTGCGTTATATAATGCCTTATCAGATAAATTTGTGCTACTAACAAAGATTATATTCAATGACTTGAATTTGCCCATTCATTCCCTTGCAAAAAAAAATAGTACTTTATATGAGGAATTACTACAAGCTAAAGCTATTGTAGAAAATAATATTGATGAATATGAATACATAAAGAATTTTAGCAGAGAAATTGACAATAATAGTAAAGAATATAAATTGATGTTGAATCCAACATTAGATTGCAATTTAAAATGTTGGTATTGCTACGAAAATCACATTAAAGGCTCAAGAATGTCAGCCATTACAATAGCGAGTATTAAAAAGAATATTACTAATATATTTCAAAAATATAAAAAACTAGAAGCCTTCTATTTATATTTTTTTGGAGGCGAGCCTCTTTTGGCTTTTTCAACAGCTAAAGAATTGATAAGTTGTATTGCAGACCATTGTAATAAACAAAATATTATTCTAAATATTTCATTTACTTCCAATGGTGTATTAATTAACGAAAGAAATATTATCTACTTAAAGCAAAAATGCAAAAAAGTTAGTTTCCAGATTACTTTGGATGGAGGAGAATTAGAGCATGACAAAGTACGTTTTTTAACATCCAAAGCAGGCACCTATAAAAGAATTTTGAAAAATATTCATTTGTTATTAAAACATGAAGTGTTTGTAATTTTAAGAATAAACTATACCAAAGAGAATATACTTTCTATATCTTCAATTTTATCAGATATTCAGGAATGGGATGATAACTATAAGGGAAATATGAAGATTGATTTTCAAAGAGTGTGGCAGGAAGATAAAAACGCATTAAATATTGATGAATTTATTGAAAGTTTTACAAATACAGGTTTTTTGGTTACTTCTCCGATCCACAATGTTGATAATGTAAGGTTTCCATGTTACGCGGATAATTTAAACCAATTGCTTATTAACTATAATGGCGATGTGTTTAAATGTACGGCAAGGGATTTTGCAACTGAAAATCGCTGCGGTTATCTTACAGAAACGGGTAATATTATTTGGACCTCCTTGCCTCCAGATGAACGCTTGGAAACAAAAATGCAAAAATCAATTTGTCGAACTTGTTCCATTTTACCACTATGTGGAGGAGGATGCAGCCAAAGATGTATTGAACAGAACGATGAAGAGCATTGTACGTATAATTATGAAGAAGCGGACAAGAAAGAAATTGTATTAAATCGTTTTTATAACTATTTCGTAAAAAATTATGAGACGAATACCGGTATATAGGCAGTTGGAAAGCAATGATTGCGGGGCTTCTTGCATTCAAATGATTGCACATTATTACGGGCGAAAATATTCTCTAAAAACCATTAAAAATCTTTGTGAAATATCGCGTCTTGGTTTTTCAGTAAAAGATATCATAGATACTTGTACGAAAATTGGACTTAAAGCCTATTCGGTCACGGTTAATCATAAAGAAATTTTCAGTATGCCTACACCGGCAATCCTTTATTTTAGGAGAGGACATTTTGTTGTTTTGGAAAAGATTAATCAAAAAAAAGAAAGTTTTATTATTATTGATCCTGACGAAGGGAGAGTAAGATTAAATAATGAAGAGTTTAATGAAAAAATTTTCATTAATGAACATTGTGTTGCTATCGTATTGGCTCCTGATAATAATTTTCACGAAATAAACAAAGAGTTAAAAGAAGATAGGGAACATACTATCTGGAATTTAACTCAAGAAATGCTGAGGCAATACAAAGGGAAATTTTCCTTTATCACAATTCTAACGCTGTTTTCCATGGTAATTACATGGATATTACCTCTAATTTTCAGAAAAACGGTAGATGAGGGTATTGCTCTCAAAAACATTAATTTAGTATGGATACTATTGTTTTCCCAACTCCTCTTTTACATAGGTTTTACTATTACTAGTAGTATTGCAAATTTTTTACTTTCCAAAACAGGATTCAAATTAGGAATTGATTTGATAGCAAAATATCTATATAAAATAATTGACCTGCCAATGAATTATTTTGATACTCGCTTTAATTCAGATTTAATACAACGTTTAAGTGACCAAGATAGAATTAATAACTTTATAACAGATACACTTGGGACTATGCTTTTGACTGTTCTTAATTTGTTAGTTTTTAGTTCTATATTATTTTATTTCAGTGGTTTTGTTTTTGTAATCTTTGCAATTTCCACAGTATTATCCTTTTTATATACTATCTTGTTTGTGGAAAGAAGAAAACACATTGACTATTCTTTATTTTCATTATATTCTGAACGTCGTAACTCTATTTATGAAACTATAATGGGTATGCCTGACATCAAAATCAATAGTTCACAGAAGATAAGAATTTCTAATTGGAATAGATATCAACAAAGAATTAATAAATTGAATTTAAAATCTATTGTCCTAGACACTTTATTTTCTGAGGGTGTGGGATTTATTGGTAGTCTTAAAAATCTTTTTGTAACCGGGTTGTGCGCTTTCTTGGTTATTCAAGAAAAAATGACTATCGGAACGATGATGACCACTAGCTTCTTATTGGGACAACTCGTCAGCCCTATTAATCAATTGCTTAGTTTTTCAAGAGAATTACAGTATGCGAAACTATCTCATGGCAGGGTATCTGATGTTTTAGAACGTTCTAACGAAGACAATGAACAAAAATTGCTTATAAATGGTACCTCCTTGTATAAGGGTATAAGATTTGATTATGTTAATTTTAAATATTCCGGTACGCACAGCCCATTAATATTGGACAGTATTAATCTGAAAATAGAACATAAAAAAATCACTGCTATAGTAGGAGTTAGCGGCAGTGGAAAAACGACATTATTAAGATTGCTGTTGGGTTTCTACTTCCCCAATGATGGTGCTATATTACTGGGAGATAATGATATCACAAAAATAAACTGTAATGAATGGCGCAAAAAATGTGGGGTTGTGATGCAAGATGGTTATATTTTTAGTGGTACTATTGCTGAAAATATTGCAATTTCTGAAGGAAAACCTGATATTGAAAAATTAGAAAAAGCCGTGAAGTTAGCCTGTTTAGAAGATTTTATTAAAGATATGCCTATGGGATTTCATACTAAAATAGGAGAAACAGGACTTCCCATTAGTGGTGGACAAAAACAAAGAATTTTAATTGCTCGTGCTGTATATAAAAATCCAGATTATATTTTTTTTGACGAAGCAACCAATTCATTGGACGCAAATAACGAAAAAGAAATACTGAATAATTTAGATTATTTTTTTGAAGGTAAAACGGTTATGATAATAGCCCATCGATTAAGTACTGTAAAAAATGCTGATAAGATTGTTGTATTAGACAAGGGTAAGATTGTAGAACAAGGAACTCATACGGAATTAACTGCTCTAAAAGGCAAATATTTTGAGTTAGTAAAAAATCAGTTAGAGTTAGGAAATTAGATTGTCTATTATTAAGAAATAGTGGAATATAATTTTAAATTTACTTTTTTGAGAAGGGCGTGTCGGCAATCTCGGCATTGCCCTTTTTTTTTGCCATCAGGCTTTCCGCTAATACTCCTCACGCATATTCTATAGCAACAATTAATTGTAATTTTCAATTACTCATTAGATTGCTTAATACGCTGTGTGGTAGATGAAAATTATGTAAGGTGTGGCATCATAGATTGTCCTACCCCATCATTTCCCCCGCTCTACCTTTGCCTTAAATTTTCAATTTATGGCAAAATCGAGCACACGCAGAATCAACATCTACATTAACGGAAAGGAAGTAGAGGCTACCGTTAAGGGCATTCGCGCCGAGATGAACCGCCTTATTAACGAGCAGAACAGGATGATTATGGGTTCGCAGGAGTATATTGTTCACGCCAAGAAGATTCAGGAACTTCGCGGTTATCTGCAAGAACACACCGCAAACATTGCCACCGCCGCAAA
>JAIRVY010000057.1 GCA_031253655.1 Bacteroidales bacterium
TATTTCGTCGATACCCGGCCACCCATTTCGGTGATACCCGGCCACTTTAATTTCTTCCCAACTATCGGAAAGGGCTGACAAAATTACACTTTTTTTCTTAAACTTTCTCCTTTCAATTCAAATCTATGTGCAGTATGCACAACCCTGTCAAGAATTGCGTCAGCAATAACGGCGTCGCTAATCACTTCAAACCAGCTTGCCACAGGCAGTTGGCTGACAATAACGGTAGCATGTTTTGCATGACGGTCTTCAATAATTTCTAAAAAATCAGTTTGCTGTTGTCCCTGTAAGACTGTTAAACCAAAGTCGTCAATAATTATTAAATCTGTTTTAGCCAAACGGTCAAAGAACTTTATGATTGAGCCGTCCAAACGGGCTTGTTTGAGCCGGATCAACAGTTTCTGCATGTTGTGATAACTAACCGTATAACCCTGCCTGCAAGCGTGATGTCCTAAAGCGGAAGCGATATATGATTTTCCGCATCCGGCAGCTCCTGTAATAATAATAGCTTCTCCGTTTTTGATGTAATCACCCATAACAAGCCTTGCCACAAGTGTCTTGTCGATACCGCGTGCCGGGTCTGCTTTGATTTCTTCAACAAATGCCTTGTAACGGAATCCCGCATTTTTAATTAAACGACCGTATCTGTTTTCCTGCCGTTTATCGACTTCTGCCTGCAAAAGAAGTTCAATTCCATCGTATAGAGATAATTCCCCGCAACGACGTGTCTCTTCAAGAGTTTGCCACAGTCCGGCCATTCCCGGAAGTCTCAAGCTCAGTAATCTGGATTTAATACTTTCCATAATTTTTCATTTTTTTTTGTTAGACATAAAATATTCATTTTTTCATTTTCATTTTTCATTTTTTAGTTTATTTGTAATATTGTTTCCCTCTGACATTATCCTGCGGCAAAGGCAATGGTTTATACTCTTCCATTTCCATTAACAGTGATTTGCCTTCAACTAATGATTTAATGAACTTGTAACTGAATTTTCCTGCTTCCAAGGCTATCATACAGGCTTTTTCAAAACGGGCAGGTTCGGTTTTTCTACACAGGCCCAACAGTCCATCGCAGGTCTTGTAAAAGATTTCCGGCGGCTTCGAACTGTTAAAAATGTATGTGATAATCTCAGATAAAGCCGCCGATTTTCTCTTGGCCATTTCGATGTAATAATCAGGACTGCGCCTGCTGTAATACTGGTGGGCAGAGCATAAATGATCGGTAACTGTAGTATATCCAAAACCCAAGGAACGTTCATGAGTTGCTATGGATTCTCCCTTGCAGAATATCTTGACCAGTGTCCTTGTATATATAACCTGGACTTTGCTTCCTGTGTAAATATGAGGAACCGAGTAGTAATGCTTGTCACGTCCGAGATAAATATAGTTATTTAGTCCTACTCGCAGTTCAGTATAGTTCTTGATTTCAAATTCCGTTTCCGGTAGCGGTTGTAGCAGATGTTTTTCGTCGGCTAAGAATTTTTCTTGACGGCTGTAATCGTTGCGCTGCATCCGTGTTTGATTGTGTTCCATTGTCCTGTCTGCCAAAGCACGGTTCAATTCTTCCAACGAAAAAAAGTGGTGGTTACGTAATTTTGCGTAAACCCTTGAATAAATAATTCGTACATGGTTTTCTATCATTGCCTTATCCTTAGGTTTATGTGGTCTGGCCGGTATAACCGCAAAACCATAGTGGTTGGCAAAATCTTCCATTACCCGGTTCAGTTCAGGTTCATAACGGTCGGCTTTTATGACTGCCGCTTTAAGGTTATCCGGTACCAATATTTTCGGAGAACCACCCAAGTCTTTTAGGCAGCAGTTCAGAGCATATAGAAAATCTTCGGTTGTCTGATTCCTGACCGCCATAGTAAAGGTATACTCCGAAAAAGGCAAACAGGCTACAAAGACATAAACAGGAACGACTTCACCGGTCTCAAGTACAATATATTCCAATCTGTCGCCTGCAAAATCAACAAACAGTTCACGTCCAGCCTCATGGGTGAGTATGGCCGAAGGCTGGCGAGCTACCAAGCGCTGGCTAAGGTGATAGCAAAACTGCGTAAAGCGATAGCCGGATGGATATTGGGATAAATATTCCTGCCAAAGAAGTTTACGGGTGACGTGCTTACGACCGAGTTCTTTTTCAAACCAGGGAAGTAATTCCTTGAAATCATCAAATCGCTTATCGGTATAAGCTGCTGTACCTGCTATAAACTTGTTTTCCAAAACAGGGTCTTCAAGTTCTAAGAGTTCCTTTGTCTGCATACCGCCTGACTTTAATTTGCGGATATAGTTGTTTACTGTATCCCTGTCGAGACTTAATGTCTTTGCAATCTGGCGATTTGATACGCCGGATTCGTGTAATCGTAATAATTGTTTAATTTTACTCATTCTTGTTGTTTTACCTGCCATATCCTTTCTGTATTTTAATTAATAAATCAAAATACAAAAAATAGTTGGAAAACAATTAAAAAGGTAATGGTGGCGGGGTATAGTCCGAATGCAAAATCGCTGCAAAATTGAAAGATAATAACTATATCTTTGCAATTATCATAAATTTAGATGCCGAAAAAGTGGCGGGGTATAGTCCGAAAAAGTGCGCCGCCGCCGACTGTTTTGCGCTAAATTTTGTTCCTCTTACACAGGTGGCGGGGTATAGTCCGAAAAAGGACGCCGCCGACCCCGAAAAAAGAAAAAAATACCTCTTTTTATATGTTTTTGGCCGGGTATATGCCGAAATGGCACGATTTTTTAATTGTTTTTTAGCGATTTTTTAATCAATTTTTATCGGTAGGAGTGGCGGGGTATGAGCCGAATTCCGCACAATGTCACTATTTCCTCTGATTTTCAGTTCGGTAATATATTCTTTTGTCATCATAATAACTTACAAACTTCAAAACGCAAAATTACACTTTTTTCTTGACAAAACCCACTTATCTTCCAATCTTTATTTGCCCTTTTTTCGGGGTACGCACTTCGGTAGTGCTTGCAGCC
>JAIRVY010000108.1 GCA_031253655.1 Bacteroidales bacterium
ACATACGGCAAAAATAGCAGGTTTTTTATTGCGACACTTATTTTAGTGTCGCCAATTGTGTAAAATATTGATATAGCAAGTGTTATAAAATTACTTAAATTAAAGTGATAAACTCAGGAATCAGCGCAAAAGAAAATTTTCGTTTCAGAAAAAAATGTTTATTTGCACCATTGATATTAAATAATGAAATTATGTCGAGCTATATTTTAGAAGTCAACGAGAGAAAAGTTTCCGGAAAACATTTAATCGCTTATCTGAAATCTTTGAGTAGTTTGGAAGTGTATCTTAAACCTCAAATAGAAGAAATGAGCGGACTTGATGAAGCCATTGAAGATATAAAAATGGGAAGGGTAACAAAGCATAAAAACTTTGAAGAGTACCAAAAAGCAGTTTATCAAGAATTAGGTTATGTATAGCATTTATCGTACATCAAGATATCGTAAAGACTTAAAAATAATTGCATACAATAAAAAACTTGTTGATGAAATAGGTGTAGTTGTTGTTTTATTGTCTGAAAATGATACGCCGTTGCCTGAAAAATACAAAGATCACCAACTTAAAGGTAGATTTGCTGAATTTAGAGAATGTCATGTAAGACCTAATTGGCTTCTTGTTTACAAAAAAAACAAAGAAGAATTAATTTTAGCACTTATCCGTACAGGTACTCATGCCGAACTTTTTAAATAGTCTTAAGAAACACTATAAGAAAACATTAATCAATAAAAATATTTAACATGAAAAAAATATTCTTTTTTTTACTAACGAATTTCATCCTTTCTACATTATTTTCTCAAGATATAATTATTCCTGAGCACATTAAAGAATTTTATCGAAAAAAAGAAACAGCAACTAACGAATGGGGAAAGTTTGTTAGATATCCCGAAAATTCGGAACTTTTAGATGCAACAATAACTGCTTATGAAGACCTTTTTATGATAGATTTTCCTGAAAAAGTTTATGGATACCTATATGTAGATTATGCTAAATTATTAGTTTTGAAAGGAGACTACGAGATTGCTTTTGAATATATTGATTTGGCTTATGATTTAAAAAAAATGACTGCTGAAGAATTTGGATACCCTGTTCACCGACAATATTTTGAAAAAGACCCTATTTTATTAAACGAATATAATAGAAAGAAAAAAGAATATGAGGACAATTCTAAAAATTATTACACACCTCGAGAACAGGAATTGAGAACCAAAATAGAAAAAATGTTGGAAGCAGACCAATTTGCTCGTAACAATTATTTAGATTTTCCGAATATTATCCCGAATACAGATTCGATTACAATGAAAAATTTGGTGGATTTATTAGAAAGGTATCCTGAATATGGAGACCCACTTAGAGATATTTATCCATTAGCAGGTATTGTTATTTATCGTCATCTTTTTACAGCATATCCTGACTTTTGGCTCACTTATTTTGAGCCTAGGGCAAGAAAAGAATTGATGACCGGTGAGTATAGTCCTCAAGGATACGCCAGAACTTACGACAGATGTATGATTACAAGTGGTAAAGCAGAATACAGTTATTATGGCGAGTGGGATAATGATGGTAAAAACGTAAATCCCGATTCTGCCGCTGTTGACAAAAGGCGAGAAAATTTTGGGTTGCCTTTACTGAAAGATAAGCCCTCTGATGAAGGAAAGTTTTTTATTACGTACTAAAAAGTTACCTCTATGAGAAAGTTTTTTTTATTTATTTTCATCTCTTGTAGTATGTTAACGTACTCGCAAGAAATTGTTTTATCTGAACAAGTTAAAGATTATTGGCGTAAATTTGACATTGCAAATAATCATTGGCGGGGAGTTTATCATAATCCAAATTTATTGAGTGTTGCAATACAATCTTTTGAAGAAATTTTTGCAATGAATCTGCCTGAAGATGTTTATGCCGGAAATTACGTAAACTATGCTGATTTATTGGCACAAGCGGACAACTATGATAAAGCCGTTCAATATTATGATAAAGCCTTCAACCTAAAGAAAATGCAAGCGAAAGAGTTTGGCTATGGTTATCGGAAAGACTATTTTAGCAATGACACGTTATTATTCAACAAAAAGTTGCAGGAATACAACGAAAGAACAACAATAAACGACATTGAGCTTCTTATTACAGTAAAAGAAATGCTTGCAATGGACCAATTTGCAAGAAATTATGAAAAAAAATTCCCACAACACAAGAATTGTTCTAAAAACATTATACCGTACGTTGATTCAATTACCATGGTAAGATGGGTTGAACTTATAAAGAAACATCCAGAATATTCTGACCCTCTGAGCATAGACAAGGAAGCCGCATTTGTCATAGGCAGGCATATCTTTACAGCGTATCCTGAATTCTGGCTTACTAATTTTGAGCCGAAGCAGCGAGAGAATTTAATAAAAGGAAATGGTAACCCACAAAGTTATGCAAGAACATACGACCGTTGCATGATTACAAGTGGAAAAGCAAAATACAGCTATTACGGCGAGTGGGATAATGACGGCAAAGCAGTCAATCCTGATAAGGAGTTAGTAAATAAGAGGCGTGAAAATTTAGGTTTGCCTCACTTAACGGACAAGCAAAGTGAGAATGGAAAAGTATTTATAACTTATTAAAAAATGAAAAAACTTTCTATAGCATTTGTACAAAAATTGGCAGTCGCCTTTCACACAGTTCCATTCAGGACAGAGGGGTTTGTTCGGGAAAATACCGTTGTAGGAAGGTATGTCTGAAGGCTGCCACTGCATTTAACGAGCATATTGCCAAAATTGCTGCCTTACCTCGCGTTGATGCTTCGACTGCACTCAGCAACCACAGGCTCGCGTTGATAAAGTGTTGGGAAGCAGCAACTTCGGCAATATGCCGGGACGTTGTGTGCAATGGCGTTCGGTGACCGTCCCCTTGAAAAGTTTCCCCTATGTGACAAGTTTTTGTGAGTCTCATCACCAAAAAATTCAGTGCGCATTTTGAATATACACACGAAAGGAAAATTATGCTGCTAATTCCACAACCCAAGTCCGAAAATTTGCAATAAATTTCATCAATTCTGAAAAATAAAAAAAATTACATTATTTTTGCAACGCAAAAATATCCGAAAAATGCCGCACCGCCAAACACTCATATCGCCCCAAAATACCCCGCAAAACGCGGCTACGCCGGCGTTTTTTGAATTTTCGGCATTTACCCCCCCCCCCCCCCATTTTTCTGAAAATCAGTTAATTACAGCAACTTACGGCAAAGGCGGCGCAAAAAAAATTGTTTTCTCACTCGCTAATTTTGTTTGCGCACCTACTAAATTGGCTTGTGTTCCTACAAAATTTGCAGGTGCTCCTACCAATTTTGTTCGCACTCCTGTCAATTTAGTTTGTGCTCCTGCTAAATTTACTTGCACTCCTACAAAGTTTGCAGGTACTCCTGCCAATTTTGTTTGCACACCTGCTGATTTTGCTTGCGTTCCCGCCTTTTTTGTACAACGTAATAAACCCTTAATCATTAAACATTACATTTATGACAACCCAAAAGAAAAACCCAACGGCTAATGCCAAAGCAGAAACCCATAAAACGGGGAATGAAAAAGCGCTCATTCCAATGAATGAATTGCAACAAATACACGATGAAGTGTATAATATTATGGAAAAGTTTCCGGATATATCGCAGGATGTAGCCCTGTCGGAAGCAGAACGGCGACGGCTGCAAGGCTCAGGTATTCGCAGGTACGGATTTATTGACAAGGTGAGCGACCTTGCCGCAGCCAATACCGATTTTGTGCCGCCTTTTATGAGCATTGATGACTTGAAAGATTTAGTGCGGCAAATTGAAATTTTGCGCAACACTTCCGCCAATTTGCAGCAGTTGCTTCGTATGGTAAACGATGAACTGCTTGTTACCGGCGATGAAGCGTACCGCATTGCGCTGATGTATTACAACAGTGTGCGCGATGCTTCGCGCCGCCGTGTGCCCGGAGCGGCTGCACTGTTTAATATGTTGAGACCGTTTTTTACATCCATGGGACGCCGAAAAACGGACGAGCCTACCGAGAAGGAGATTGAAAAAGACGTTAAGGCGCTCTTGCATGGAAAGAAAGAGGATGAAATTATTGTGAAAAACGAAAAGCCAACTACTTCCGGAGGTATGCATGAAGTTATTGATGAGGTGCACAGAGGGCGCGCGACGATTAAGGAAACGATTGAGGAAAATGAAAAGAATTAAACCCATATTAACCAAAATAATTTATTAACCAACCAAAATTTATTTATTATGAAACGTAAAATTTTATTATTTGCAACAGCCGTGCTTTTTAGCATGGCAAGCGCGTTTGCGCAAGGCGGAACAACGGGTCCGTTAACTTGGCAACTCACGGGTATGTCACCCTATTATACGCTAACAATTAGCGGCGTGGGTGAAATGCCGGATTATGATTGGGGGGGACCTTGGTCTGAGTATAATGCATCTATTATGACCATTGTTATTGAAAACGGTGTTACAACTATTGGAAGTAACGCTTTTGTTAATTGCCACGTTATTACTATTACCATTCCAAACAGTGTTACAACTATTGGAAATTATGCTTTTGGCTATTGCAACAAGCTTACTTCGATTAAAGTAGATAATGGAAATGCACATTTTTCTTCCATTGATGGAGTATTGTTTAATAAAGACAAAACTATTTTAGTATTATGCCCCCTTGGAAAGAGTGGTAGTTATACCGTTCCAAGCGGTGTAATAATTATTGGGCAATCTGCTTTTTACAGTTGTACTAAACTTACTTCTGTTACCATTTCAAACAGTGTTACAACTATTGGAAATTATGCTTTTTCCTATTGCTATGAACTTACTTCTATTGACGTAGAAAGTGGAAATGCATATTTTTCTTCCATTGATGGGGTAGTGTTTAATAAAGACAAAACTACTTTAATTTTATGCCCTCACGGAAAGACTGGTAGTTATACTGTTCCAAACGGTGTTAAAAATATTGGAAGCAATGCTTTTAGAGATTGCCAAAAGCTTAATTCAGTAACACTAGGAAATGATGTTACAACTATAGAAAGCAGTGCTTTTTTTCAATGTCTGGAGTTAGAAACAGTATCTTTGGGAAACAGTGTTACAATTATTGCAAATGCAGCCTTTATGTCTTGCCGTGCTCTTACTTCAGTAACCTTTCCCAACAGTGTTACAACTATTGGAGGTGGTGCATTTACCGATTGCTGCGCGCTTACTTCGGTAACCATTCCAAGTAGTGTTTTAACGATTGGAACAGAGGCTTTTGGTGGGTATTGTTCTTCTCTTACTTCTATCAATGTAGATAATGGAAATCCAAATTATTCTTCAAACAATGGAGTGTTGTTTAATAAAGATAAAACCACACTGCTTTGCTATCCTGCCGGAAAGACAGCGAAAAGTTACACAATTCCAAATAGTGTTACAACTATTGGAGAACATGCTTTTTATTACTGCAGAGCACTTAGTTCTGTAATTCTTGGAAACAATGTTACAACTATTGGAGGTGCTGCTTTTAATAGTTGCGATGCACTTACTTCCATAGCCCTTCCAAATAGTGTTACAACTATTGGATATAGTGCTTTTGGCGGATGCAGCGCGCTTACATCTGTAACACTTGGAAATAGTATTACAACTATTGAAAATTATGCTTTTGCTGTTTGCACCGCGCTCACTTCATTAACCAATCTTAATCCTGAGCCTGTAGAAATATCTTACTACCCTTACATGTTTAATTTAGTAGATATTAATGCTTGTACCTTAAAAGTACTTAAAAGCGCAGTTATAGATTATGGAAAAGCAGAAATATGGAAAGAATTTAATATTGTGGGTGGTGATTATTTGGTTGTAACAAGTGTAAATAATTTTGAATCCGGCTATATAATAGGCAACGAAATACTTTATGTGGCAAATGAAGAAGCAAGTTTAATGGCTGTTCCAAGCAACAATTACAAATTTATAAACTGGACAAAAGGCGGTGTAGAAGTTTCTACCGAAAATCCCTACAGTTTTACTGTAACCGAAGATATAGAGTTGGTTGCTAATTTTGAAGAAGAGGTTGGAATTGAAAAATTTGAGTTTGTCAATCTCAAAATCTACCCTAACCCAACAAGCGGACAATTAAAAATTGAGTGCGAGGAAATGAGAATTGAGAAAGTGGAAATTTTTGACGTTTTTGGCAAAAAGGTATTGTCCAAAAAGTCCGTAATGACTCCCGAAACTATGTTCAACATTTCGCACCTTCCAGCGGGAGTTTATTTTTTAAGAATATCCACCGAAGCAGGGGAAGTTGTAAGAAAGGTAGTGAAAGAGTAGTGGGGGTCGCTTATCCAAGTTTGTTTTATCATGCTCGTAAACTCGCATCATAAAACAAACCGCGCACAAGAACATGGCGGCAAATGCCCGCGCAGGCATATTGTAGAGAGAATTTTACAATATGCGTCGCGCCAAATTTGCCGCCATCTTCTTGTTTTTCCCACACACTTGCTCCAGAAAATACTTGGGGCTTGACAGAGACCGTATTGAAAAATCCAAACAGTCGCTCCCCCTGTTGGCAAAGCCGCGTTCGCTGCGCTCACGCCGCTTTGCCAACCGCACAGCCAAAAAATGGCTACCGCCATTATTTGGCTTCGGGCTTACCCTCGCTCAAAAAAAGTCACAGGTGCTTGTTCGGATTTATCTTACTTCTATTGACAAGTCATAGGAATTTGATAGGAATAATAAGGTTTTCTTGTTTCATAGGAAAGTGCAGTGGGAAGGCAGCCACTGACACACAACGGGCGGTTTTGCAAGATGGCGGGTGTACCTCGCGTGGACAATTTTTTGCTATTTTCGCGGTTGGTAGCTCGCGTTGTCAGTGTAGGTAGCCCGCCACCTCGCAAAGCCGCTACCACGTTGTATGCCATTTTGGGACAGTGCGGTGCGAAACGAAAAATTTTCCAAACTCATTGAAAAGGTCAGAGAAAAATTGTATCTTTGCATTTTCATTTTAAACTAAAAATAGAATATGAAAGCATTATCAATATTTAGCGGTTGCGGCGGTCTTGACATAGGTGTCGAGGCAGCAGGATTTGAAAATATCGCAAATATTGAATGTGATAAATTCGCGGTAGAAACTTTGAAATATTGGAAAAAAGTCAATCATAAAAACAACAAAATTTATGATACAGACATACGCCAAATTAACCCCGCTATTTTCAAAGGCGAAAAAATCACATTGTTACACGGTGGACCACCTTGTCAGGCGTTTTCATTAATTGGCAAACGCGACTCATTGGAAGACCCACGCGGACAGTTGCTTTTTGAAGTTATACGTTTCGCAAAAGAATTATTGCCAAAGGCAATAATGATAGAAAATGTGAAAGGGCTGATAAGTGCACCTTGTGAAAACGGCGTAAAAGGTGGTGCTTTTGAGTTGTTTATCAAAGAATTAACAAAACTAAATTATGTGCCAAAATGGGCTGTAATCAATGCAGCAGATTATGGTATTCCACAAAAAAGAGAAAGAGTTTTTATCGTGGCAACACTCGGACATAACGGCTTTCAGTTTCCAACACCTACACATTCCGAAAACCAACATAGTAGTTCTTTATTTCCTTTGCAGCCTTATGAAAGTGCGTGGAAATACATTGAAAATTTACCCAGTCCTACTGTAAAAGGAGAAGAAGAAATTTTCCCAAATCACATAGATGTTACCCCAGAGCGCGACGCAGAGCGTATTTCGTATGTTCCAGAAGGCAGTTATTTGTCAGGACAGGAAAATGTCCCTGTAAATATTATGATGAATTTAGGCAAAAAAGATACAACGAAATATCGCAGGTTAAGTAAAAAAGAGCCGTCTTTGACTTTGCGAGGTGGAGAAATTTTTTACCACCCTACCGAAAACCGCTATTTAACACCGCGCGAATATTTACGAATACACACTTTCCCCGACAGCCTTGTTTTGCAGGGGCCAATTCGGCGCAGGTCGGGAAATGTGCGAAATTTAGACCAACACAGATTGGTTGCTAACGCAGTTCCGCCAAAACTTGCAGAAATTCTAGCAAAAGAAATTATCAAAGCAATATGAAAAATCAGATTTTTGAATTATTCGGTTACACGCTTGAAAATAAATCAGATAAAGCAATTTATTTTCAAAAGAATTGCATTTGTCCATTTACAAATAACACTTGTGACGGTGGTGGAAATCGCTATCAGACATTTTTGACAAAAACAGATGTAGAACAAAACAAATTGAGCAAATATTTTGCAGGCGATTTGAAAATTATTCCGCCCGGTGTTTGTTCACTGTTGGTAAAAGATGTTCGTTGGATTGTTTGTCCTCGAAGAATTTTTGCTTTTTCGCAAAATACTCAAAACACGGAACACAATGATTTTGTTTCTTCGCTTCTGAAAAAATATTGCAGTTTGGAAAAAGGAAAGAATATTGGTGTTTGGAGTGAAGCCAAAGTAAAATATTCCGAAGAAAACCAAGAAGATGACACAAAGTCATTTGATTACACTTTCGATTATATTATTGCCTCGCTTGGCTCAAAAAAGATTTCTGAAATAGCACATAAACTCAAAATCTCTGAAACAAAATTACGCAAACAAGCAGAAGTAAACGGTTATACTATTGCAATGCGGGGCGAGGATTATTATATCGAAGATTTCCCGATAGGCAACTTAAATATCATTGAAATAATGACTTCAAGCACTTCGGGCGGCAACAAGAACAAAGGCACGACAATTCAACAATCATTTGTCAATGCCATAAAAGGCGAGGAACACGAATCGCCCGGAATAAATTATCGGCAAGTTTGGGCAAGAATGGTCAGTCAACTGATTGTAAAATCGCAAATTGGCAAAGCGTGGAACAGTAAAACGTTGTGGATTTTGCAGGATTCATTGAGCAACTACATTACTCAAAGCACCGATTTGAATTTAGCAAAACTAATTTCCGATGTAGCCAAAGAGGTTAATCTCGTAACTATAAAATACAGCGACAAGACAGACAATAACGGTTGTCTGAAATTACAGGAACACAATCTTTATGCAGGCGAAATTCCTAAAATCACGAGTGACACTGATTTTAACAAACTTCTGCAAGCCGCAATCATTCCCGAAATGGAAGAAATCAGTTGTAAATTGGTTTTAAAAAAAATAAAAAAGAAATTAACTTATTGATAGATATAGTAATGAACGAAGAAAAAAGACAACATTTAGAGTTCATTCAGAACATTATAACGAGAATGAATACAAATTCCTTTCAACTCAAAGGAATTGCAATTACTATTGTGAGTGCGTTGTTGGCAATTTATGCAAGCAGCCAAAATGTAATTTTTGTGTATTTAGGAATACCACCTACTTTGTTGTTTTGGTTTTTAGACTGTTATTATTTACAGCAAGAACGAAAATTTAGAGGAGTTTATAACGATGTCGCAGGACTGAAAAAAATAATAGAAGTGAAACCGTATGAAATGCCAATACATAAATATACAAAAAAAATTGACAAGCAATTTTCATATTGCAACGTATTTTTCTCAAAAACGATTTTTTGGTTGTATTTTTCTATTATATTGTTTTTGGTAATAATAGGTTTTGTATTGATATGTAGTTGTTTAACATTTTAAAAATAAAAAATATGGCAAGAAAAGTTTTTACAAGTTTTCATTATGTTCCTGATAATTGGCGAGCCAATCAAGTCAGAAATATGGGTAAAATAGAGGGAAATGCTATTGTTACAGCAAATCAATGGGAAGAAGTAACCAAAGGTGGGGACAAAGCCATTGAAAAATGGATTGATGATAATATGAGCGGAAAATCTTGTGTTATCGTGCTTGTTGGAGAAAAAACAGCAGGCAGAAAATGGATTAAGCACGAAATTAAAAAAGCGTGGGATGAAGGTCGAGGACTTGTCGGCATTCATATTCATAATCTTAAAGACAAAGACGAAAATCAAGCAAACAAAGGTCGAAATCCGTTTGAAGATTTTACAGTAAATGGAAAATCTATGTCTTCAATTGTAAAATGCTATAATCCACCATATTCCACAAGTACCTATGTGTATAATCATATTAAAGAAAATTTGGAAGAATGGATTGAAGAAGCAATAGAAATTCGCAAACAATATTAAGGACAGGTTATGCAAAAAAACGGCATACAACGAGCGGTTTCACGCAAGCGGGGGTGTATGTCCGCCCGAACATTTGTGCGAATTTGCAAGTTCACCGCCCGCCCAAGCTTGTGTGAAACCCCCGCCTGCGTGAAGCCGCCACTCCGTTATCAGCAAGCAATTTTGCGTTTCGTATTTTGAATATTTCTCCTCTATTTCCGGGTGATTATAGCTCCGTTTTTGTGGAAAAATGTGTTCGCGTTTCGCGTGAATTTTCTCCATCG
>JAIRVY010000126.1 GCA_031253655.1 Bacteroidales bacterium
GTCGCTGGGAATTGTTTGATGTTTTTCTATTTTAGTCATAAAATTGGGATGGCAATATTTAACCAATCCGCTTAATTGATACTGATTGGCTATTTCCAAAACATCTGCATTATTCGGAACAGTAACTAATTGGTACAAATTTGTTACTTTTTTTACGCTAACTTGATACTTTCTATGCAATTCATCTATCTGTTGCTGTGAAACATCTTTATTAAATCTCATGACAATTTCATCTGTTGTACCCAGTTCCGCTCCATCGGCAGTTGCGTACATCGGATAAACAGACTTTACTCCTTCTATTTGAAGTAAATCCCTTTTTAAGGTTTCTTTCTGGTCATTTTCTACATTTACGATATAAACATGATCATTTTGCGATTCTATTTTTTTCGAATTAATCAGTGTTTTAACCTCTGCCGCCTTGTCTTTTTGGAAACAAATAACCATTTTATTTTCTACCTCATTGATGAAAATTTTTTCATTAAATGAGTAATAATACCGTTTTTCTCCTGTTTGCGAAAAACTTTCGATTGACACTAATGCAATTAATAGCGATACGATTAATAATTTTTTCTTCATAAATACTGTTTTGGTGATTAATAAGTTGTTTTTTTGAAACTAAATATACGGTCTGGAAGATACAAGTATTATTTGATTTTAGAAAAAATAAAGATAAATTTTCACTTCATTTAACTAAATTTTTCAAAAAAGATACGCATTCACGTTTAACCTCACCACGAAATAATGCTATGCTACTGCGAAAATTGGCTCACCCGTAAAAGTTGTGGGGTTAAGCATAAATTTTAGTTAAACGAAATAAAAAGAATTCTACATCTACTACCCCTCTTAGCGTAGCTCTAAAAGCTTTTATCTTGGCATTGAAAGATTCAGCCGAAGCATTTGTAGAACGATTGATGAAGAAGTTTAAAATTTCTTCATAATGCTCGTAAACGGTAGCAGCAATCGTGTTGAAGGATTTGAATTCGGATTCAGCTACTTGATCGTACCATTTGGCAAGACTCAAGCGAGCAGCATCTTTGATAGTATTTTTGGAGAAAATCATTCGTAAAGAATGCGTTAGAGAGTATGCTTTGTTCAGGTCGGGATAAAGTTCGAAAAGCAGTTTGGCTCTATGTTTCTGTTTGAGTGTCCATTTGTCTGCGGATTTGAACAAAAGGTAACGACTGCGAGCAAGGAGCTGTTTTTTTGAATCACCGTTTTCAAGTATTTGCGGGATATATTTCTCATCAGACAGTTTGGCTTGTTCTTTAGCTTGTGTTTCTTCATTGATAGCATCCCAGCGATGAGCAATACGCATTTCTTGAAGTGCATCGTATGCCAGTTTTTGGACATGAAAGCGATCAATAACCCGAATAGCATTTGGGAAACAACGTCTTACGATTTTTCGCATTGAATCAGCCATGTCAAGCGTTATTTCCTTCACCTTGGCAAGCAAGGCTTCCGGTATGTGTTCCAAGGCTTGGATGACCTTCTCTGATTCTGTACCCAATACGACAGCAACAAGAACCCCTTTGCGACCTTTGGCTGCTTTATTAGTGACTATGGTATAAAGTTCTCCCTCAGAAACTGAGGTCTCATCTATGCTCAAATATTCTCCTATATTTTCCGGAAAAATTAACCATTCTTGTGCATGTTCCCGGGCATCCCAATTCTTAAAATCACTCAGGTGGTATTTGTATTGCCGACCCAACTGTTCTCCGTTGATATGGGGATAAAACTTTTCAAGCGAGTGGGCCGCTATCGGGTAGGTATCCAATAAGTGCTTTTAAAAAAGACGCAAAACCTTGGGTGTAATGCGTGCCTTCTGCAACTAAATTCCAATTACGGCTCACAACTTCTCCCGTTCCTCTATCCAACCATCTGCGACGACATACATGTAAATATAATGCCTTTTCTCGCAAGGGAAAGTCCTTTATTACACTCTCTTTATGAAATCCTTTCGATTCCATATCTGTTCCTAAATATTCTTCCGGTAACACATTTAATTCTTCCAAATAGAAATGAAGTGTGTTACCGGATTCCTTTACCTGAACCAATACGAAATACTTGAATATCTCTTCCGGCAAAATGTATCTTGCCAAATCTATACTTTGTAATCTTGACATTTGTCAATTGTTTTTATCAATGCAAAGATAGAATTCTTTTTATTTCGTTTAACTAAAATTTATGCTTAACCCCACAACTTTTACGGGTGAGCCGTAAAATGAGGTTATTAAACATTCGATATATAGCAATAATAAAAGTAAAACGGCTAAAAACCCGCGAAATCCCGCAATAGTTATTAACCGTTCATTTTAACATCACAAAGATACGGCAAGTTTCTGAACAGAAAAAATGTTTTACGATATATTATAAATTTTTCTTACATTTGTCCATAATTAATACTACAATGGTAAAGAGTAATTTTTTGCCGTATGAACATTGACCGATTGGATGAATACATCCTGCAACACATCGACAAAGAGCCGGAGTTTCTAAAAAAACTGACGCGCGAAACGCACCTTCAAACAACGAGACCGCGTATGCTGTCCGGGCATTTGCAAGGGCGGATGTTGAAGATGTTTTGCAATATGATCAGTCTTGTTCGGATATTGGAAATCGGTACTTTTACCGGCTATTCGGCTATTTGTATGGCAGAATCTCTTCCGGCGGGAGGCGAATTGCATACTATTGAGATAAACGATGAAATGGAGGATTTTTTGATTCGTGTATTCGAAGAATCCGGATTGAAAGAGAAAATTCACTTACATATCGGCGATGCGCTGGATATTATTCCGGAAATGACAGGAACCTTCGATGTTGTTTTTATGGACGGAAACAAAAGGCATTATTTGGAATATTTCCACGCCGTTTATCCGAAATT
>JAIRVY010000174.1 GCA_031253655.1 Bacteroidales bacterium
AACAAGGAACACGGTAAAAGAAATAATATGATATTCAATCTACTACAAAGAAACCTTTAAACTGATTTACCGTGTTCCGTTCACCGTCTTCCGTTATCCATTCTTCCATAGACGGCAAAGTAATTACCGCCGAAGAGTTTTATGCACAGGCTCGCCGATGGGTTGCCATTGTGCGAAATATAGCAAAAGCAAACGCCTCACGCTTTAGCAAAGGCAAAACAAAACAAGCCCACACTTATAAAACCGGAAAGAAAGCCGGTAAAACAGAGCAGAAACTCCGCAACAGCATACGATATATTATTACCCAAGATTGCGGAGTTCCTGAAAGCGTTGGTTTTAAAATCCCCATACACGGAATATTTAGAGAATGGGCGGTAGGTTTTGGGCAGCCGCGTGTTGCCGGCAAGTACATTAGCCCAAACAGCCGAGTAAAGCGCACAATGGAAGACTGGATAGACCTGCCCATAGAGAAAAACACGAAAAAACTCTTTGATTTGGCTGCGGAGTTTTGGGGAGATACTGTGGTTGTTAATTCATTTGGGGCGAAAAAAGTATAGGGAAATACGCTAATTCCGTTTTTTTTTGTAAAAAAAACTTAAAAAATATCCTTATTCGTTTTTTTTAACTATTTTTTTTCATTTTTATTCTGAGTGTTTAAGATTTTTCTATCTTCGCGGAGAATTAAAGTCAGCAACTTTTGTTTTTTGACCGTAACATTGCCCATATAAGAACAGCCGAGTTAAGGCACAACGCCACAAAATGTGGAAAATAGGCACACTGTTAAAAGCAAATTTGCAACAGGCACAAGTAGGAATTCTCATAGCCGATGTGCAAGTACTATAAGTTAAAATTAGAAAAAAATAGTATAAACGAAAAAATTAAGAACAATGAGAAAATTAAGATTATTAACCTTGAGAAAACAAGTGACTTTGGTAGTTATATTTATTACCGTGAGTATATTAACAAATGCCCAAATAATAAAAGCAACCGGGACCGTTGGTACCGATGCAAATATTGATATAAATGCTCAAACGGTGATTACAAATCTTGTAAACTCGGATGGTTTATCAATTATCACAAGAAATTCTACTACTACATTGAGCAGTGGAAACGACCTTATTTGGGGTGGCTTTTATCAGGCTCAACCAAATAATCCAAATATTTTTGGTCTAATGTCAATATCCGCTCAACAATGGGTCAACTGTTTTGTAGTGAAAGCAAACGGAAATACGGGCATTTTTAATAATAATCCAAGTGTAGCATTAGAAATAGGCTCATCCAGTAATATCAGACAAGTGAAAGTAAATGGAAACATCGTTTGGGGCTCAGATGTTCGGATGAAAGAAAACATCAAAGACCTTTCCAGTTCGCTCGATCAGCTGAAACAGTTACAAAGTGTAAGTTATAACCTTAAAGAAGAAAAGAAAGAAGAAGTGATTCCTGAAAAATTTTTGGCTGACGATGTTGATATTGAGGCGTTAAAAACTGAAATCAGTAAAGTGCCAAAACACAATGAGTACTTGCTAAGCAGGAATTTTTATGGTTTTTTGGCTCAGGATGTGCAGAAACTGTTCCCTGATTTGGTATATGCAGACGATGAAGGTATGTTGTCAGTTGACTATATTGGAATGATACCTCTGCTTGTTAACGGTTTACAAGAGCAACAACAACTTATTGAAAATCTGCAACAAAAAGAAGTTGAATTTGTAAAAGAACAAATTAGAATACAACAAGAAATAGAAGCATTAAGGGAAGTCTTGAATACTTGTTGCAAAATAACTCAAAGTGAATATATAATGGACGAAAGCAACGCTGTTGAAAAAAACAGTAGTATTCATTCGGAAAGAATGGTGCTTTATCAAAATGCCCCCAATCCATTTAACGAAACAACCACAATTCAATGCTACATTCCCAAAACCATTCAAAAAGCCGAATTGTGCATATATAATATGCAGGGTACTCAAGTAAAATGTGTTTCTGTATCAGAGCGAGGAAGTGTTAATATTCAAATTCTGGCAGGACAATTAACCTCTGGCATATATACCTACTTATTAATTGGTGACAAACAAACCGGCGATGCAAAACAGATGGTTTTAACTAAATAAGATATTTTTCTTTTTTCCACAATATTAAATTTGAAAATATTAATGATGAAAAAAATAATTCTGGTTTCGTTCTTGTGCATAACAATAAGCAGTTTTGCACAACCCTATAAATCTTATTTTGGCGAAGAATATACGAAATGGTATGTATACTATCCGGGATATGAATATTTCTATTCTGAAGCCTATCTATCTTGTTGCAACAGAAAAGAAACAATAGACACACTAACATATCTGTCTTTATTTCGTTTAGAATATGGTCAGGAAGACTATATAACAATACACCAAAATTGCCCAAGTGCTGCCTATTTTAGAGAAAATAGAAATACAGGACAATTGTTTTTTCGTTGTCCTGATTGGACAAACGAATTTATTGTATCTGATTTGTCACTGAAAATAGGAGATTCTGTAAATTTATTTTATCAACGATTTATTTCTAACTTTTTTGATTGGCAAAATATCGTTGTTGTTGATGATAATAGAGCTTGTGCAATCGTTGACAGCGTTTTTTATTTGGATGATTTGAAGCATATTCGTACTTCTGCAAAATTTTGGAAATACGAAACGGGTAAATATGATACCCTCATGTTTGTTGAAACAATTGGTTCAAATTTTTCGCCATTTTTAGACCTTAATCCATTTAATGCAGTACATAGTCATTCTCCTGTTTATACTTGTTACGAAACTGAAAACAAATTGGAACATTTTCCAAGCAGTCATAATAACACTTGCTTTATTTACTATGTAGGAATAAAAGAGAATAAAAATTATCAGGGAATAAAAGAGGAAATCAAAAATGGCATTTTGACTTTGTATTTTGAACAATCTTTTAACGGTCAAATTATTCTTTTTGATTATATGGGGAGAATGTTTTATCAAAAAAACTTATCAAATCATACAACCCATAATATTGATGTAAACAAATACCAAAAGGGAGTGTATATACTGAACATAAGAAATGGTAATAATGAGTTTTTAAACAAAAAAATAGTAATTTTATAAGTTGAAGTGTTTTGAAAAAATTAATTTTAGTTTTATTTTGCTTATTAAGTATAAGCAGTTTTGCTCAACCAGTAACAGATTTTTTTGATGAATATATTGGATTTCCTACTAACAATAGAGTTGCTTCGGGTGCAGCATCTACATATAATTCAGAGAGAGGGTATAATTTTCCTTCTAAAGGTACTTACAGGATGTTAATTATTTTTGTGAATATTATTTATGATGTTACACCACAATACGACCCTCAAATTGTAAATCCCAATTGGCCTGTTACTAATCAGGAAGGAATCAATCAGAACAACAACGCTATTGCGCAATATTATTTTAACGAGATACTTGATGTAACTAATATTTCCCCTCGCCAAGGTTTTTTAACTCGTTTTTATGCTGAAGCATCTCATGATTCATTAATCATCTTGGGTGACTTTACTTCCGTAGAAATTAAACAATCTCGTATAAGTCCTAGCGGAGAAAGTTTTGGATACATAAGTTTATCATCAGGTGTTATTAAATACATAAATGATTCTGGAGGTTTACAGGCTCATTATGGGCATAACAGTATTTCAGATTATGATTTTGCAACATGCGGGTTAAATCCTGATATTTCCAGAATCAGTAACGGAAAATTGGATTATGTCGCAATTTTAGTTTTAAATCCGAGTGACAGATGTGGAGACTTCGGACCCAATTGTGGATATGGTGGTGTTGGATCCACTCAAAAGATTAAATTAGGAAGTACGGAATATTCAATTGAATGTGGGCAGACATCAGGAATTGGTGGCACGCTAATAAAAAATGGTGGTGGTATTTTTACCCATGAATTTGCACATTCTCTGCTTGGTCATAATAACTTTCATACATCAGGTGGAAATCATCTTGGTAGCAATGATGTAGCTACTTTTCTGTTTACACAACAGGGGTATGGTTTATTTACCTGTAGTGCGTTCAGATCGTGCAATGCGTATGAACGCTGGCGTTTGGGCTGGTGGAATCCAAGTAATGGCTCTCATAAAATTGGAGCAACCGGAATAAATAGCGACATTGAAAAATCTGGTGGAACCAAAGTTTTCTTTTTGCGTGATTTTGTCAAATATGGAGATGCTATTCGAATCAAACTGCCGTTTAAAGACAGCGAGGGTGCTTCTAATCAATATATTTGGTTAGAAAATCACCAACTAGGGAGAAATGGTAAATTAGATGGAATTAATTATCATTTTCCACAACCTAGTTGTGTTCCTCTGGGAACCCCTGGTGTTTACAGTTATATTCAAGTTGGAAGAGATGTTCTCGAGGGTGCATATGGGGACGTTTATTTTGCTGATGAAAAAGATAATCTTAGAATGATAAGTGCAGAAGGTAATTTTAATACAGAGTATCGTGGTGAGAATAAAGATTGTAAAAATTGGGACGATAGACCTACTTTTGAATTTATGGGAGATAATCCTTTGTCCGGGAGCAACACAAAAACAGAAGCAATCAAAACCACGAATTTGACTCTTCAAAAATTTTCGGATTTTACGTACTTAGGAGTTAAAATCAAAAACGATGTTCCTTTTAATCAACTTCCATTTATTGGCGATGTTGAAGATGCCTTTGTGGCGGGTAGAATTATGGATATTAGTTCAAATCCATCTCCTATTAATGTTTATACTTATTATGCAAGATATTACAGTCCAAATAGTTATATTAAAGTGAACGATCATCGAGATACTCGAAAAAAGTATCTCACAGGTTTGAGTATAAAAATGAACTATGCTTATACATTAGCGGATGGAACAGAAGTTTTTAAAGTAGATATTTGTTGGGATGATTTTGACGTAAAGGAAAATGTAAATTGGGCAGGTAATATCGTTTTAAAGGAAAAAGTAAATCTCCTTTCAAATAAAATTATCGCATTTGAACAAAATAAAACTGTCTATCAAATAAACCGTGATCCTGTATCCGGCATTTTTGCACCGCCTACTTTGTTTACTTGTGAGGCAAATTCTACTTTTTTAATGTATTCAAATTCTAAAACAGTATTAAAAGATAAAAGTTCCTTTGTAATGGAAAATGGTTCAACTCTCACAATTCAAAATGGAGCAGAATTAATAGTAGAGTCTGGCTCAACTTTTATGTTAAAACAAGGGGCTAATTTAATTATTCAAGGAGGAGGAAAATTAACCGTAAAACCGGGCGCGTATATTTGTATTCAATCCGATACCAATGTACAATTACAAGCTTACAACAGTATAATTATAATGCAAGATGGTGCTATTTACGGTGCAAATCCTGCGTTGTTTTCAAATACAAATTGTCTGTCTTCAATTTCATTTACTGGAAGTGGCAATATTATTACTTACAACCAAGATGTGTATGTTCAAAACGAAACTATTTCAACAAACCGCTATATAGGTGGTAGAAATATTTATGTTGGAAGAAACGTAACTGCTACAAAACCTATAGGAGACGTAATAATAAATAATAGCGCAAATGTTATCTTTGATTCTGGACAAAGTGTAAATTTTTATGATGGATTTGAATTTTCATCAGGATCTTCATTTGAGATAATTTCTAAATAATTCTTGTTCTACTATTACAATCCTAACAAACGGAATTCTATTATAAAACATATTTTGAAAGATACAGGCGAAAGACATTTTCTTAAAACAGATTTTGTTGATGGTGCGGATTATTATGTTCATTTGTTGCATATTGCATCTTATGAATTTGCGTTGGATTACGTTAAAAACAAAAAAGTGCTGGACTATGGTTGCGGAACCGGCTACGGTACTTATATGTTATCAAAATTTGCTCAATCTGTGGTTGGTGTTGATGTAAGTGGTGAGTCGGTTGCTTATGCAAAAGAACATTTTGTTTCAGATAATGTGATTTTTAAAGATATTAACGAGTTAGGTAATGAAAAATACGATGTTATTGTTTCATTTCAGGTAATTGAACACGTTAAAAATGATAAGACATATATAAACAGTTTGAAAAAACTGCTGAACCCCAATGGTGTATTATTGCTAACAACACCCAATAAACAAGGCAGAATTTTTAATTATATTCAAATACCGTGGAACAAATACCACTTAAAGGAATATTCCATCAAAAGTATGGGTAATTTGCTTAAACGTTTTTTTGTAGACTTTGAAATTCTTCACATATCATCGGTTTCTGATTTGGTGTTGCCAGAAATTTTGCGAAGAAAGAAACAAAGGCTCATATCTTTGCCCTGCACCCTGTTTTTTTATCCAAATTTTTTAAAAGTTTTTTTATTAGAAACACAATCTTGGCTTTATAAGAAACTATATGCTATTATTAAAAGAAGGAAAAAAAAAGGTGTGGCAAGCGACAGTGTTAATAAACCCTCTTTTTTAAAATATACTTCTCAAGACATAATAATAGCAACAGATGTTGAGTATTCTACAGATTTATTTGTGGTTTGTAAAAATGATACGTTTTAAAGAAGTTTTCGCTTTAATACTTTGATGTTTTTGTCCTAAACACTCTAGTTTTCTCGCCTTACCTTTGCCTTAAATTTTCAATTTATGGCAAAGTCGAGCACCTGCAGAATCAGTATTTACATCAACGGCAAAGAGGTAGAGGCTACCGTTATTGGTGTTAAAAATAACGGTGAAGTTGTAGGTATTCCCAATATTGATAAAGTTCAACTGCAAGCAAAAGACCGTTTAATTTCTGGAATTTCACCGAGTATTTTATCGCTTATTTCCATGACCACTGAAAAATTTTCAGATAAAATGGTTGTGAAAATTACATTAAAAGAGGGTGCAGAAAAACCATACTACATAAAAGAGAAAGGACTTTCTGAGTCGGGTGCATTTATCCGTATCGGTACGTCATCGCACCCGATGACACATAAAATGATTTATACTTTTCAAACAAAATCATTTCCAAAATCGCTGACAAACATTGAAGCACCCGAACAGGAATTAACATTTGCAGAATTGTTTATCCATTACCGCCGTTATAAAAAGCCGCTCAACGATAATACTTTTGCAAAAACATTAAATTTTCTTACTTCCGGTGGAAAATACAATTATTTGGCTTATTTAATGGCAGATAACAACCAAATTTCTGTTCGCTTTGCCCGTTTTAATGATGCAGGGGCAAGATTT
>JAIRVY010000003.1 GCA_031253655.1 Bacteroidales bacterium
TTATTAAATGATTTTTTTGTTGATAAATCCTTCTACATAATTCGTTAGTTACTCCAATATAAAGAGTTGTTTTATTTTTGTTTGTGAGAATGTAAACATAACCTCCTTTAGTCATCTTCAATTAATTTTGCAACAAATAAACATTTTTGTAAAACACCAAAATAAAAAATAACGCCTCAAACTAATTATTAACCGAAAAAACTTATCTATTAAAGCACTATGGTTCTGAAACAACTGATTACCCTATTAATTGTATTTACATCCACTTCGCACTAAATAGCACCCTCAGGAAGATTAGTATTGATATTAACTTGCAGTATATTTGCAAGAATAATATGCAAAAATAGTATTATGATATTTTATTTCTGTTACTTTTGCCGTTGATACAAATTAGTAACACTAACATTTATTTTTTTTCCAATGAAAAAAAACTATTTATTTTTATTTCTATTTTTTACTTTTAGGTTCACGTTTGCCCAAGTGGATGTAAATCAGCTCTTTTCAAATCACCCAGAATTGATTATCAAGTTTCATATTCAAGATCGAAGCCAATTAGAATGGCTTACAAGATACATTTCTATTGATAATGTATTTGAAAATGAAGTAACCGCTTATACTACAATAGAAGAGTTTGAGCATTTTTTATCGCTGAAAATTCCTTTTGAAATTGTGAAAAAATCAATATTAGCACCAGAAGAGCTTAATATGCTTGATTTTGAGGCTATTCAACAATGTAGAAACGATTGGAACTACTACCCTACTTATCAAGGTTACCTCGATATGATGACTCAATTTGCAACCGATTATCCGGAACTTTGCCGTTTAGTTGAATTTGGAACATCTGTTCAAAATAGAAAATTGTTGGCTTGTGTGATTAGCAAAAATGTGAATGAACGTGAAGCAGAACCTCAGGTATTTTGGAGTTCAAGTATGCACGGCGATGAACTTACCGGATATGTGTTAACACTTCGTTTTATAGACTATCTATTATCCAATTATGGTACTAACGAAAGGGTTACTTATTTACTGGATAATATTGAGATATGGATAAACCCTATTGCAAATCCTGATGGCACCTTTAAAGGGAGTGGAGGTACAGTTAACGATGCAACACGTAATAATGCAAATGGCAAAGATTTGAACCGAAATTATCCTGATGATACCTACTCTGGAAATGTTCCGCCGGGGTTTGGACCACTGCAAAAAGAAACGAATGCTTTTATCGCGTTGCAACAAGCCCAATCTTTTAATTTGTCGGTTAATATTCACGGAGGCGTAGAAGTAGCGAATTATCCATGGGATAACAAAATAACTGCTACTGCCGACCATGAATGGTGGAAGTACGTCTGTAGGGAATATGTTGACACTGTTCACTTTCATAAGCCAAATTATATGAAAGGTACAGGTGTTTCTGGCAATCAAAACGGAATTGTGTGGGGTTGGCAATGGTATCAAGTGTATGGCGGACGGCAAGATTATGCCAATTATTACGATCAGACCCGTGAATTTTGTCTGGAAATTAGTAATGATAAAACTCCCTCTGCATCACAGCTTCCTAGCTACTGGGACGGACATTACCGTTCGTTTCTAAACTACACACAGCAAGCACTTTATGGCATCCAAGGTGTAGTAACAAATGCTTGCACCGGCGAACCTCTTCACGCAAAAATTTCACTTCCTAATGATATTCATAACTCTTATGCAATGACTGACCCCGGCGTGGGATTCTATGCTCGCTATCTTAAAGCCGGAACTTATACAGTAACATTTTCCGTTGATGACTATATTCCCCAAACAGTAACATTTACAGTTGCCGATAAACAAAAAATAGTCCAAAATATTGAATTGACCCCGCTTGAAGGAACCCTCCCAACTCCTGAATTTACTGCGGAACTTACATCTATTCAAGCAAATCAAACTGTTTTCTTCCTGGATTTGTCTGAAAACAAACCTACTTCTTGGGATTGGAGTTTTGAAGGAGGAATACCTGCTACCAGCGAAGAACAAAATCCCACTGTGGTTTATAAAAATCCCGGAACCTATTCTGTAGAACTTGTTGCAAAAAATTGTTTCGGGGAAGATACGATAACGAAAGAAAACTATATCACAGTTACCGAAACGGATTTGCCCATCGCCGATTTTACCGCCAACCCTACTCAAATAAACTCGGGCGAAACGGTTTCATTTACCAACCTCTCCCAGAATGCTACGGCTTGGGAATGGTTTTTTGAAGGCGGAACACCCCAAACAAGCACCGAAGAAAACCCTATTGTTTTTTACGAAAATGAAGGTATTTTTAATGTTAACCTGAGAGTTACTAATGATTTTAGCACCGATGAAATGCTGAAAGAAAAATATATTACAGTAGAGGAGATAAAAGTGGATGAAAATGGTAAAATAGTATTGAGGTTTTACCCAAATCCCGTTTTGCAAGAGCGAAAGTTAACTCTTGAAACAGAATTACAAGTTTCTAAAATTGAAATTATTAACTTACTGGGGGCAGTTGTAGAAACCCATTATTTAATAGCATCGCCTTATTCTTTTTCCGTTTTAGCTATGAAAAACGGATTATATATCTTAAAAATCACCTCCTCAAAAGGTGTACATTTTTCAAAAATTCTAATCCAATAGAAATGAACAGATTCTTTATCTTTTTTGGGATTATTTTCGTAACCTTCCCTCTTTGTTTTTGCCAAAGCGACGAAACAAATAAATTGTTGAAAGATTTACAAAACAAAGTAAATAAATTTGAACATAGTTTCGATATTTTAGAGAAAAAGATTGACGATGTACTTTGGTTTCATCGTGTGGGTGATATGGCTTTTATTGATAAAGTAATAATTACCGGACCACCACCCGCCAACGTAAAAAACAATACTTTCGGGTTTAGTAATCCGTTGAAATTTTCAGCCTACGTTTTTATATCCAAAAATACGGATGTCAATAAAAAGTATCCGCTTATTGTGATGCCCCACGGGGGCGTTCATGCCAACTTCAGCACTTATGCCACCCACATTGTCAGAGAATTACTAGCTCAAGGCTATATCATTATTGCTCCGGAATACAGAGGCAGTACAGGATACGGAGAGGCGTTCTGGAAAAACATTGACTACGGCGGGCTTGAAGTGCAGGACAATGAAGCAAGTCGTGCATATATGGTTGAAAATTACAGTTTTGTAGATGAGACCAGAGTGGGCGCAGTGGGATGGAGTCACGGCGGGTTGATAAGTCTGCTGAGTGTGTTTCAGTATCCGGAAAACTATGCGGTTTGCTTTGCCGGAGTGCCGGTTTCAGACCTGATTATGCGTTTGGATTATTACGACGAGGGGTATCGAAATCTCTTTTTTGCCGATTATCATATTGGCAAAACAGTGGAAGAAGACTCTGCGGAATATAAACGGCGCTCTCCCGCCTGGAATGCGGATAAACTTCAAACTCCTTTGCTTATTCATACCAACACTAATGATGACGATGTGAAAGTAATTGAAGTAGAAGCACTTATTGACGCATTAAAAAAGGAAAACAAAAATTTTGAATACGAAATTTACAAGGACATTCCCGGCGGACACTCGTTTGATAGAATTGACCCCAAACAAAACCGAGAAATACGACTGAAAATTTGGAAATTTATTGCAAAATATCTTAACCCGCCGTTTCCGCTAAAAAGTTTGAAAGAGATGGAAAAAGCAGCTTATTATAAAGAAAGTCATTAAAAAATAATAAAATGTTTATTATATAAAAAAAAATCTATTTTTGCCGCCCTAATTAATGGAAATTGAATTTGAAAAATGTGTTGGTAAATAGGTCTGATAATCAAATTGTTTAATCATAATTTTAACATAAAGTAAAATGGGAGCAAGAAAACGATTAGCGGCAGAAGCCCGAAAAGAAGCAAAAAAAACGGTCTATATGGCCCGTTTGGTGAATAACCCAACATCACCAAGAAAAACAAGAATCATGGCCGACGTGATTCGCGGAAAAGAGGTAGATTACGCGCTTAACGTATTGAAATACAGTTGCAAAGAGTCTGCCGAGAAATTGCTGAAACTGTTAAAATCTGCTATTACTAACTGGCAAGTGAAAAATGAGGGTCAAAGAATTGAAGACGCTCAGTTATACATTAAATATATATGGGTTGACGGAGGACGTATGCTGAAGAGATTGCGCACTGCCCCGCAAGGTCGCGCCAATCGCATCAGAAAACGCTCTAATCATGTTACCATAATTCTGGAAGATAAATCAAAAAGTAATTTAGAAAATAATATTGAATAGGTATGGGTCAAAAAGTTAATCCGGTAGGTTTACGTTTAGGAATTATCAGAGGTTGGGATTCTAATTGGTACGGCGGTAATAATTTCGCCGGAAAAATCGTTGAAGACGATAAGATAAGACGCTATTTGTATGCGCGTTTGTTCAAAGCAGGAATTGCAAAAATATACATCGAAAGAACATTAAAACTAGTTACGGTTACTATCAATACTGCCCGCCCCGGTTTAATTATCGGAAAAGGTGGTTTGGAGGTTGATAAACTGAAAGAGGAGTTGAAGAAAATTACCAACAAAGATATTCAAATCAATATTGCGGAAGTAAAACGTCCAGATTTGGATGCGAATTTGGTTGCCCAAAACGTTGCCAAACAGATTGAAGGCAGAGTATCGTACCGTAAAGCCGTTAAGACTGCTATCGCTTCTACGATTCGTGCCGGAGCCGAAGGAATTAAAATCTCTGTTTCCGGTCGGCTGGGCGGTGCTGAAATGGCTCGTAGAGAGCACTTTAAAGAAGGAAGAACCCCACTTCATACTTTACGCGCCGATATCGACTATTCAACCGCAGAAGCCCATACTACCTACGGAAGAATTGGCGTGAAAGTTTGGATTTGCAGAGGGATTATTTATGGAAAGAATGACCTTTTTAGTGCTTCCGTTGAACTTAAAGAGCAAAAAGGTGGTCCAATGAAACGCGGCGGACGCGGAGAGCGCGGTGACCGAGGAGATAGAGGAGATAGAGGGGATAGAGGGGATCGCAGAGGCCGTAGAGACTGAAATTGATGTGTATTGCAAAGATGTTGCGCGCCGCGCCACTACCGATTTTTAAATATAAACGAAAAAAAATAGATAACAATGTTACAGCCGAAAAAGACAAGATACAGAAGACCACAGAAGGGTCGGATGAAAAAAATTACTAAGCGTGGTGCGGAACTTAGTTTTGGTTCGTTTGCCATCAAGACCTTAGAAGAACATTGGCTCACCGGTCGTCAGATAGAAGCTGCCCGTCAGGCAATTACACGTCACATGAAACGTGAAGGGCAATTGTGGATTCGCGTGTTTCCTGATAAGCCGGTTACAAAAAAACCTGCCGAAGTACGTATGGGAAAAGGAAAAGGAGCCCCCGAACATTTCGTGGCACGTATCAGCCCGGGTAGAATATTATTTGAGGCTGAAGGAGTACCCTACGAAGTAGCCAAAGAAGCTCTCCGTCTTGGCGCCCAAAAACTACCGGTTACCACCAAATTTATAGTGCGTAGAGATTATTCACCCGAAGTATAAATCGAGATTATTATGAAACAACAAGTAGTAGCAGAACTTTCAACCCCAGAACTAAAAGAAAGATTGATAGAAGAACAATTACAATTGGGCAAATTGACGATGAATCACGCCGTTTCTCCTATCGAAAATCCTAATAAGATTACCGCACAACGTAAAACAATTGCCCGAATAAAAACAGAAATACGCAAACGGGAATTAACCGCATAATTTTTTTAACGTCATGGAAGAAAAAAGAAACAACAGAAAAGTAAGGGAAGGTTTAGTTACCAGCAATAAGATGGAAAAATCTATCGTGGTAAGCGTGGAACGTAAACTCAAACACCCCAAATATGGAAAGTTCCTGAAAAGAACCACAAAGTTGATGGCGCACGATGAAAAGAACGAGTGCAATATCGGAGATAAAGTAAAAGTTATGGAAACCCGCCCATTAAGTAAAGATAAATGCTGGCGTTTAGTAGAAATCATTGAAAGAGCAAAATAGTTATGGTACAACAAGAATCAAGATTAACAGTAGCCGACAACAGCGGAGCCAAAGAAGTTTTGGTAATTCGCGTATTGGGCGGAACAAAAAAACGCTATGCAGGCGTAGGTGACAAAGTGATTGTTACTATTAAAAGTGCAATACCCTCAGGAAACATAAAAAAAGGCTCTATAACAAAAGCAGTTATTGTACGTACCAAGAAGCAGATACGGCGCCACGATGGTTCCTACATCAAATTTGATGACAATGCAGTAGTATTACTTACTGCCTCAGAAGAACTTCGAGGAACACGTATTTTCGGTCCTGTTGCCCGCGAACTTCGCGAGAAACAATATATGAAAATTGTTTCGCTGGCCCCCGAAGTGCTATAAGCATAAAAACAAAATATAATAAAGCGGTAAACTAATCATTTACCGCTTTTTATTTAAAGAAATTCAACCAAATTTATATTTTCGCGCACGAAATTAATAAAGAAAAATATGAAAAAAATCCTGATTATTTTTTGCATTCTAAGTATTATTCCTTTCGCTTTTGCCCAAAAAAAGAGGAACAAAAGTCATGAAGTAGCACCAGCCAACCAAGCCGAACTTCCGGTAGCCAGTTCAGATTCCTTAACCGCAATTTCTGCCTCCTATAATTCAATTGATTCACTGCGAACTCAAAAATGGAAAGACTATTGGAAATTTTCGGGTACCGTTGGACTAAAAGTTTCACAAACCCAACTCATAAATTGGGCTGCCGGAGGAAATAGTAACTTTACCGGAATATCTTATGTGAACCTTACCTTAAATTATAAAAAAGGTAAGATTGCCTGGGATACAAACCTTGATACCGACTTTGGAGCAGTCTATTCCTCTGACTTTAATGCGTATAAATGGAGAAAAGGGAGCGATAAAATTGATTTTAAAACTATTTTCGGATATGAAATAAGTCCCAAAGAGCATATAAAAAGTATGTGGTTTATAGCGGC
Organism: Bacteroidales bacterium; assembly: GCA_031253655.1. Taxonomy (GTDB): domain Bacteria; phylum Bacteroidota; class Bacteroidia; order Bacteroidales; family WCHB1-69; genus WRNX01. Next base: position 6,998 of record JAIRVY010000003.1, read on the forward strand.
AAACGGCAGTTTTAAATCACAATATATGGCTGGTTACAAGTTTCCTGAAGATAATACCCGTATTCTGGTTTCAAATTGGCTTTCACCATCTTATACAAACCTGTCTGTGGGGATAAACTGGAAATGGAAAGAATTAGTATCTTTGTACTACTCTCCCGTAGCAGGTTTAGTTACTACTTGTGTGGATTCGCTCTTACGTTCCTCACTAAAAATACCCGTAGATAAACCGGCAACAGCTTCTTTGGGAATGACCTTCCGCGCCGGTATTACATACAACCATGTAAAAAATTTGAAAATCTCAACAACTCTGCAACTCTATACCCCTTATACAGATGATGAACAAGAGTTCGGATTTTTCAACGTTGACTGGGACGTAATGGTTACCTATCAATTTCTAAAAGTACTGAATGTTTCTTTAACTACAAATCTTAAATATTACCCGAAAGTGAAGTTTGATGAGCCCGGTAAACCGGAAAAAAGAGTTCAATTTCAAGAGATTTTCGGACTGGGAGTAGCGTATAGCTTCTAAGTATTAATTCTCTCTTTGTCGCTGCCCAATATCCACCACTACTATTACCGCAATGGCTGCCCAAAAGGGAAGTGAAAGCTTGTCGGTATCTAAAAAGTTGTTCATAATTCCATGTACGTAGTAGGTGATAAGCGCAATTACGGAAAAGAGTACCAACATTTTGGGAATTTTCTCTTTTGCACGGATAGCGGCTCTTAGCCCAACAAAGATTACCGTAAACATTAAGATAATTACAATGATTGCACCGAGGAGCCCCATCTCTGCCCAAGGTCCTATATACTCGCTGTGGGCATTTCCTCCTGTACCAAAATTGGTAGAGATAATGGTTTTGTATTTCCCTTTTTGATAGCCGGCGTATAAAAATTGGTAAGTTCCCGGTCCCCAACCCATTACCGGACGCTCTTCTATCATTCCGAAAGCAGCCACCCACCTGTTGATGCGCTCCACATTAGAAGCATCTGTTGAAATATTGCTCATAGAAGTGATATGTTCAAAAAACTCTCCCGAAGAATCCTGAGAATTTCTACCCATCCTGTAAAGAATATCATCAGAAAAATAGTACAACATAGTGCCTAAAATAGCAAAACCAACAATGAGCCACGAAAACTTAATGCGAAGCCTAATAACCAGCCAAACACAAAAAGCAAAAATAACACTCAACCAAGCTGCACGGCAATAAGAAAAATATAAACCCATAAACATCACTGCTAATAGTAAAAAGTAATACAATTTTCTCCACACAGTCTTACCATCAATCATTAAAAGTGCCGTAATGAGCGGAATAAAGAAAGCGATGGCAGCGCCGTATGCAGTATGGTCGTTATAAAATGGAGTCATAATCCAGTGCATTCCGCGTACAGCAAACCCACTAAGTACCAACTTAGCCGTTGCGTAAATAATAACAACGCCCAAAGTAAATGCATAACAATTAATAAAAACAACCATCCTTTTTATATCGTTTTTAACAAACTGAGTAACACAAAAATAGCAGGAGGTAATGAACCATATTTTGGAGGCGAGATACTTAAAGGAAACTAAAGGTATTTCGCTGGAAACCGAAGTGATTAACATCCAGAAAAGATAAAGATAAATGACCACAGAAATTGGGTGTAAGACAATTTTTCGCTCTAATCGGATGTCATAAAAAAGTCGAGCAAAAAAAATCAGCGAAAGCAGAATCATAATAATCTCTGCCGGAATGGAAAGCCCAATATTAATTTTTTCGTCAGAAAAAGTAATCGATAATGGCGTTACGAAAGCCATTACGTACATCATTATATCCAATCTATAGATAAACAAGTATGCTAAAACTACTACCACACTGAGTACCGGGATATATAGAAATTCCTTTGTTATTGCAAAGCAGTTTACCAAAATAAATACTGCTCCTATACCCAGCGTAATGATGAGTTTCTTGTTCATTCCTTTTTTTCTGAATTATCGGGACGGGGTTCCACAACAATTTCATTATTAATTCTGTCAATGACAAGAAGAGTAATTAACATTACGAAAAATGTACCGATTGATGCTAATATTGCGATGATTATTTTTTTAGGATAACTTTTTTTATCGGGGGCAACAGCTTTTTCAATCACAAATTTTACCGGCATCAATTGTTTCAAATCTGCTTTGGCGCTAAGAAGTTTAGTTTTTAGAAAAGAGACATACTCGCTAAGTTCTTTCTGCTCCTGGCGTAGAGAAAATTCAACCGGTCCCCAATTTGCCAATTTTTCCATCTCTTTTTTAAGTCGCTCAACTCCGGCAATATTACCTTGTGCTATAGCAATGGCGTATTGTTGCGTAAATCTCTCAGCCTGGTACTCATAAGCAAATATTCCTTTTTCCGCTAATTTTCTTATCGAGTCTGTAACTTGCGAGCGAAACTCTAATGCTTCCTGAATTTGGGTTTCAACGAGATTATAGGCAGCTAAGGCACGTTCACGTTCAATTCTATTTTTCAAAGAATCCAATTCAGCGGCAATATCATTTGCCATTGTAGCAGCCTGTTGTGGATCCCAGTCATTAACCGAAATAGTAATGGCACCAAACTGGGTTCTTTTTATATTAACAACCCCATCAAGAATTTTATAAAGTTTTGCTTTCCAGGCTTTTCTGTTAGTTTTAATGCCATAATATTTTACCAAACCATACTTCTCGATAAGCACATCTTTAATCTCTCTTGAATTAAGAAGTTGCATCATTTGTTCGGTTTCTTCCTCTATAGCATACGCCTTAATATCTAATCTTTCGTTTTGAATATTTTCACCGTTAATGATTTTTGAAACGGCATTGGTGCGTGGTGCATAAATTACCGTTTGGGCGGTAAATTGAGGTCTGATAAATAATCCGGATGAAAAGAATATGGCGAGCAATCCCGCAGAACCGCAAACAAGGAGGAACAGTTTTCTCCATTTCCAAATGTAGCCTATTAAACTAAATGAGTTGAATTCGTTTTTGTTGTCCATAATTTTTTGTTGATTTAAAGGTTTATAGGTTTAAGGTTTATAGTTGCCGTCTGTATCAGTTGATGGTTTTATTAAGATTACCAGATTTGTGCTCTTTTTTCTGGGGCTAACCACATTTTATCACCTTCTTTTACATCAAATGCTTCAATAAAAGCATCAATATGGGGTACCGTTCCGTTTACTCGCCATTTTCCGAGCGAGTGGGGGTCTTCTTTTGTTCTGCGTTCAATTTCGGCATCGCGAATATTGCCAGCCCAAACATTAGCATAGGCAATAAAAAAGCGCTGTTCCGAGGTAAAACCGTCCATAACATCTTTGATACGACCTTCTTCTTTTGCCTTTTGAAGGGCAACAAAAGAGATATTTACCCCGCCGTTGTCGGCAATGTTTTCTCCTAAAGTAAACTCTCCGTTGGCAAACATTCCCGGCAGTACTTCAATAAGGTTGAAATAGTTAACCAATATTTTTGAACGATCATTAAAGTTAGTTACGTCCTCGTCTTTCCACCAGTTGGTCAGATTTCCAGTTTTGTCGTAGTATCTGCCCTGGTCGTCGAATCCGTGGGTCATTTCGTGCCCGATAACAACGCCAATTGCACCGTAATTAACGGCATCATCGGCTTTCATATCAAAAAACGGAGGTTGTAAAATGCCTGCGGGAAAACAAATCTCGTTTGTGGTGGGATTGTAATAGGCGTTTACAGTTTGAGGAGTCATATACCAATAGGTAGGATCAACGGGTTTTCCAATTTTATCTAATTGATATGCAGATTCAAAACGTGTAGCACGCATCACATTAGCATAATAACTTAAAGTTGTATCAATTTCCAAAGCGGTATAATCTCTCCACGTATCGGGGTATCCGATTTTTACAATCATCGCATTCAATTTGTCAATCGCTTTTTCTTTAGTTTCGTCGCTCATCCATGTTAAGTTTTTGATTCTCTCTGACATAGCATAACGAAGATTTTTCACCAAATGCAACATACGTTCTTTGGATTCTGTGGGAAAATATTTTTCCACATACATTTGTCCAACTGCTTCGCCCAAAGAACCATCTACAATACTTACTACTCGTTTCCAGCGGGGTTGAATCTCCTCTTTTCCGGAAAGTGTTTTACCGTAGAACTCAAAATTTGTATTCACAAATTCTTCACTTAAAAAGGATGCTGCAGTGTTAATAATATTCCACGCTAAGTAATCTTTAATGGTCTCTAAGTTTGTATTGTAGAGAATTGTATTTAAACCTGTTAAATATGCTGTTTGTCCCACATTTACTTTATCTAAATTATTCAATTTAAGTTGATTCAGGTAATTGGTAAACGAGAAATTGGGAAGCATGGCTTGAATTTCCGAAACTGTTTTCGGGTTATTTGTATTATTGGGGTCACGCAGTTCTTCTTTAGGCATAAATATCATTGCCATTTCAGTTTCCAATTTCAGCACCTCTTTTGCCATCTTTTTTTCACTCCCTTTTTTGCCTGCTATCTCAGCATATCCGGAAATTGCAAACATCTTCTCCAACAATACCAAGTACTCATCTCTGACAGGTTTAGAAGATTCTTCCAAATAGTAATCTCTATCTCCGATGCCCAGACCGCTTTGCCAAATCCAGGCAATATTCATTCTGCTGTTGTTGGGATCTGCTTCACCAAAGATGCCGAAAAACGGGCTGCACCCCGACATCTCCATAATAGCCATAATTTCCGGGAGTTGTTCTTTCGTAGTTATCTCAATAATAGCATTCAAATCGTGAGAAATTGATGAATTGCCTTGTTTTTCAATAGTTTCCGTATTCATTCCCAAATTATAGAGGTCTCCAATTTTTTGTTTGATAGAATTATTTTCGTGTTGGTTTGCGGCAATTGTGGTTATCAAATCCTTTAATTGCTCGCGATTATCCTCTGCTAATTTGTCGAAACTGCCGTATCGGGAATATTCTCCTGTTAGGGGGTGCAAGTCCATCCAGCCTCCGCAGGCATAGCGGAAAAAATCGTCAGCCGGACTGGCGGCGGTATCTAAATTGGCAAAATTAATGCCTGATGTTAATTCCGTTTTTTTCATAGAACAGGAAAATGTTGTAAAAATTAAAGCGCAAAGCGCGTAAAGTAATGATTTTTTCATTATTTAAGTATTTTTGTGTTAATTAATTACGGTTATTTGTTGGGTTAGCAATAAATGAACCACAAATATAATATATATTGTGGAATTGCAGAATTATTAATATTTATTCAAAAAAAATCTACTTTTGCTGCGTAAAAAATGAAAAATGACACAAATTACCCATAACAATTTGTTTATTAATACAATTACACTATTTTTTCTGTTTGGGTTAATTGTATTTCCCCCCCACAGGAGTTTTACACAAGAAGATAAGAGTCGGAATCAGAAAAACCAACTCCTTTTCAGTGAAAGCGACACTCTCTCTTTTGTAGAACAATTATCTGAATATGAAGAAGATATTGATGATTTTGATGATGATATAGGGGCAGACCAATCGATGATGTTTATTTATTTTAAGTGGATGCCGGGTTATGGTACTTACTCGAATTTTGATATTTTGAAGATTCATTATGTGCACGATAGAACAGTACAGCCCGATACGATTGTTCTTGAGAATTATATACATCCGGCTAAGTACAAAGCCACTTCTTTTTATGGGGTAAAGCGGCGCAGGGGAAGAATGCACTGGGGAATAGATATTCCTTTTCCTGAGAACACGCCTGTGGTAGCAGCTTTCAGTGGAATGGTGCGTGTGTCAACATACAACGGAACTTATGGAAATGTGGTTATCATCCGCCATCACAACCGGTTGGAAACCTATTATGCGCACTTATCCAGACGGTTGGTAAATCCCGGGCAGCAGATTCACGCAGGAGATACTATTGGATTGGGTGGAAATACCGGTCGTTCTTACGGAAACCACTTGCATTTTGAGACAAGATACCTCGGACAGCATTTTAATCCTGCCCGAATTATCGACTTTCAGAACCACAAACTTTCCTGCGACACACTTTATGTGGGAGGAAAAATAGTAAAAACCAACTCCGACCCAAACACTTTAGTAAATGCCGATTCAGGGCAACCCATTGACCAAACCCCGCAGTACGTTACTGTTCGCAAAGGAGATACATTAGGTGAATTAGCCAAAAAATACAGAACCACCGTGAATACTCTCAAAAAACTCAATAATATGAAGAGTGATTTTTTACGGGAAGGGCAAAAACTTAGAGTAAGATAATAGATTTGAGATTTATAGATTTGGGATTTATGATTTAATTCTTTGAACCCTTTTTCTTTTAATTAATTACCTCAGTAGCAAATAAAAAAGCCCGCTTTCAGCGGGCTTTTTTTGTTTTAGTAATTACCGTTTACCTTTTACCACATTTGTTTTAGGTTCGTCCGGTTTGGGTTCTTCCTTTTTAGGTTCTTCCGCTTTTGGCTCTTCCTTTTTAGGTTCTTCCACTTTGGGTTCTTCTTTTTTAGGAGTTGTGGGTTTTACAGCGGGCTTTGCGGGTTGTTCAACCACAGCAACATCTTCTGTAACTGCATCATCTACTATCTCAATATCTTCAGCGGGAGTTTCCGCTACTTGTTGGGTTTTGGGGGTACAAGCAACAACCAATGCTGCTACTCCGAGAATTAAAAATAATTTTTTCATTGTTTTATTTTATTAAAGATTAACTTATTCTATTATTTAGCAACCTTGTAGGTAAAAATGAATTCATAATCAACAACGGTTTTTGCTCCTCTCATACCGCGGTCATTTCTAATTTTGCCGGCTTTTGTAGGTTCTTGCCCATTATCATATTTAAGAGGAAATCTCAATTGCAAGGTGCTTTCATCTAATTCAATAACTTCTGCTTCAAGAAGAGCAAATCTTTCTTCATCTTCTGCATCAAAAAAGTAGGGTAGATAGAATTCTAATACTTTGTAATTTTTAACGAATCTCCAGTTTCCTAAAGATTGATCTTTTCCTGTTTGACCCTCACATTTCTCTTTACCAAAATTCATTACTGAAGAATTGTTTTCATAGAAAAAGAGAATGTCATCTAATTCACATTCATAATTAAGCCAAAAGGACTTAAAAAGATTTGAATTTGTTACACCATCAATGTTTGTGAAAGCAGGTGTTGATGTAGCCGCAAAAAGTTCCCATCCTTTTTTTTGAGTTAAAAGTTGTTCATGATCTTTTACGAGTGAACCACAATCCGCAGCCAAAAATACCAATGCCACTAAGGCGAAAATTAATTTTTTCATTTTGAATAAAATTTAAGTTAATAATGATTTGAGGCTGCAAAAATAGAATAATATTTGAATTGTTAAAAAAAACTAAAAATAAGGGTTAAATCTTTGTTTTTAGCCCTCTTACTCTCTTCCTTTCTTTCTCTATAGAAAAAAGAGACCGCTTTTCAGCAGCCTCCTTTCCATTTAAAACTAAAAATTATGGAAAATAAAAAAGTTTCATTTAAGAATACCTTTTTTATTAGCATCAACAATAGCATTCCAGACCCCTTTTTTGGTAATGTTGCGAATTCCTTTCGCCGAAACTTTCAGCATTACCCACCCGCCTAACTCGGGAACAAAGAATTTTTTATCGTGTAGGTTGGGATTAAATCTTCTTTTTGATTTAATATTGGAGTGTGAAACATGGTTTCCTACTATCGCTTTTTTCCCGGTAATTTGGCAAACTCTTGACATCTCAAACTTTTTTTAAGGTTTATTACTTTCTTTTTTGGGGGTGCAAAAATAATCTTTTTTCAATACCTATTTCAATACCCAATAATTATTATCAATCAAAGCGGCGCAATTAACCGCATTTTTCTCATTATCAAATACTCCAATACAAACTCTGTAACGTGGGTTTGCGGGTTGAATCACTATTTTAGCGTTATATTTTTCCAATTTCTTTTGTTGAATATGGCGTAAAGCGTCCTCCTCTTTCGCAAAACTCCCCGCAATTACATAAAAAAATCCTTCCTGAAATGGAACATATATATCATTCGTTTCTTCAAACAGAACAAATTTTGATGCAACATTCTCTTTCGGTTCATCAGAAATATCTTCAATAACCTCTTCATTATTTGAATCAAATTCTGCTATCATAGGAATAATCGAAGTGTCAATAATTACCTCATTAACAATTTTTTTTAGAAATAAGTTAAATAAATGCTCTTTGTAAAACAATCCCAACAGTAATATTATTGGTACCGCGATGCTTATTGAAAACCAAACCCATTCACGTTTTCTCCTTTTATTAGCTAAAACATCACGTTTATCTTTTTTCGGTTTGTCTGTAAAAATATTTTCTACTAAGGGAAGAATAATAGGCTCAAATCCTTCGTTTTCAATATTATGTTGTGAATATGTTATACCCTGAAAAACAATTCTGCCTGTTGGTTCTTTAGAAAACGCACCAAAATCGTAATAAAAAACAGTTTTATTGTTTTCCACTCCTTTTTCAAGTAGATTAACCCATTCCATTATTTCGGTTTGGGCTTCGTCTATTCTGATTTGTTTCCACTGAGAGAGTTTACTTACAAAATTAAAACCATCTGCTTCTTTAGAATAATCAAACTCAACAATATTTTGAGGTGGAAAAACAATATCGTCTTTAATTCGGGAAGGGTGATAATGAACAGAAAAAGCTCCAAATCCGGAAATAATTACGGATTTTTCTTCCAAAAGTGCGCGAACAATAAAGGGGGTTATCATGGTGGGAAGGATTAATGTTTTAAAAATTAAGAAGTTAGAGACTATGGTTTTGAGTTAGGAATTAGGAGTTTATCGATTTTTGTTAGGGCAATTTTGGAGTGGCGAAGGTCAGATTCGGTGGTTTGTCCGGCAGTGTGGGGCGTTAACAAGATTTTTTTATTAGAAGTTAACCGAAACAACGTATCGTTCCATTCCGATTTTGGCGGAATTTGAAGATTAACGTTTTCATATTCCAACACATCTAAACAGGCGAAAGAGATATAATCCTCATCTAAAGCAAAAATCAAATCACCTGTGTTAACCGTATTTCCACGGGAACTATTGATAAAAACAGGATTATTCTTTGCCTTCTGTAATAAACTTCTATTAATAAAATGATGATTTTCAGGTAGGTAATTAACATGTAACGAAATAATCGTAGAACGCTGCAACAATTCTTCTAAAGAAACTTCTTCTATAAAACTTACGGAAAAATCGGTTCTAAATTTATCATACACCAAAATCTTACAGCCGAAGGGTTGCAACAACTTGGCAAACGCTTTTCCGGTGTTTCCAAATCCTATGATACCCACTGTTTGCGATGAGAGTTCACTTCCTTTATTTTTCTCCCGAAGCCACTTTCCGTCTCTCACTTCTTGATTGGCGGCAGTTATTTTTTTGAGCGCGCACAGAAGCATACCCAGACAATGCTCCGCCACCGCAGGCGCGTTACCTTCCGGAGTGCTAATAATTTTTATCCCGCTTGCCGAAGCGACCGTCGAATCAATATGCTCTATTCCGGAACCAATACGAACGATAAATTTTAGATTTTTTTTAGAGAGAATCGCGTTTTTATCAAGATTAAATTTATTTCGAATGATCAAAACTACAAACTCATCTTTTAGTTCAACAAATTCATTATAAGATAAATGCAATACTGTTTCACACAAAAACCCTCTTTTTGTAAATTGCTCTACAAGGTATGGGTGAACTTTATCCACAATTAGGATTTTTTTCAAGGAATCAGTATTTTATGATAAAAATGCGGTTGCGATAGTCTTACTTTTTAATATTTTCTGTTCAGCGCGCAATCTTTTGAGAGCCCTTTCTTTAATTTGTCGTACCCGTTCACGACTTAAATCAAACATATTTCCAATCTCTTCCAAAGTATATTCGTGGGGCTCTCCTATTCCGAAACACATTTTCAGGATTTCTCTTTCCTGCTCGGGCAACACAGTTAGTATTTTCTCAACATCTTGATTCATTGATTCTTGAATTAGAACTTGATCAGTAGCTTCATTTGAGGCGCTAATGAATGTATCAATAAATTTTGTGTCCTCGTCGGGAGATATTGCGGCATCCATAGACTGAGAGTGGGTATTCATTCTAAGTAGTTCAACCACTTTGTATTCGGGCAGGTCCATCACGTTGGCAATCTCTTCGATGGTGGGGGCGCGTTCCAATTTTTGCTCTAATTTGGCAATCTCTTTTTTCAACTTATTTATAGTTCCCACCTGGTTTTGGGGGAGGCGAACAATTCTCGACTGGTCGGCAATTGCCTGATGTATTGCTTGACGAATCCACCATACCGCAAAAGAGATAAATTTGAATCCGCGTGTTTCGTCAAATCGTTGCGCGGCTTTTATCAATCCCAGGTTACCTTCGTTTATTAAATCCTGTAACCCCAATCCTTGGTTTTGGTATTGTTTTGCCACAGAAACTACAAATCGGAGGTTTGTTTTAGTAAGTTTTGCCAATGCCTCCTGGTCGCCTTGTTTAATACGGCGTGCCAATTCTACTTCCTCCTCGGCTGATATTAATCCTTCTTTGCCAATATCTGCTAAATACCGGTCAAGGGAAGCGCCATCACGATTTGTGATGGACTTGGTTATCACAAGTTGTCTCATAAATATTTAATCTATAGCGTAATTTTTAAGTTCAAGGGCAAAGAATTTAGGAGTTAGTAGATAGAAGTTAGAATATATTATTTTATTTGCTTTTATGAAACGAAGAAGTTTAACAAAAATTATAAAGAAAATATTTTTGTATCGTTTTTTTTATACTTTCGCCGCCCAAAAAAAATGTATAACCATTTAAATTATTACCATGTACGCAATTGTAGAAATAGCAGGGCAACAGTTTAAGATTGAAAAAGAGAAAAAACTCTTTGTTCATCGCCTCAAAGCTGAAGAAGGGTCGCAGGTTACTTTCGACCGCGTGATGCTTGTTGATAATGACGGTACAATAAAAGTCGGAGTTCCCACCGTAAAAGGTGCTACGGTTACCGCCACCGTCCTAACGCACCTAAAAGGTGACAAAGTTCTTGTTTTCAAAAAGAAAAGAAGAAAAGGATATCAAAAAATGAATGGTCATCGCCAGTATTTTACCTCCATTAAAATTGATGACATTATTGTTTAACATAATTATTAACAAAAAAATTAAATTGATATGGCACATAAAAAAGGAGTGGGTAGTTCGCAAAATGGTCGTGAATCCCACAGTAAACGTTTGGGTGTTAAAATTTATGGCGGCCAAACCACAAAAGCCGGTAACATTATCGTTCGCCAGCGTGGAACCGTACACAATCCCGGCATCAATGTGGGTATGGGTAAAGACCATACCTTGTTTGCATTAATAGATGGAACGGTTGCCTTCAAAAAGAAAGCTGAAGGAAAATCATACGTTTCCGTAGTTGTGGCGGAATAATTTCTATTATTATTCACAACTTGCATATTCTGCCTCAATGCGATTTTGGGGCATTTTTTTTATACCGTAATAGAGTTGTATTCTCTTCTGAAATTTACTAAAAATATTTTTGTTGCCTCTTGAAATAAGAAAAAATCATGTTTATTTGCCAAGTAATAATTTAAATTTATTGTATATGAAACATTTAAAAAAACTTTTTTTTATCGCGCTTATTGCCATATTCTTAGCGCCTTGTTTTGCACAGGAAACAAATAAGGAAAAACCTGAAGGGTATATACTAACTCCCACCAAAGAGATAAAATATACGCCTGTTAAAAATCAAAACCGTTCCGGTACTTGCTGGAGTTTCTCCGGAATAGGATTTTTAGAATGTGAACTCATTCGAAAAGGAAGAGGAGAGTTTGATTTGTCGGATATGTGGATTGTGAAACAGGCATACAGAGAAAAAGCCGACAAATATGTACGGATGCACGGAAACTGGAGTTTCGCCGGCGGCGGCGCCTTTTTCGATGTGTTTGCCATGATTGACAAATTCGGTATTATGCCCACCGAAGTATTTAAAGGAACCGAATATGGCGAAGAGATGCACGTGCACGGCGAATTAGACGCTTTACTTAAAGCATACGTGGATGTAATAATTAAAAATCCGAATAAAAGACTATCCACGGCGTGGAAAAAAGGTTATGATGCTATAGTGGATGCTTATCTGGGCAAAGACCCCGAAAAATTTATTTACGCCGGAAAAGAATATACTCCAAAATCTTTTGCAACATTTTTAGGTTTGAATATGAAAGATTATATCAGTATCACTTCTTTTACACACCATCCATTTTATACGCAATTTGCTTTGGAAATTCCTGATAATTGGCTGATGGAGACCTCTTATAATCTTCCTTTAGATGAGATGATGAAAGTGATTAACAATGCGATAAACAATGGGTACTCTGTGGCTTGGGGCGCTGATGTCAGTGAAAAAGGATTTAACTGGAGAAAAGGAATAGCCGTTATGCCCGAAAAAGATGTTGAAAGTTTAGATGGCTCAGACAGAGCGCGTTGGGAAAATTTATCGCAAGGTGAGAAAGATGATGAACTCTATAAATTTGATAAGCCCGGAAAAGAGAAAAAAATCACCCAAGAAATCCGCCAAATCGCTTTCGACAACTACACCACCACCGACGACCACGGCATGGTATTGGTAGGCAAAGCCACCGACCAAAACGGTACGCCCTACTTCATCGTAAAAAACTCGTGGGGCGTTGACAGTCGCAACCCATATAAGGGATTTCTCTATGCTTCGGAACCTTTCTTAGAGATGCAAACTATTAATATTGTGGTGCACAAAGATGCGATTCCAGCGGATATTAAGAAGAAACTCGGTATTAATTAATTACGAATTACGAATTACGAATTAAGATAAAAAAACATCTCATCATCTAATTATCTAATCATCACATCAAAAAAATATTATTTTCGCCGCCGTTTTCGTGGAAGCGAAAATCGGTCCCTTAGCTCAGACGGTTAGAGCATCTGACTCATAATCAGGGGGTCCTTGGTTCGATCCCAAGAGGGACCACAAAGTATTGTTGAACAATATAAAAAATCGTTGCAAATCAGCATGTAACGATTTTTTTTTGTACGGTTTTGCAGCCATTTATTGCAATAAATGTGTATTTTTGCGCGACTATAAAACCCCCAAAATGTTCGGGGACGCAAAATTGTATTATTATGAATAAAATTGTAAATCAGAAAATTACATGGTCAATTGGAATTAGACCTGATAAGAAAAAACGAAACGAAAAATACGATATTTATCTGTTTTTGCATTTAGATAATAAACGTGCAGGAAGAAAAAATATCAATATTGATGTAAATATAGAAAAATGGAATAAAAATGCACAAGAAATTAGCAGTCCAAAAGGGGCGGATATTAACTTCAATCAATATATTAGGCAAATAAAAAATGCAGCAGATAAAGTAAAATCGGAATATTTATTGAACGGAAATGCTTTAACTTGGGATTTATTTATCTCTGAAGTTTTTGACACCGGAGCAGCAAAAGATTTTTATCAGTATTGGGAAAAAGTAGCGGACAGAAAAATGCCAACTACAAAAAAGGGTTATCTGAAAAACATGAACTATGTTAAAAAGTTTGCGCCAACTGCAAATTTTTCGCACGTTAATAACGCTACTTTTATTAATGACTTGAGATATTTTCTACAAAACAAATATGCTTCCGACAAAGTAGAAGGATTGGCACAAAGC
>JAIRVY010000037.1 GCA_031253655.1 Bacteroidales bacterium
GGAAACATCAGCACGCCCGATGCCCGACAAATTGTAATTCAGCCTTGGGAAAGGAATATGTTGCCCGTGATTGAAAAAGTCATTTTGGCTGCCAACTTGGGATTTACACCGCAAAACAACGGCGAATTTATCCGTATTGTTGTGCCTACGCCCACCGAAGAGCGCAGAAAAGAGTTGGTGAAAAAAGTAAAACAAGAAGCCGAACAGGCAAAAGTGAGTATCCGTAATTTGCGTAGAGTTGCCAATGAAACAGGCAAAAAATTGAAAGACTCCGGCACTCCTGAAGATGATGTGAAAAAATTAGAAACCGATATCCAAAAAACTACCGATGAATTTATCGGAAAAATTGATAAAATGCTCGAAGCGAAAGAGAAAGAAGTGATGACGATTTAAACCAAACTCATTCGCTGAAAAATTTGCATCAACTCTTCGCTGGTTTTCACTTTCACTTCGCGAGCTTTGCTGCCCATAGAGGGTCCCACAATTCCAAATTCTTCCAATTGGTCCATTACTCTGCCGGCGCGATTGTAGCCGAGTTTCATCTTGCGTTGAATCAATGAGGTAGAACCCATTTCTTGTTTTCCGCACTTTTTTCTAAAACAGGTCTAACTATTTAATAATCAGTATATATTTTTCATAATTTGGGTGCTGCAAGGTAATTTTCTTCAATTTTTTCTTTGCAGCACCCACATAATTAATTGATAATTAGAATATTTTTGCACTTTTGGGTGCTGCAAAATATTAAATATGTTCATAAGAGAAAATACAAACAGGTCCGGAAGTGTTAGTATTCAGATTGTTAGCAAGTCTCGAGGTAATTATCGTGTAATAAAAACGGTAGGGTGTGCCACACAGCGGCACGAAATTGACAAACTAAAAGAGCTTGCCCGGCAGGAAATCGAAAACCGCCAAGCACAACCCAAGTTGTTTAGTTCGGAGCAGGATGAATGGATAGAGGAGGTCATTTCTTCCCTGTCCAATTCAAATATCCGTACAGTTGGTCCTGAGTTAATATTTGGACGCATTTATGATTATATAGGTTTTGGTCGTATCAAAGAGGAGTTGTTTCGCCATTTGGTTATATCCCGTTTAGCCTTTCCATTGAGTAAGTTAAAAACCACAGACTATTTATATCGTTATCAGGGTAAAATGATAGATGTAGATGCTATTTATCGTTTTCTTGACAAGTTGAGCAACAGTTTAAAGCCTGTTGTCGAACAAATCGCATTTGAACACACATTACGCACACTTAAAGGCAATATCAGCGTAGTATTCTATGATATGACCACATTATACTTTGAAGCAAGCGATGAGGATGACTTACGCAAGATGGGATTTTCAAAAGACGGAAAACACAATCAACTCCAGATTTTAGTCGGTCTATTAGTTGGTTTGGGAGGATATGCCATTGGTTATGATATTTTTGAAGGCAACACATATGAAGGGCATACCTTAATTCCTTTTTTAGAAGCGATCAGCCGCAAGTTTAATTTGGGTAAACCGGTTGTTGTTGCTGATGCCGGCTTGTTGACAGAAAAAAACATTGAAGCACTTCAAGGGGGCGAATATGAATATATTATTGGAGCACGCTTGAAGAATGAATCCGAATCAATAAAGGAACAGATACTTCAAAAAGAATATCATGATGATACAGTTCATATTATTCATCAAAATGAGGGCAAAAGACTGATTGTTAATTATACTTCAAAAAGAGCAAAGAAAGATTTATATAATCGTCAAAGAGGGCTTAACCGGCTTGAAAAACTTGTTAAATCGGGAAGATTGACAAAATCAAATATTAACAACAGAGGATATAACAAGTACTTGCAATTAAAAGGCGAAATTGTAATAGAGATTGATTATCAAAAATTTGAACAAGACTCCAAATGGGATGGCCTGAAAGGATATATAACCAACACAAGATTGTCGGATAATATTGTAATAGAGAATTATAGAAACTTGTTTCACATTGAACGGGCTTTTCGTATGTCTAAAACAGATTTGCGCATACGTCCCATCTATCATCGCTTACGGCATCGGATTGATGCACATATTTGTATTGCTTTTACGGCATATACTGTCTATAAAGAATTGGAACGGGTTCTCCATGAGGAAAAAGCACCCATATCGCTAAAGAAGGCAAGCGAAATTACGCATAATATGTATCAACTAACCTATCAACTTCCCCAATCAAAGCATATCAAATCTACCTTGCTAAAAATGGATGAGCTGCAGAGCGAACTATACCAAATTGTCCGGAAAAATTTTTAGGGTGCTGCATTGCGGAAAACAGGAAAATTTCTCAATAGCCTGCTTTCGAGTGGGCTGTTTTTCATTTATAGCGCAGTTTAATCGTGGTGGTATCATATATCTTGCTATTTCATTCTTTGAGGTAATACAATATTTAGGGCTGTTCTCTGTTATGTTAGTTAAAAAAATGCACTATGAAAAAATTGTTGCTTATTCCTGTTTTCTTTCTAACTCTGTCATTATCTGCGCAAAACGATTTTGAAATTGCCAAAAATGTAGATATTTTCGTATCTATTTTACAGGAACTAAATGCCAAATATGCCGATGAAATTAATCCTACGGATTTGGTTACCAAAGCGATTAATGGAATGTTAGAAAACTTAGACCCCTATTCCGTGTATTACCCCGAATCGAAAATTGAAGATGCTAAACTACTGACTACCGGGCAATACGGCGGAATTGGTTCGTTGATTCAACAGCATGGAAAAAATGTGGTAATTTCCGAACCCTATGAAAATTCGCCTGCCCAAAAAACAGGGCTTCGTGCCGGGGATATTATTTTGAAAATTAACGGACAAAATGTACAAGGTAGAAATTCGGATGAGATAAGTACTATTTTAAGAGGGCAGCCCGGAACAACATTAAACATTGAAATTGAACGTCCCACAGATGGAAAAAAATACACTTTTGCCGTAAAACGCGAAGATATTAAGTTTCCACCCGTACCTTTTTCCGGAATGTTGAAAGATAATATCGGATATATTAAATTAGACCAATTTACAGAAAAGGCAAGTTCGGAAGTAAAAGAAGCGTTTGCAAAACTTAAAGAGCAGGGAATGAAATATTTGATTTTAGATTTGCGAAACAATGGCGGCGGATTGCTTCACGAAGCCGTAAATATAATGAATATTTTTGTAGATCAGAATGTTAAGATTGCCGAAACTAAGGGAAAAATTAAAGAACAAAATAACGTTTTCAAAACTAAGAATGCTGTGGTTGATAAAGATATACCGGTGGTGGTATTAGTAAACGGGAGCAGTGCATCAGCATCAGAAATTGTGGCAGGCGCATTTCAAGATTT
>JAIRVY010000152.1 GCA_031253655.1 Bacteroidales bacterium
TGGTTATTCCGAGCGCAGCGAGGAATCCCTTCCCTACCCGTAACGCGTTGTCATTCCGCGCGCAGCGAGGAATCCCTTCCCTACCCGTAACGCGTTGTCATTCCGAGCGCAGCGAGGAATCCCATTCATAGCACCTCAAACTAATTATTAACCCCATTTTTTGCATAAGCGGTTTTTATTACTAACAAATTGTATTTTTGTCCCTTGAATTATTGTGACATGGAAAAAAATAGCATTCATCAAAATGGCTCGTAGTAAGTGTGTGCAGTCTGCCACTGCACCCAGCCTCCTCCACAATGTACGAAATTTATATTACAAATTATGTTTAATAATATCACTTTTTGGCTTGACAACGCGCGACCAACGGCGTTGCCTCAAAGTATTCTACCGGCACTGACCGCCCTATTTTTATCTATTCACTCTCCGAATTTTGTCTGGTGGCTGGCGGTGTTGGCAGTTTTGGGTGTGACTTTTGTACATCTTGGATTAAATCTCTTTGACGATTATTTTGATACAAAAAAGAAAAAACAAACCTACCGCGAAGAGATGGTGCATACCGGCATGAGAGCCAGAATAGGTAAAACCCCCTATCTTACTTCCGGAAAAGCCACCGAAAGCCAACTGTTCATAGCGAGTTGCGTTTTTTGCGGAATCGCGGTGTTGATTGGCGCTTTGGTTTTTTGGTTTCGGGGCATTAATATTTTCTATATCACTGCCATAGCCGCTGTGGTTGGGATGCAGTACTCGGCTCCCCCGCTGCGGTTGAGCTACCACGGCTTGGGCGAAGTAGTCATCTGCCTCGTTTTCGGGTGCCTAAATATGATTGGCGTGGGATTTGCCTCTTGTGGCGAATTTTCTAAAGAACTCCTTCTGCTCTCCCTTCCCGTTGGACTGCTTGTGATGAATATTGTGTATATTCACTCCATCCTCGATTATTTACCTGACAAAGAGGTGGGCAAACGTACTTTAGCCGTTCTACTCAATAACCAAAAAGCGATGATGATACTCCTCTTTTTTGTGATTTTTGTCCCCTTTTTAGCAATTATTGCAGGAATTTTGCTTAACGTTTGCGGATTAAAATACTTGTTTCTCTTTTTACTGTTGCCAATGGCAATTACACTCTATAAAATGATGATTGATTTTATTAAAAGACCTGCAAAACAGTATTTTCCAAAGTTTTGGCTTGGACCCTTCAATCAATGGAAACTCATTGTGGAGCATCATTTAGAATGGTTTATGATTCGCTGGCTTACCGCACGAAATTTGATTTCTTTTTTCTGTATGATTATTATTATTCTGCAATTTTTTTAAATTCCCGTCAATTATTCCATAGCGAAAGCAAACCATCCTTTATTATCATGATTTTTGAGTGTGATGCACCATTTAACCTGTCCGCAGCGAAAATCATCTCCTTTTAAACGAATCTGAACTACTTCAGATTCTGGAAATTGCTCAAATAACAAACCTGCTGCTTTTTCGTGTGAAATATCCCCCAGCAATTCATCTACGATAATATTGTTACACACTGCTCTGAAAGCAAAAAATGAGTTCTCAAATTCACAAAATTGGGTTCCTGTTTGGTTCGCGAAACGAAAAAAACCATCATTCCAGTTGATAAAACAGAAATTATTAAGTTTCTGTACTCGTTTTTTTTGATAGAGTATGGGAGAGATTATATTTAAACGCAAAGGGTGCAAAGGCTCACGCAATGAACACAAAGAATTAGTATCCTTAGCGCTTTCTTTGTATTCTTTGTGGTTATAATAACAAGAATGATTTCGGAAAAAAAAATCTTCAAACCCCAACTTTCTGTAATAATTTGTAAGAGATTGGTCAGCGGCGTGCAAAAAAACTCCTGCATAATCTTCATTACACGCATCTTGAAAAACAGTATCAAGCAGATTGGTCATAACCCCTTGTTTGCGATAATTCGGCTGTGTTGCACACGCATAAATATATTTTAGTTGATTATTATTGGAATCGGAAAAATGGATTTCGGCTGGGATGGAAAATGCCAACGCAACAATTTCGCTCTCGTTTTCACAAATATATCCGCATTCAATTCCGAAATGTGCAATAAAACGACTGATATACACATCATCATCATCAAAAACATCATTCCAAAGTCTTTTAACAGAAAGAGTGTCTAAATCGGAGGCTTTTCTGCAAAGCATAAATCAAATATTAAATATTAATAAATAAATATCAATTGCTAATTGTTAATTGTCAATAAATAATTGTATGCAGTTCTTCGGAATGGTGGCACTTACTTCGGGTACCTTATTGAATGTAACTTTTTTCACCCCTATCTCTATCTCAAAAATATCATATTTTCCTGTAAGTGTTCTAAAAAAAGAATATTCATCTTTTGAAAAACGCTCTCCAGAGTAGGTAATCTCAATCTCCTCCGGAAGGGAAACCGGAAAATCGTTAACAATGGCTTGAAGGGTGTAAAAGTCAACATCCAAACCTGTAAAATGTTTAAAAAAAACATAATCGCCTTGATAGTATTGTTTTTCTAATTTATTGATAAACAAAATATTACAAGGAGTTGCAATTGCTCTGCCAATCTCAATACCCGCTACATTAACTTGAACATATAAAAAGCTGTCGATAACATTGACCAAATTGTACTGACAACTTCTTGATTCCGCTTCCTTGCTTATCCATGCTGTACCTCTGTAGTAAACTGATATATAGGATTTTACAGTGGAGTCAGCGGATGTTGAGTAGGTATTTTGTGCAAAAGAAAAAGAAAAAGAAAAAGTAAAAGAAAAGGAGAAAAGCAGGAAATAAAACAAACAAAGCCTCATATACTATTGTGTTTCAAACACTTTATTTAACAAACTATCGCTTTTCCCTCTTAATTTCGGATTATTTCTAATCGCTTCTTCTACCAATGTCATCAGTTTGAAGTATCCAGCAAGCATTTGTTGCGCTGCAGGGGTTAAAATATCTATTGAAGAATACTTTCCTGTTATTTGAAAATAGTTTTCCTGTAATTCATTCCATCTTGCAAAGATATGTAATTCATTAAATTGCTCTAAAAGAACAGTAGTAACAAGTAACGAAATAAATTCTTCCTTATGTTTTTCTTTGAAGAAAATTGTAGCCGCATTTTTCCCACCGTGAAGAATCAGTTTTGGGTCGGGAAATTGCAGGAGTTTGATGGCAGACTCTAACTCTTTGTTCAATTTAGTGCCACACAATTCTGCCGCTTGATTTATGTCAAATATCAAAGTATCAAGAATTTCCACAAATCCATATTCACCCAATGTATCTATTATTTGCTTAGCATCCGCAGGAAGTTCAATTCTATAATTCAGTATATCAAATAAATAGTATCCAAATTCAGGAACATGTTCATCCAGCACACAAAGTGTTCGAAGGGTACTGTCGGAAGCCAAATAGAGACAATCTCTCAATGCTATGGAAATTTGAGCATCTGTAAAAAGTTGTTCCACAAAATCACCGGAATTGTCTCTGCAGGATGGAAAAATAGCAACAACAGATAATAATAATAAATAAATACGTTTTTTCATAGCATCTAATGATTTAATTTGCGAATTAACATGAATTTTTTAATAAAAATTGTTTTTCGTTTTTTAGCTTACAATAGTAACCATAGAGGAAACGCCAAACTGGCGCTTTTATTATCAATTATAAGCGTCTGTGGTTGCCATTCTATAAATAATAAACCGATTAAAACGCAAGAAAACACTTTTTCTTTTCCGGAAAACAAAATTTGGGCGCACCATGTAAATAGTTTTGCAGCACTTGAAAACAAACATTATTTTTTTGATGGTCTGGAAGTTGACCTTATTTATTCTCGCCAGTTAAAAGAGTTCTATGTGGCTCATCACGCTGAGGATACATTAAAGAAACTAATGTTGGATGAGTGGATAGCATTTATTCCTAATCCCGAAAAAAATTGGTTTTGGTTTGACTTAAAGAATCTCAATAAAAAAAATGCTGCTGAGATTGCGCTTTTGTTAAGCAAAATATTTAACAAATATAATATTATTCATAAAACAATTTGCGAAGGTAGAAATGTGAAAGCATTGTTTATTCTTAAAAAAGAGGGACTTGCAGTTTCATACTGGGTAAGCAGAGATGATTCTTTTAGAAAAATTACCGGCAACTCTTTATGGAAAAGAAAAGTGAAAAGAAACATTACTTATCTACAACCGGATGCAATAAGTTGTTCAATATTGATGTATCCCCTGTTTCATACTTCTTTTCCAGAGCAGAACGTTCTATATTGGCAAATAGGTGTTCCTAAAACACCTGAAAATGTTGAATTTACGAAAGTCTTGTGTAATATTCCCAATGTTAAAGTTGTATTAGTTGATTATGATAAATCCATACCTTATTAATTCCGGTTTCCTTCTTCATTTTGTGGATACTACAGCATCTACTAATTTGTTACTCAATGAGATGGTAGAAAATAACAGAAAAATGGGAAACATTTTGCCCGATTTTTACGGTGTGGTTGCTAATTATCAAACAATCGGCAGGGGACAGGGGAAAAAGACTTGGCAGAGCAACAAAGGCGAGAATCTTTTGGTAAGTCTTTATTTTCAGCCTCAAATAGTACCGTCTCAGCAAATCTATTTTAACTATTTCTTTGCGTTAACGGTTAGAAGAGTAATCTCCAAATATGTTAATGATGTAAAGATAAAAAAGCCCAATGATATTTGGGTGGGAGAGAAAAAAATTGCCGGAATTCTAATAGAGCATTTAATACAGGGGGATAAATTGACCTACACTATAGCTGGTGTTGGTATTAACATCAATCAAACCCAATTTGATGCATCGCTCCCTAATCCAACATCCTTAAAAATAATTACAAACAAAAACCTCAGTAGAGAACTAATTTTGGAAGAGATTATTGAAACGGGAAAATGGTATTACCAAAAATTGCAGGATAGGGCTTTTGAAGAGTTGAAGGAAGAATATGAGGAATCTACAATCGTAATTTCAGCCCCGCTGTAAGTGTATCAAATTTGAGCGACATTACGGCGTTCATTTCGCCTGCCATACAAAAACCGCACTGAGGGCAGAGTCCAATCGTAGTGCCGCCGCAATCGCTTGTTTTTACGCCGTTAAAATGAACAAAGTTGGAAATCCAGCAGTATTTCTTGAAGTTCATATCTTTCATACGCTTCAAACCCGAAACGGAATTCATTATTGCATAATCTTTTCTTTTATAGGATATTACTTTATCTATAACCTTATTTCGTTTTTCCCAATCCAATACCAATTGCTCTGTTCCTTCGTAGGGGGTATGAAAATTGATGGAAATTTTAGAGATTTTAGGATTGGTTTTCACAAATTCCATAACCTCATCCACGCTGGTGTAATTAAGTTTATTAACTACCATATTGACACTCAAATTCGGGTGATTTGCTTTTTCGATATGGTACACCAATTTATCAAAACTGCCTTCGCCGCGTACTTCGTCGTGATAACCTCCGTAGCCATCCATACTCACCCAAATGCTGTCGGCTTTGCAATCGGAAAAATCTTTTTGAGCATTTGTAGTAACTGTGGTTGAAAAGAAACCGATTTTTTTGGCAAGAGCTATCAAATCGTTAAGATTTTTGTCGCCATCTTGCCACAAAGTAGGTTCGCCCCCTTCAAAATCCACAAAACGTGCTCCTTGTTTGTAGCAATATCTCAAATCCTCATCAACTTGCTCATAATTCTTCGTAATGGGATTTTTTTGAGTATAAATACAGCAATGTTTACACCTTAAATTGCATAAATTGGTAATAAAAACCACCGAAACCAATGGAATTTTCATACCTAATATTCGTGTTTTAAAAAACCAGAAAGGGAGATAGAAATATTTCATAATGATTTCATTTTTAGTCACCAATATTGTAAAAATACCTGTTCACTTTCTCTTTGTAGTAGTACTGCAGTACCGGTGGCACGGTCTTTAGAAGTTCTGTTTGTTGCGTTTTATTCTTTTCAAACTGCCTTTCTTTTGGGGGAGAAGGGCTGTATTTTTCGCGGGCTTCTATTGATTCTCTTTTTTCCTCTTTTTCCCGTTCTTGTTGGGCGCGTTCACTTTCCAGCATTCGCGTCTCTATCTGCTTTTGCCTGGTAATGGTTTGCGCTGTAATTGTGCGATTTACCAACTCTTTCTCCGTTTTCTTCATCTCTTCTAAAAGTTTTTCTATCGCTTTGTCTCCTATCCCGTCCTGCCCCTTCAATTCGCTATTGTGATCCTGCATCATTTTTCGGATAGCCTCTTGCTGAGCGGCCATACGTGCAAACTGCTCACTCATTCCTTGCTGACCGGGGGCTTGTCCTTCCGGTTTGCTGCCCTGCTCCATCGATTTCTTCATCGCTTCCATTTGGCGGTTCAACTGCTGTTGCAACTCTCTTGCTGATTTGGCTTTTCCTTTGCCCCCGCCGGGTTTACTACAACTTCCTTTGCACCCTTTTTTGCTACACTTACCGCAATTTGAACTACTGTTTTGTTTATCTTTCATATTTTTCAAAGACTCCGCCAGCATCAACGCCAAATTATTCATCGAAGTTAGGGCAAATTGCTGATTGGAAAGTGCTTGTCCAATCCTTCTGGCAACCAGCTGCTCGCGGGATAGTTTTGAATATTCCCTAATTTTTGTAACTTCCTTTGTAATAAACGGTTCCACCATCGGTTGGCGTCTCGCCAACTGGATTAGCGAATCGTCAATCATTCGCATATAGTCTTGAATATTATTTTGTTCCCGTATAAATTCGTTATATTGCGGGGATTTGTCTCCTCCTTTTCGCACTGCTTGCATTACTGCCTCCTGTTTAAAAGAAACGCGAATTAGGTTTTCCAAAATTTGACGCAGAGTTTCAATATCTTCTGCAAGGTCTTCCTCTTCGGCTTCCTCTTTCTCCTTTTGCAAACTGTCTGCCATCTCTACCATCTTATCGGAAGCATCATTCTGACTCTCTTTGGCTTTTGAACGGTTGTTTTTACCCAATTGTTCAGAAGATTCTTTCATTTTATCCTTTATATCTTTCTCCTGTTCCATTCTATTTTGCAACTTGTTGGGTTCTTCCAACTCCTTATTCAACTGCTGCAATTCTTTCATTTCTTGCTGCCACTCCTGAAACTTCTCATTCAACATATCCTGTTTTTGTTGAAGTTCCTCTTTTGGAAACGCTTTTTGGTCGGTTTTTTGAGAAAGTTCTTTTTGTTCTTGCGCCAACTCTCTCAAGTTGTCAATTACTTCCTGAAATTTCTTTTCAAATTCCAATTGTTTAAACAAAGCCAACTGTTGGTCTAAAGATTTATTGATATCTTCTGCGCTCATTTTCATTTTTTCCAACGCTTCACGCATTTGGTCCTTATTCATTTCCATCATCATATTCTGCATCTTCTCAATCATTTGCTTTATTTCATCCGAGAGTAGATTATCAAATCTTTTTTGTAATTCTTCCTGTTTTTTAAGTATTTCGGAAGCAGTGTTCTTGTACTGTTCCTCTTTCATCATGTTTTGTTCCTGATTGTCTTTGGTATCTTGAATTTTATTTTGCAACTCTTTAAACTGCTCTATTAAGGTTTCCATCTTTTTCTTATCCTGCCATGAGGGTTCATTCATTTGCAGTAGTTGCTGACTCAATTTTTCCAATTCTTTTGCCAAATCAGTGGCTTCTTTTGCCAAATCATCCATGTCGCTTTTAGTCTTTTCGTTGCTTTTGGCAATCTCCTTGTTAATCTCATCAATAGTCTTCATACGGAAAACAACGGCTTGTGTTTTACTGGCTTTTGCTCCGTTCACACCATCGTTGTCTTTTACTTCAAAGTAATATTCTATATAATATCCGGGAATTAATCCTAATGCACCGGCATCAAAACTATAATAAAAATCTTGAATGGTAGCACTTTTGTCTATTTGAATATCAATGGTTTTATTCTGTTCCAACAAACTATTGTTAACATCATACACAGAATATACAAACTGCAATCTCGAAAATCCGTAATCATCCTTAATAATTCCTTTAAAATAAACTCTGTCGGCGAACAAAGAATCGGTTTGGCTCTGCACGCGGATTTCAGGGTATAAATCTTTAATAACCTGAATATTGTACGATAAAGTATCTTTGCTAACAAAATATTGATTTTTATTAACGGTGGCGTAATGAAAACTTTCGCGCGCCGTTCGGGAAAAGGTAAATACCTCTTTTTTAGGCAACAACGTTTCCGAATTTTCCGATAAAAGCAGTTCCATCTGCTCTGAATTTCTTGTATAAAATTTCCAAACTATGTGGGTGCCTTCCGGCACGGTAGCATCTCCGTTGTTTTCCACCTCCTCTTTGTTTTTATTCAGGTAAGATGGGAAAGATAATTCCATTACATAACTTACAACTACCGGTTTGGGAAGTACGTTGAGGATGTAAATCTGCGTAGTAACTTCATCGGTTTGCAACTGAAACTTAGTATCTCTTTGCAGGTTGGAAAACAAGTAAGTATATTCTGTATGAGATACTTTTGCACACTTGAATCTCCTTTTGTCATACTCAATAAAAACCTCGGCAGGAACTTCCTCGCCTCTAATTTTGATGTTAATGGTAAAATCTTCATTTTGCAGTGCTTTCAAACTGCGGTTCACCACTTCAATTTTGTAGGGGGCAGGCTTTTCAAAATGTTGATTATACTGCACTATACGCTGGGTGGAGAAAGTAAATATTTCACTTTTCGTTGAAAAAAGAACACAAAAGAGCAAAACAGGAATTACTGTCCATTTTACAAAACGCGAACTTTTCTTGAAAGGAATTGCTTTTACGAAGGAGAAAGATTTCAGCGTTTCAATTTTTGTATCGATAGCCGCGTTGAGCAAATCGAGGCTTCTATAATTTCTTGCCTCTATCTGATTTTCTAATTGAATAACATTCAATAATTTATCATCAATTTCAGAGAAATGTTTTCCAATAATTTTAGAGACAGCGGTAGAGGTTAAAGTTTTACCGATACCAGCAATTTTCGCTAGTGGGTAAAGAACGTAAACTGAAATAGTTGCAAGAAACAATGCAATGTAGGAATAAAAAAGTATGGCGCGGGAAGTAGAATTTAAGTAGGAAAAATATTCTAATAGTGTAAAAATGAGAAAAATACCCAGTGTTACCAGTACAAAAATCATCGCCCCTTTATACAATTTATTGAGGTAATATTTTTGTATAAACGTTTTAATCTTTTGGTGGATATAAGTCCTATTTTCAGTCATAGTGGTAGGATAACGTTTTTAAGGCGAAAATCGTATTTTTGACTGTATAAAAAAGAATATTGAGATAAAATTATCACCGTCTCAATGGCTATGGTAGAGCATTTTTCTGCTTCGGGATATTGAATTCCGACCCGACAGGTTCCATTTCATCTCCGGCAGTTGCATACACTCCATATTCTTGTAAACGAAATAGAGGTTGGGTTGTACCTCATCTCTCTTCTTCTTCCTCCTCAATCTTTCCCACCTTTTTAGAAGAAAGATAAGTATAGATAGCGGGGATAATGAACAACGTGAGGAGTGTGGCAAATAACATTCCTCCTACTACGGTAATTCCCATAGCCACACGGCTTTCACTTCCGGCACCGGTAGCTGCCGCCATCGGCAAAATACCCAAAACGGTGGCAAAACTGGTCATTAATATGGGGCGAAAACGGGAAATAGAAGCATCTACAATAGCTTGCCCGAATGGTATGCCATCCCGTTTTTTCTGGTTGGCAAACTCTACAATCAATATTCCGTTCTTAGTAACCAAGCCGATAAGCATGATCAGGGCAATCTGGCTAAAAATGTTCATTGTTTGACCAAAGACAGAAAGGGATAACAATGCACCCATCAGGGCTAACGGAACAGTAAGCATAATGATGAACGGGTCGCGGAAACTTTCAAAGTTGGCAGAAAGCACTAAATATATGAATATTAACGCTAATACGAATGTAAATAGCAAACTGGATGAACTTTCCACGAAGTCTTTGGAACTGCCCGACAACGTTGTTTTGAAGTTGTCGTCAAGAGTTTCGTCTGCAATTCTATCCATCTCGTTTATTCCCTGCCCCAACGTAAAACCTTTTGCGGGATTGGCATACACCGTTGCGGAAACAAAACGGTTATAACGATAGAGTTGTGGAGGAGTAGAGTTTTCGGTAAAGCCAACCAAGTTGTTTAATCCGATGAGTTCCCCTTTTTTGTTGCGCACATACACATTTTCGAGGTCGGTGGGTTTGTTCCTGTCTCGTATGTCAAATTGTGTGATAATCTGGTACTGTTTACCGTTATAGATGTAATAACCAATACGTTGATCGCTCATTGTAAGTTGCAGGGTTCTTGAAATATCCTCCACCGAAACCCCCAAAACGGCAGCTTTATCACGATTAATACTAAGCGTAAGTTCCGGTTTGGTAAATTTCAGATTGAGGTCGAAGGCAGCGAATGCGGGACTTTGCGCTACTTTTTCCATAAAAACAGGAAGCATGGATTTTAAGTCTTGCAGATTTCTTGCTTGAATAACGTACTCTACGGGCATTCCGCCGCGGCTGTTTTCGAAGGTTTGTCTTTGGGTCATAATTGTTCTGGCACCTGTAAACTTACGCAAGGTAGGGGCTACTTCATCCGCAATTTCCTGCTGAGAACGGCCTCTCTCATCAGGATTTTTCAGAATCACATTTGTAAAAGAGGAATTGGTTCCACCACGCCCTACTAACGAAAACATCATATCCGCTTCGGGAATTTTTTCCGAAAGGTACTGATTGAGTTCTGTGGTATAGTTGTCCATATAAATAAATGAGGTTCCTTCCGGTGCGGTAGAAGATACCCGCAGCGAAGAGCGATCTTCTATGGGCGCCATTTCAGAGGGCAATTTCATCCACAGAAAAACCGTTAATCCTAATGCAACAATCAAAAACAGAGGAGCTATCCAACGCACTTTCATAAATCCGGTTAAGCCCTTTCTATATATTCTGTTCAACCACACAAAAAAAGGTTCTGTTACGCGAAATAACCAGGATTCTTTTTCGCTATGTTGCAAAAAACGACTGCACATCATCGGGGTTAGACTCAAAGATACAAACATTGAAATTGCCACTGCGCCGGCAATTACCAGGCTAAACTCCCGAAACAGTCTTCCCGTAGTACCCTGCAGAAAAACGATGGGAAAAAACACTGCAACTAAGGTTATCGTTGTTGAAACTACCGCAAAATAAATCTCTTTTGAGCCCTTAAACGATGCCTGAATCGGCGTGAGTCCCTGTTCAATTTTCTGGTAAATATTTTCAAGCACTACTATAGCATCATCCACCACCAGTCCAATAGCCAGCACAATTGCCAAAAGCGTAAGTATGTTAATCGAAAACCCAAAGATATACATAATGAAGAAAGTGCCTATAAGCGAGATAGGGATTGCCACAATGGGAATCAGCGTGGTTCGTATATTTCTCAAAAACAGAAAGATAATGAGTACTACCAAACAAAATGCCTCTACAATTGTAGTACGAACCTCTTTAATTGCGTTTCTAATGTAAATAGTATCATCGAAAGTAATTTTTGCGTCAATCCCTTCGGGAAGATTTTGTTCGATATCGGGCAACACCTCTTTCACCCGATTCACAATATCGATATAATTTGAACCGGGTTGAGGGATTATTATGCAATTAACCATCATTTTGCCGTCTCTTTTTAGGATAGAACGGGTATTTTCGGCTCCTATTACGGCAGTTCCAATGTCGCTGAAGCGAATCACACGGTTATTGGATTGTGAGATGATGAGGTTGTTAAAATCGTCAATGGTTTGCAGACGACCCATAGTACGCACACTCAGTTCCGTGTTTTGCCCTTCAATTCTGCCTGAGGGGAGTTCCACATTTTCGCGGGATATAGCGATACTCACATCGTTGGGTGTGAGTTTATAGGCGGCAAGCAGCATCGGGTCCATTTGAAGTCTTATGGCTAGCTTTTTCTCTCCCCAAATTTCTACCGAACTCACGCCTGGTATTGTTTGCAGACGTTCTTTCAGATAAGAGTCGGCATAAGCGCTCACATCGATAATGGAAAAAGTATTGCTACTCAAACTCAGTCCGAAGATGGGTTGTGCGTCTGCGTCTGCTTTTGAAACTACGGGAGGATCAACCTCTTTGGGCAACATTCGCATAGCGCCGGCTACCTTGTCGCGTACGTCGTTGGCTGCGGTTTCCATCGGAATTTCCAATTCAAACTCGATAGTGATGTAACTGCGTCCGTCTCGGCTGCTACTCGACATAGAGCGGATTCCGGGGATACCGTTAATAGCGGACTCGAGCGGCTCGGTAATTTGTGATTCAATTACATCGGCGTTTGCACCCACATAACTGGTATATACAGTAATAATCGGCGGGTCAACGCTGGGATAGTCGCGAACACCCAGAAAAAGAAACCCAATAACCCCCACAATAATGAAAAACAGATTCATTACGATGGCAAGTACAGGGCGTTTGATGGACGTGGAAGATAAAGACATAGTAGTTTATTTTATTAAAAATTTTATGAAAAAAAACTAATTTAATTATTCATTCTTGCATTATCGTTATACATTCTATTCGTTACTAATCTTGTGGTGTAGGAGTGAAGGATTGCTTTAACTCTGCGTTCATATAGCGCAACTTCCTCGGAATTAGAGTTTAAAAGGTTGTCTTTTAGTAGAAGGTCGTTCTTGATATCAAAAAAACCTGCCGATTGTTTACTGTCAAACCAAAGAAGGTAATCGTTGGCAATGAATTGAAAATAATCCTGGATACGATTTATGGCAAAAGGAATATAGCGGTCATCAAATCTGTTGTTTCCATACGAAAACAGGGGTGTATTTATCTTTAAATATGAAAAAATAGTAGGCATTATATCCATCTGTTGCATAATACCCTCTTTTTTAGATTCTTTTGCTAACGGATGATAGAAAAAGAGTGGAATCTGATACCTCATATAGCTGCTCCGTGGTGATGGGACACCTCCGTCATCAGAGTGGTCGCCCAAAATGACAAATAAGGTGCTGTCGTACCACGAATATTGCGATATGGTTTCAAAAAATTCTCGAATGGCATTATCGGTATAGGAAGCCAAGGCTTGCATAGGATGAGTGCCTTCTTTTATATCCAAATCTTTAGCATCTTTGGGCAAAATAAACGGATTGTGAGAAGATAAAGTTAATATACCTGCAAAAAAAGGTTGTAATTCTTGATGTAATACTTGCGAAACATAATGTAAATATGAACGGTCGCTGATTCCCCAAACTTCCTCACTCTCCGGCGTGTAGGGATGCTCGTTTTTTCCAAAAAAATTTTCAAATCCAACAGAATAACAATAACTTTCAATTTGCATTGACCCATTTTTTGCCCCATGAAAAAAGAGTGTTTTATATCCTCTATCTCGCAATATTTGAACAGGAGAATAGGTATAATTGTTTGCATAAGGAGACCGGGTAATCAATCTATCGGAAACAGTAGGAAAACCATTGAAAATTGCCGGAAGCGCTTCAAGAGTTCTATACCCATTGGCAATGCCATTAAAAGAGATGGAACGATGTTGTAAATCATATAAAAAAGGACAAAAACCATGATATTCACCGCTTTGATTTTCCAAATCAAACCCATTTATCAAATATGAAGAAAAACTTTCTAAGATAATAACTATCACATTTTTAACAGGAAAGTTGTTCTCTTTGTAAGGATTAATATGGTTAATTATCGGGCTGTGAATCAATTCGGCTTCTTCCAAACTATCAAAATAGTGTTTTTGAATATCATCTACATTCCTATAACTATGAATCAGTGAAAAAGGGGTATTAGCCACTAACGCCGCATTTTGAATAGAGACATACTTTGCCGTGTCAATTAAATTGATGGGACGCAACTGGATTCCCCCACGAATGCAAAGAAACGAAAATGCCGAAAAAACTATTAAAACCATTATATTGTATAACAAATGAAATTTAGAAAAAGAATACGAAAATTTGCCTTTCAAAAAAATCTTGTTTGTAAATCTAATAACAAAGATTAGGACAACAATAATGATTACAAAAAGCATAAACAGCTCCCAAAATTGTTTAATAAATGAAAGTAGCAAGGTCTGATAATCAAAACCAATACCCAAGTACGAAAAAAAATCGCAAGTCATTCTTTTTAATACATAGGGAAAATAAGCCACATCTATGAGAGAAATTAAAGCGGCAAAACTATTCACCAAGATGAAATAAACATTACAAGACAGTTGGTATAATTTCTTGTAACTAAACGAGAAAGGTAATAATACTGCTAAAATATAGGGGGCATTGGTGAAGAAGATAGCCGAAAGGTCAAATCTTATTCCATAGATAAAAGCAAAAAAAGTGGCATCGGGAAAGTTACTTTTGTTAGCATAGAGGAACAAAAGGCGAAAAAACGAGTACAACAACGCTACAAAGGTTAATCGTACACATAAAGTGAATACCTTACTATTAAGAAATTTCTTGAATAAATTTTCAGACATTTTTCAAACGGAAATATCAATTTTCCGAACTATTTTTTTCTTCTTGTATCTCTTTTTCTGCTTCCTCAATTTTCATATCTCCAAGGTATTTAGGAAGTTGCATTCCTGCCATATTAAACAAATCGTTTAATGGGGGCACCGATTGCATTAATCCGGAAAGGAAGTTTGCGGTAGCAGTTTTTCCGTTTGAATTCGCGCTGTTTTGCCCGTCCCAAACGGTAATTTTATCAATTTTAATATTCTTGATGGCTTCCACTTGTGTTTTTACTAATTCGGGTAGTTTGTCTGATATCAACATTAATACTGCTTTTTCGGCATCGTTGTTTGCGGCTTTCACAATTTCGTTGAAGCCGGCGGCTTGTTTAGTAAGTATTTCGTTAATACCGCGCGCCTGTGCTTCCATTTTGGCAAAGATTGCATCTGCTTCTCCTTTGGCAATACGGCGTGCTGTTTCTGCTTCTGCTTCTGCGTTGATAATTATTTTTTGTTTTGCAATTTCAGCGCTTACTACAATATTTGCGGTTTGGGCGGCTCGTTCACGGTCGGCGCGCACTAATTCAGCCCGCCGTTCAGCCTCATAGGCTTCCTCAAGGGCTTTGGCGCTTTGTACTTTTTCTGCGGCGATAGCGCGGCGCATTGCTTCTGCTTCACGTTCACGGCGTTCTGAATCAGAATTGGCAATAGAAACCTTTGCAATGTTTTCTCCCTGTACCGCTGTGGCGTTTGCATCGGCAGTTTTTACGCGGGTATCTCGTTCTGTCTCTGCAATACGGATATCTTTATCTCTATCTGCCTCCGCCTTACCAATTTCACCGAAACGGTTTTGTTCTGCAACGCTTTTTTTGGCTTCGTTGATAGCCTTTGCAGCCGCTTCTTTTCCCAACGCCTCAATATAACCCGATTCATCCCGAATATCAGTTACGTTTACATTAATTAGTTTCAGACCTATTTTACGCAATTCCAACTCCACATTTTGACTCACATTGATAAGAAATTTATCTCTGTCGGAGTTTATTTCTTCGATATCCATTGTGGCAATTACCAAACGCAACTGACCAAAAAGAATGTCTTTAGCTAAATCTTGAATATTATCTAAAGAAAGTCCTAACAAACGTTCTGCCGCGTTAATCATATTTTCGGGGTCGGTAGAGATACCCACGGTAAAGCGGCAGGGTACATCTACACGAATATTTTGTTTACTTAAAGCATTTGTAAGGTTACATTCAATAGGAATCGGTTTAAGATTTAAAAATGCGTAGCTTTGGAACACGGGCCAAATAAATGCAGCACCT
Organism: Bacteroidales bacterium; assembly: GCA_031253655.1. Taxonomy (GTDB): domain Bacteria; phylum Bacteroidota; class Bacteroidia; order Bacteroidales; family WCHB1-69; genus WRNX01. The sequence continues at coordinate 15,791 of JAIRVY010000152.1, forward strand.
CCGTGGATACATTTTGCGGAACTTACTCCGCCCTCTTTGTTCTTGCCGGTTTTTCCGTAAACTACTAAAATATGGTCGGAGGGGCAACGTTTGTATCTTGAAAGAATTGATACAAAAGCAACAAAGAGTACAACTGCGAAAACAACATAAAGGGCAATAAAATTCATAATATTAAGAATTAGCGGTTAATGAATAGATGAACTAACAACGGCAAAAATATATGAATTATTAATTATTTACTCACTATAGAAAAAATGGGGTTAAAAATTAGTTTGAGGCGTTATTTTTTATTTTGGTGTTTTACAAAAATGTTTATTTGTCGCAAAATTAATTGAAGATGACTAAAGGAGGTTATGTTTACATTCTCACAAACA
>JAIRVY010000153.1 GCA_031253655.1 Bacteroidales bacterium
GCTTTTTACTTCCATTCCCAATAATTTTCCGCCGTATTCTATTACAAAATCGACTTCGCAACTGCCTTCCCGCCAATAGTATAGTTTATAATTTTCGGTGATAGATTTCCCCAACAAATGTGTCCCGACAGCCGATTCAACTACCTTTCCCCATAAATCGGGGGTTTGGAGACTTTGCCGAAAATCTGTTTTTAAGTAGGAAGTAATCAACGCATTATTAAACACTTGAAATTTGGGACTCGAACTCCGTTTTTTTACAACGCTACCCGAAAATTTTTCTAAACCGCCCAACAATCCGCAATTGGAGAGCAAGGAAAGATAGTGTGAAAGCGTGGTTGTATTGCCTGCATCCTGCAACTGTCCTAAAACTTTCGTAAAAGAAAGAATCTGCCCCGAATAATTAGCACCTGTTTCAAAAAGTCGTTTCAACAAAGCAGGTTTATCAACCCTTGTTAGCATCAAAATATCTTTTGAAATGCTTGTTTCTATCAAAGAATCAATAATATACGACTTCCAACGTTTTTCGTCATTAATCAAGGCAGCAGCCCCAGGGTAGCCGCCAAAATATATATATTGGTTAACATTCCAGCCAAAAGCTAACCGCATTTCGGCAAAAGACCAATGTCCAATATATGTTTTTTCAAACCGTCCAGCGAGTGATTCCGTCAGCCCTTTTTGAATAAGCAAACTCGAAGAGCCGAGCAAAATCACCTTTATATTGTTGCCCGTTCTGCTGTCTTCGTCCCAAAGTTTTTTCACAGTTTCGCTCCAATTTTCTATTTTTTGAATTTCATCTATTACCAAAACCAATTCTTTGTCGCCAGACAATTTTAAATTAGCACGGGCAGTTTCCCAAACAATTTGCAGCCATTTTGTGTCAGCAGCAGTTATCATATCAGCGGTTTCGTAGATACTTTTGGCAGAAATTTTTGAAATTAATTGTAAAACCAAAGTAGTTTTTCCCACTTGTCGAGGTCCATAAAGCACCTGAATGAACCTTCTTTGTTCATTTATTCTCTTTGTAAAGTGCTGTAAATAAGTACGTTCAATCATAATATTTAATTTTACTCAAAGTATTGAGTAATTTTACTCAGTATAATGAGTATATTTACTCAATAAAACTCGCAAAAATACATTTTTTTTTGATATGAAATGAAATTTTTTTTTTATGTATTAAAATAATTTTTATGCTTTGGTATCGTTATAAATAAAAAATCATTAAGAATATGTCAAAAATAAAAAATGACTTAAGTAATTTGCAGGAGTTATTTCCTGAATCGTTTACAGAAGGGCAAAAATCGGCTTGTAAAACATTGTTTTATAAAAAATTTGCAATGGCTATGCACAAATATTACGGTGGAAAAATGCAAACAATTCCCAAAGTTCCGTTGAATGGGTTTAATTGGTTTAATGCGTGGTACACTCCCGGCGTGTCGGCAATTTCTACTTCTATTCGAGATAATAACGATACTTCGTATGATTTGAGCAACCGCAGCAATTTGGTTGCAGTTGTTAGCGATAGTACGCGGGTATTGGGCGATGGCGATTGTACTCCTTCGGGAGGCTTGGGCGTAATGGAAGGTAAAGCAATGTTAATGAAATATTTAGGCGGAGTAGATGCCGTTGCTTTGTGTATGGACAGCAAAGACGAATCGGGCGAACCATCTGCCGATAAAATTATTGACTTCGTGAAAATGGTACAACCAAGTTTTGGTGCTATCAATTTGGAAGATATTTCTCAGCCGAATTGTTTCAAAGTTTTAGACGTTCTTCGTGAGGAATGTGATATTCCTGTTTGGCACGATGACGCACAAGGAACGGCTTGCGTTACTTTGGCAGGCATTATCAATGCGTTGAAATTGATAGGTAAAAAAATGTCGGAGATTAAAACTGTACTTTATGGTTCTGGTGCGTCTAACACTTCTATTGCCCGCTTAATGATTGCCGATGGTGCCGACCCCAAAAAAATGATTATGTTTGACAGTCGCTCAAGTCTGCACCGCAACAATGAACGATATAAAAACGACCCTCGGTTTTATCGCCAATGGGAATTGTGTCAAACCACCAATCCCGATTGCATTACCGATATAGAAGATGCTTTTAATCAAGCCGACCTTTTGGTAGCCTTGTCTAAGCCGGGACCCGATGTAATAAAAAAAGAATGGATAGCAAAAATGGCAGACAAAGCAATCGTATTTGTTTGTTCCAACCCCGTTCCCGAAATTTACCCTTACGCTGCCAAAGAAGCGGGAGCCTATATTGTTGCAACAGGAAGAGGTGATTTTCCCAATCAGGTAAACAATTCTTTGTGTTTTCCGTCTATATTAAAGGGGAGTTTGTTGGTACACGCCCGTAAAATTTCAGACGGAATGGCAATTACAGCCGCTCACGCCATCGCAAAATTTGCAGAAAATAGAGGCGTTACAACCGAAGATATTATTCCTAAAATGACTGAAAGTGAACTGTTTCCAATGGTTGCAGCGGAAGTCGCCATAAAAGCCATCGAAGAAGGACACGCCCGAATTATCGAATCAAAAGAAAAAATTTATCAGCAAGCAAAACAAGATATTGAAGACGTTCAAAAACTTATGCATCTTTTAATGAAACAAGATATTATCAAACAAGTCGAACCAAGTGTAATTGAAGATATTTTAAATGAAACGATTGCGGAAGTAAA
>JAIRVY010000157.1 GCA_031253655.1 Bacteroidales bacterium
TGTTTGTGAGAATGTAAACATAACCTCCTTTAGTCATCTTCAATTAATTTTGCGACAAATAAACATTTTTGTAAAACACCAAAATAAAAAATAACGCCTCAAACTAATTTTTAACCCCAAATTAAGTCTCAAATTCATTTTTCCCCAATTTTATGTTAATTTGCGACCCAAGTCTCAAATTGCTACTAGGATGCCTTTTGAAAATAAGGGTTCAATGCGTTAAATTTTAAATATTAAATCTTATATGACTTCCGAAGAACTTTTTAAACAAATTATAGCCCACGCCAAGGAATATGGATATATTTTCCCCTCCAGCGAGATTTACGATGGGCTGAGTGCCGTGTACGACTATGGTCAGTATGGGGTAGAGCTGAAAAACAACATCAAACAATATTGGTGGCGTGCTATGGTGCAGCTTCACGAGAATATTGTGGGAATTGACAGCGCCATTTTTATGCACCCTACCATCTGGAAAGCCTCCGGACACGTGGATGCCTTCAACGACCCACTTATAGACAACAAAGACTCGAAAAAAAGATATCGTGCCGATGTGCTCATCGAAGATTATCTTCAGAAATTGGAAGAAAAAATTGATAAAGAGGTAAAAAAAACTCAAAAAAGATTTGAAAATTTTGACGAAGAACTTTTCCGTAAAACAAATCCCAATGTTTTGAGAAATCAGGAGAAAATAGATGCGGTTTCAAATCGTTTCATCTCTTTGATGAATGAATCTGACTTAGTGGGTATAAAAAGTTTGATAGAAGAGTTAGAAATAGCCTGCCCCGTTTCCGGAACCAAGAACTGGACTGATGTTCGCCAGTTTAATCTGATGTTTGCCACACAAATGGGCTCAGTAGCAGAGGGTGCCGACACCATCTATCTGCGCCCCGAAACCGCTCAGGGAATTTTTGTGAATTTTCTGAACGTGTATAAAACCGGAAGAATGAAGATTCCGTTTGGTATTGCACAGATTGGCAAAGCGTTTCGTAACGAGATTGTGGCGCGTCAGTTTATCTTCCGTATGAGAGAGTTTGAACAGATGGAAATGCAGTTTTTTGTCCGCCCGGGCGAAGAACTGAAATGGTTTGAATATTGGAAGGAGGAGCGCAAGAAATGGCATCTTTCTTTGGGATGCAGAGAAGAAAAATACCGTTTTCGCGACCATGACAAATTAGCGCACTATGCCAATGCCGCCACCGACATAGAGTTCTGCTTCCCATTCGGATTCAAAGAATTGGAGGGAATCCATTCCCGTACCGACTTCGATTTAATACAGCACGAGCAATATTCAGGCAAGAAACTGCGGTACTTCGATCCAGAAACCAATGAGAGTTTCGTGCCTTTTGTAGTAGAGACCTCAATAGGTGTGGACAGAATGTTTCTGGCAATATTGAGTAATGCTTATACCGAAGAGACACTTCCGGATGGCTCTGTGCGTGTTGTGTTAAAAATTCCGCCAATGTTGGCACCAGTGAAAGTAGCGGTATTGCCTTTGGTGAAGAAAGATGGGCTTCCTGAGAAAGCCCGCGAAGTGATGGAAATGTTGAAACCCAAAATGTCCTGTCAGTACGATGAAAAGGATGCTATTGGAAGGCGCTACCGTCGCCAAGATGCCATTGGAACCCCGTATTGCATTACCATTGATAATGAAACGTTGGAAAACAACACCGTAACCATCCGCGAAAGAGACTCTATGCTGCAAAAGCGAGTGAAGATTGAGGAGATTTTGCCTATCCTATCGTTCTCGTAGCCCCAAACAAAAACCTTTTTTGGTCTCTTTTTCCCATAATTCATAGAGAAATAGAGCCTGTTTCGCGGCTATGATACTGGTTGCTTTCGGAAAACATTATTTTTGCCGATAAATTAACAAATAAAAAACTTTTAAGTCATTTGTTATGGAAGTAATTACTACTCTATAAAGTAGTATAAAAAAAATATATATTTACTAATCAAACAGATAACGTAATAATTTAACATTTATTAACAAAATAAACCATTTGTTCAATTCTTTTATTATTTTTGCTCCGTAAAAATTAACAAATATTAACATAAATTTTTATCCATGAAAATAATCGGAATTGGAAGTGCAATGCCCTCATTGGCAGTTACAAACGAGATGCTATCGGTATTTTTAGATACCAACGACGAGTGGATATCCTCCCGTACCGGCATAAAACAAAGAAGAATAATCTCTAAAGATTCGTTAAAAGAGTTAGCTGCCCAAGCCTCGCTGCAGGCCATTGAAGATGCCGGATTAACGCCCAAAGATATCGATTTCATTCTCTGTTCAAATACAGTGAATAATTTTGTTGTTCCTGCGTTCAGTTGTATTATTCAGGGAGAAATTGAAGCCGCGTGCCCTTGTATGGACTTAAACGTAGCCTGTTCGGGCTTTATGTATGCGCTCTTTATCGCCGACTCTCTTATTGAAACCGGAAAAGCTAAAAATATCCTGGTGCTTTGCGCCGAAGAAGCAAGTAGAATAGTGAACTGGAACGAAAGAGATACCTGTGTACTTTTCGGAGACGGAACCGCAGCGGTAGTATTAACGGAAGGCGACAGTTTTAAATCGCACCATCTCTCTGCACATTCAAAAGTTGAACCACTATACTACCAAAGGAAATTAGAATATAATCCTTTTATGAAAAATGCAGATGGCGATGCCCCGCTCGTAATGAAAGGTAAAGATGTTTTCAAATTGGCAGTATCTTCATCTATGTCTGATATTAAAACAGTATTAACAAAAGCAAATTTACAAATTGATGATATTGATTTCTTTTTACTGCATCAGGCTAATATGAGAATTATTGAAGCGATTCGGGATAATTTGAAACAACCGGTAGAGAAATTTCCGCATAATATTGAAAAATATGGAAACACCTCTTCTGCTAGCATTCCAATCCTTTTGGATGAATTATACAGGGAGGGAAAACTGGAAAAAGGCAATAAAGTAGTATTCAGCGCGTTCGGTGCAGGTTTTACCTCCGGAGCAGCCATTTTAGAATGGACCAAATAGTAGTAAATAGTAAATAGTACTTCAATTAACTTCTATAACCTCATTAGCTCCTCAAACTTTTCAAACTCTTTAAACTTTAAACTTGAAACTTTAAACGTAATAATATGAAACGAGTAGTCATTACAGGGTTGGGGGCGATTACCCCAATCGGAAACACTGTAGAAACTTTTTGGAACAACCTTGTTAATGGGGTAAACGGGATAGATTTTATTAAATCTTTTCCTACCGAGAATATGTCTGTGAAGATTGCAGCGGAGGTTAAAGACTTCGATCCCAAAGATTTTGGAATTGACTCGAACAGTGCCCGCCGAAGTGACCTATATACAAGATATGCAATGGCAGCCGCCAATGAAGCGATGACAGACAGTGCTTTAGTGGTTGACCCAGAGCGATTTGGAACTTATATCGGTTCCGGTATTGGCGGATTGCATACTATTTATAACGAAAGTATTAAGTTGATTCAGGAAGGTACACAATGGATTTCGCCACTCTTTATTCCGACTATGATTGCTAATATTGCTGCCGCGAATGTAGCGATTACCCATAAAGCTCAAGGACCTTCTTTGCCGGTAGTAACTGCTTGCGCTACAGCAACCCACGCCATTGGCGAGGCATTTCGCGCTATTAAGTTCGGATATGCTGATGCCATCATTGCAGGGGGTAGCGAAGCGGCAGTACATCCGCTGGCGATATCAGGCTTTGCCAATAGCAAAGCATTAGACAGGAGTAACGATCCGCGAAATGCTTCCCTGCCTTTCGATAAAAGACGTTCTGGATTTGTACTGGGCGAAGGTGCCGGTATTGTAATCTTAGAAGAGTATGAGCATGCCAAAAAACGAGGAGCAAAGATATATGCAGAGGTGGTTGGTTACGGAAATACCTGCGATGCGTATCACCTTACCGCTCCCAGTCCCGATGGAAAGCCCGCGGCAAAAGCTATGAAAGATGCTATTACAGAGGGAGGCGGACTAAAAGAAGATGACGTTTTCTATATCAACGCTCACGGAACAGGAACCCCCTTGAACGACAAAACCGAAACTGCCGCCATAAAAATTGCATTTGGAGAAGAAGTAGCCCGAAAAACGATGATAAGTTCTTGTAAATCAATGACGGGACATCTATTGGGTGCAGCCGGTGGCATTGAGTGTATTGCAGCTACTCTTGCAGTGAATCACGGAATTGTACCTCCAACAATCGGAATTAGAGAGCCCGATCCCGAATGCGACTTGGATTATGTGCCCGATAGAGCCAGAAAAGCTAATGTAACCCTTGCTATCTCCAACTCACTGGGCTTTGGCGGACATAATGCAACGATAGCAATACGAAGAATTGAGAGTTGAGAATGAATTACAGAACGCAAAACTATTGAACGTCAAATCTTTAAAAACCTTTTTTTTATGAATAGAGACGATATTAAGAAAATTATTCCGCATAGAGAGCCGATGCTTTTGGTGGATACCATTGATTTGGTGGAAGAAAACTTAGTGCACGCCACCTATTTTGTTCAGGGCGATGAATTTTTCCTTCAAGGACACTTTCCTGAAAATCCTGTAGTACCGGGGGTTATTTTGTGTGAAATTATGGCGCAGTCCTCTTGTATGCTTATTAATAAACATTTGCTGAACAGAACACCGTTTTATGCAGGTATTGATAAAGTTCGCTTTAAAAAACAGGTGAAACCCGGAGACACTATTGATGTTTACGCCCGTCTTTCCAACCAACGAGGGTTGCTTTTTACCGCTAGCGCCGAAGCAAAAGTGAACGGAGATGTATGCACTTCGGGAGAACTGACGTTTATACTAATAGATAATGAGAAATTAAGAATAAAGAATTAAGAGATTAGAAATTTGAGTAGTGAGTAAAGAGGAAGGAAAAAACAAAATTATGATAAAAATTGTTGTATTAATAAAACAGGTTCCCGATACGAGAAATATAGGTAAAGATGCTATGAAAAGCGATGGGACTGTGAACAGAGCCGAGTTGCCCGCCATTTTTAACCCCGAAGACCTGAACGCTCTCGAGGTGGCGCTCAGCATTAAAGATATTGTTCCAAATGTAGAGGTTACTGCCATCACAATGGGACCGGTGCGTGCCGCAGAAGTTCTTAGAGAAGCACTTTACCGCGGAGCCGATCAAGCCGTGCTAGTTACCGACAGAAAGTTTGCAGGTGCCGATACGTTGGCAACTTCCCACACATTGTCGTTAGCCATTAAGAAAATCGGAAATGTGGATTTGGTAATAGGTGGAAGGCAGGCTATTGACGGAGATACCGCACAAGTAGGACCTCAAATTGCTGAAAAACTAAATATTCCGCAAATTACTTACGCGGAAGAAATTGTAGAAGTGTCTGAAAATAAAATCCGGATTAAAAGACGTTTGGAAAGAGGCATTGAAGTAGTAGAAGTACTGTTTCCCTGTTTAATAACTGTGCATAGTTCGGCAGCGCCATGCCGCTTTAAAAACGCCAAAAGAGTGATGAAGTACAAAAAAGCTTGCACAATTTCTGAATTGCAAGACGATAAAAAAGAATCTGATACAGATAATAATCTGATTATCGAAGAATGGAATGCAGCAGATTTGGAGGCATATCCGGATTCGCTGGGACTTGCTGGTTCCCCAACTAAAGTAAAAAAAATTGATAATGTCGTACTTCTTCAAAAAGAGAGCAGAATAATTACCTCCTCCGAAAAGGAAATTCAATCCTTAATACAAGAACTATCTAAAGAACACATTCTTTAAATACTTACTATTAAATAATAAATATTAATTTTTTTTTATGAACATTTTTGTTTACTGTGAAATAACCGAAGAGGGAACTATTGCTGAAGTGAGTTTGGAACTTCTTTCTAAAGGAAGAAAGTTGGCAAATCAACTGAATGTGAAATTGGAAGCCGTAGTTATTGGAAATAATATGATGAATATAGAGAAACAGTTGTTTCCTTATGGGGTAGATGTTGTTTATTTTGCCGAGAGCGAGAAATTGTTTCCATACTCTACACTACCCCATTTTTCAATTGTTTCTAAACTTTTTGAAGAAAAGAAACCACAAATTGCATTGTTTGGAGCTACTTCGGTAGGGAGAGATTTGGCACCTCGCGTTGCCTCCCGCTTGCGTTGCGGATTAACAGCCGATTGCACCGCGCTTGAAATAGGAGAACATATCGACAGCAAAACAGGTACGGTTTACACAAACTTACTGTATCAAATTAGGCCGGCGTTTGGAGGCAATATCATCGCCACAATCATCAATCCCGAAACCCGTCCGCAAATGGCAACCGTTAGAGAAGGAGTAATGTTGAAAGAGACCGTTACTCACGATGATAAAGCAGTAGTTGTAAAACTTAGAGTAGAAGATTATATTTCGGACGATGATTTTGTAGTGAAAATGATTGTTCGTGAGATTGAAGCAAAAAAAATCAATATAAAAAATGCACAAATTATTGTGTCTGGGGGCTACGGCATGGGAAGCAAGGAGAATTTTAGCAAGTTGCACGAACTTGCAGCCCAAATAGGTGGAGAGGTGGGTGCCACCCGAGCGGCGGTTGATGCCGGTTTTGCTGAACATGAACGCCAGATTGGACAAACCGGAGTTACTGTTCGCCCAAAACTATACATTGCATGCGGAATTTCCGGTGCCGTGCAGCACCGCTCAGGGATGGAAGAATCTGCATTAATAATCTCTATCAATATCGATCCGAATGCTTCCATCAATACCATAGCCGATTATACAATCATAGGAGATGCAAACGATGTGCTCCCAAAAATGCTCAAAGCAATAAAATCTATCAACCACTAATAAATATCCACTAATCACTATTCACAAATCACAAATCACTAATAACAATGAAGAATTATTATACCGATAATCCTGCGCTAAAATTTCAACTTTCACATCCCGTCATGGAAAAGATAGTTGCACTTAAAGAGCGTCAATATAGAGATTATAAGCAATATGATGATGCTCCCGAAAATTTTGAAGATGCGATTGACAACTACAATAGAGTGCTTGAAATTGTGGGCGAAATATCTGCGGAAGTATTGGCATTGAATGCCGCCGAGGTGGACAATGAAGGCCCAAAAATTGTAAATAATGAAATTATCTACGCGGAAGGTACACAAAAAGACCATGAGGCACTGAAAAATGCAGGACTTTACGGAATGTCGCTGCCAAGAGCGTATAGCGGTTTAAATTTTGCTTACGTACCTTTTGTGATGGCAGCAGAAATTGTATCTCGCGGCGATACGGCGTTTGCCAACATTTGGGGATTACAGGATTGCGCCGAAACACTTCACGAATTTGCCTCCGAAGAGATTAAACAGGAGTTTCTGCCCCGAATTAATCAAGGCGATACCTGCTCTATGGATCTTACCGAACCTGATGCCGGTTCCGACTTGCAAGCCGTGCAACTGAAAGCCACCTGGGATGAAAATGCAAATTGCTGGCGGCTGAACGGTGTAAAGCGTTTTATTACAAACGCCGATGCGGATATAAAATTGGTGCTGGCACGCTCGGAAGAAGGTACAGCAGACGGTAGAGGATTGTCCTATTTTGTCTATGACAGAAAACACAAAGCAGTAACCATTAGACGTATAGAAAATAAGTTAGGAATAAAAGGCTCTCCCACAGGCGAGCTGGTTTTTAACAATGCGCCCGCACAGTTGGTGGGCGAGCGCAGGTTGGGACTAATCAAATATGTGATGTCGTTAATGAACGGAGCGCGTTTGGGGGTTGCCGCACAAGCGGTTGGTCTTTCCGAGGCAGCATACAGAGAAGCCCATTCCTATGCCTTGCAAAGAGAGCAATTTGGAAAAAAGATAGTTCAATTTCCGCAGGTGTATGAGATGATTGCCAATATCCGCGCCAAAACCGATGCTTCCAGAGCGCTTTTATACGAAACTACCCGTTTTGTAGATATCTACAAAGCTCTCATTTTCATCGCACAAGAACGCCCATTAACTCTTGACGAAAAAAACGAAATGAAACAGTATCAGAAGTTTGCGGATGTTTTTACCCCACTGTTAAAACTCTTTGCTACAGAATATTGTAACCAAAATTGCTATGAGGCAATTCAAATTTTCGGAGGTTCGGGGTATATGAAAGATTATCCGATGGAAAGAATGTATCGCGATGCCCGTATTACCAATATTTACGAAGGAACTTCACAATTACAGGTCATAGCCGCCATTAGAGGAGTAGGCAATGGTTTGTTTTTGAGCAAAATAAAAGAGTATGAAGGAGTAGAAATAGATTCCAAACTGATACATTTGAAAGAAAAGCTAATGATAATGACCGCCCAGTACCTAACCTCAGTAGCAAAATTTGAAACAACCTCTGAAGAATACGATTTTCACGCGCGAAGAATGGTGGAGATGGCGGGATATATTATTTTGGGGTATCTTTTGTTAATAGATGCTTGTCGCTGCGACAGTTTCAGAAACTCTGCCGAAATATTTATTGCTTATGGGCAGGCGGAGAACAGCCGCTCGGCTGCCTTCATTCATAATTTTGATACAGGGCTAATTGAAAAGTATAGGTAAAAACGAGAGACTCCATATCCCGAACAAGCGAAGAATAACTCCAACTAAAATGATAATCAGTTAAATGATGATATGCTTTTTCGCTAATGCAGTTGTTTTCAATTCTCTTTGCTCACAATTGGTTTTCCCAGCGGAAGAATAATTTTCCCGTAGTGTTGGTTTAATACTGTTGCACCAAATCCGTAAAAACTTATCATAGAAATAGCAAGTTCAGATACGGCGGCCAAATTATGTGAAAATAAGTGCATTATGCCAAACGAAGATAATGTTAAGCCAATGAACAACAAATCAATGAATATTAAATCAATAAATAGTACTTTGTTTGTGGAAGCGAAGCCAAACGTTAAAAACAAAGAAAAAATTAGATAACCTAAAAATGCAAATCCCAATTGCAGGCCGTCAACACCCGCCGCGAGAGTTTCGCCGAACACACCGCCTTTAATCATCCAGGAAGCTCCCACAGCGAACCAAAAGAGCGCAAAGCCGCCGAAGGTTGTGGTTCCCAGTACGTTGTTCCGTTTGGAGTCGTTGATACAGGCAAACAATTGGGCAAATCCTCCCAGAAATATTGCCCAAGGGATTACAAAAGAGGTATCGGAGGTTATACCAAGTTTCTGACTTGAAGCGACAAGCGTTACCATTGCTAATCCGAAAAGCCCTAACGCAGACGGGTCGCAGTTTACAATTTTTACGTGTTGAGTGTTCATTTTCTATTATGTATGTTAATGGTTTATTTTGGACGGCAAAAATAGTAAATCTTATGTTCGCTGCTATCCTTCGATTGTTGAGACATATCGTTATTATTTTTCATTACATAAAATATATTACATAAAATGTGTAATAATTAATATATCTTTGCCACACAAAACATTCACGACTTTGTTATGCAATTAGCATCCGGAGTGTATGCGGCTTTGAAACCTCACAAACCACTTTTGAAACAATATATTACTTTTTTGCAATCGTTGCACGTATCTATTTCTTATGATTCACTTTCAGGATTACAGGAATTTCGTTTGCATTTTGCACAAAATGAAACGATTTATCTGCAATTTCGAAAATTAATGACAGTCAGGCAGTGGAAACTTTTAATTGCCATTGCAAAAGAGGAGAGATTGAAAAAAACTACAGTATCAAATTTTCTTCAAAAATTTATTCTTGGAAGTGCGTCTTCCGTTAAAATTGCACTTCAGTCATTATTAGAAAAACGCCTTATTATCAGTATAGTTTTGCCTAATGAAGAGTTCTATTTGGTCGATAATTTGTTCTTGTTGAGGTATTTACAATATAAAAATTAGAATTTGCCACCATGATTTCCATTCATAAACTTTCGATAAATTTTACCGGCGATTTTCTCTTCAAAGATATCTCTTTTGTTGTAGGAGACAGAGACAGGATAGGTTTGGTGGGAAAAAACGGAGCCGGTAAATCAACATTACTCAAAATTATTCACAAAGAGTTGGAGTCTGAATCGGGAACGGTAGTAATTACAACCGGCTTTAGAACGGGCTATTTGCCCCAGGAAATGGCTACTAATTTTTTTAGAAACGTGTGGGAAGAGACTATTTCTGCTTTCGTGGAACAAAAGCAGTTGGAAAAACAGATTACTCACATAACCGAGCAACTATCAATTCGGGATGATTATGAATCGGAAGCATATCACCATTTGGCACAGCAACTTTCCGATTTTACAGACCGTTTTCACCTTATTGGCGGAAACACGATAGATGCCGATGCGGAAAAAGTATTGGTCGGGTTAGGTTTCAAATCTACAGATTTTTCACGACCCCTCCACGAGTTTAGTTCCGGATGGCAAATGCGCGTGGCACTTGCCAAAATTCTGCTGCAAAAACCGGAAATAATTCTTTTGGATGAGCCCACCAACCACCTGGATATTGAATCAATTCAGTGGATGGAGGAATATCTGGCAAATTATGAAGGGGCTGTGATTTTGGTGTCGCACGACCGTACTTTTTTAGACAGAGTAACCAACCGAACTATTGAGATTACTTTTGCTAATATTCTGGATTACAAATGCAGTTATTCGGATTATGCCAAACAACGGTTGGAACGAATTGAAACACAGCAGTCTGCCTACGAGAATCAGCAAAAAGAGATTTCGCAGATTGAGCGTTTTGTAGAACGTTTTCGATATAAAGCTACGAAAGCCAAACAAGTACAAAGCAGAATAAAACTGCTGGAAAAGATGGACAAGGTGATGGTAGATGAGATGGACGACAGCGCTATTTCTTTCAAATTTCCTCCCGCACCCCATTCCGGAAAAGTTACCGTAGAAGCAAAGCAGTTGTCGCTTGGATACGGTGCTTTTACTGTGCTGAGTGCGATTGATATGCACTTGGAACGTGGAGAAAGAGTGGCATTTGTGGGAAGAAACGGAGAGGGAAAATCCACCTTTGTTAGGAGTATCGTAGGAGAACTTGCTCCACTACACGGCTCTATCAATTTAGGACATCAGGTAGTGATTGGGTATTATGCACAAAATCAGGCATTACTGTTGAATCCGAACAAAACTGTATTCGAAACTATTGATGACGTAGCAGTAGGAGATATTCGCCCTAAAATCAGAACAATATTAGGCAGATTTTTGTTTTCCACAGAAGATACGGAGAAAAAAGTATCGGTACTTTCCGGCGGAGAGAAATCAAGACTGGCATTAGCAAAATTGCTATTGTCGCCTTTTAATCTGCTCATATTAGATGAGCCTACCAACCATTTGGATATAGCATCGAAAGATGTATTGAAAAACGCACTATTACACTATACAGGCAGTTTGATTGTAGTGTCTCATGACAGAGACTTCCTCTCAGGTTTATGTGATAAAATTTTTGAGTTTAAAGAAAAAAAAGTAAAAACCTATATCGGTGATGTATTTGATTTTTTGGAGAAGAAAAAGTTAGATTCCCTGAACGATTTGCAGCGCAAATTAAACGTTGGGGTAGGAGAGAATAACTACACTTCTGCCAAAAAAGAGATTTATCTACTTAAAAAAGAGCAGGATACACAGCAACGAAAAATACTAAATCAACTCAAAAAAATTGAAATTGAAATTGAAGATTTGCAGAAAGAATTGATACTTATAGAGATGAAATTAGCACTGCCCGAACTCTACACTAAAGAGATTGAAGACGGAACGCTGTATGCCCGATATGAGCAGTTGAAAACCGAAACTGAGAAAAAAGAGGAAAAGTGGTTGGAGTTGCAAGAAAAAAATCCACAATTTGAATAATAAATTGCATTTCGAAAAAGAAAATGTACTTTTACAAAAGTATTATTATAAAAAAAAGACCTTTAATGCCACTCCATTTCAAAAGTAAGATTTGCAGGGTAATATGATTGGAGATGTAATACACGTATCTATTAACACGTTCTGTGTAACAAAAAGGCTCTCTGATAGGGGAGTCTTTTTTGGTTAAAAATTAGTTTGAGGCGTTATGAATGGGATTCCTCGCTACGCTCGGAATGACAACGCGCTACTGGTGGGAAGGGATTCCTCGCTACGCTCGGAATGACAACGACGCCACCGGTAGGGAAGGGATTCCTCGCTACGCTCGGAATGACAACGACGCCACCGGTAGGGAAGGGATTCCTCGCTGCGCTCGGAATGACAACGCGGCCACCGGTAGGGAAGGGATTCCTCGCTGCGCTCGGAATGACAACGCGGCCACCGGTAGGGAAGGGATTCCTCGCTACGCTCGGAATGACAACGACGCCA
>JAIRVY010000135.1 GCA_031253655.1 Bacteroidales bacterium
TTGGTTCTTTTTTTGTCTTTTTCATAAAAAAAAATAGGTTTTCAAATTAATACTTTTTTTAATTGAAACCCTAAACTATTTTTCTATCTAAACGGTGCACTTTTTGCTGACGACTTACAATACTACATACGGTATAAATCAATTGGGCGCTATTAATTTTTATGACGGCTATTTGGGTAATAGTCAAGGAGGAGGGAACTTCTTCATAGACAATTTCACCGTTTATGAAATTGAGTCTTCGCAACCCGGAGTATTTGTTATTGAACCCGAGACTCCCATTATTCAAAATTTTTATAATACCGGAAATTTTACACTCAACTTAAGCAATCAAGGTGGCGCTCCTATTGATTATGAAGTAATAGCCGTTTATGATATTCCTAACACTAATCCAACTTCAACCGGTGCACAAGTTATAACTCATTATAGTGTTCCGTCATCAAATTCTATTATGTGGAGTGCGTACGAACAATACACCTTTGCTTCAGGTTATTCTCCCACAATGTTGCAGGAGTATATCGGGAAAACCATACAACAATTTGATATTGGACTCATAAATGTTCATGGGATTTTATCGGCAAAACTATGTATTTGGGATATGGGCCCATTTGGAATGCCAAGCGTTAGTCCTCCAATTTATGAACAAGCAATTCCGGTCTCTTCATTAGTTGAAGGGGTAAGTTCAATTCCTCTTTCTGAGCCATGGCTAATTGATGGGCGTTATTTGTATATCGGAGTTGAATTGGTAGTAACTCCTGCAATAGTTAAAATTGCACTTGACGGAACGCCTTTAAATCAATGTAACTATTTGGGTCGTATCTACAAACGGAATGTAGCGTGGGCACTAATTCCCGAAAAGGAAAGTGGTACTAATCTCCCACTTAACGGGGTTTGGAATATGACAGTACATGTGGATGGGGCGCCAATAAAACCATGGATTGCTTTAGACCATACTTCTGCCAGTTTACAACCGGATGTCAATAAAAATCTAAATATTTCTTTTGGTGCAGATGATGTAATTGATAGTTGTACCAAAAAGGCAAAATTGTACTTCTTTTCTACCGATTTTCAAAAAGAAGAAACCATAATCAATGCAACTATTCATTTTTATTTAGTTGGTATCGAAGATATTAATACAAACAATCTACAAGTTAAGATATTTCCTAATCCGGCTTCAGATAGTATTATTATTGAGTGTAATATAGTAATTGAGAGTGTTCAAATTTTCAACGAAACTGGACAAGTCGTTTTATCTAAAAGTGTAAAAGAAGAGAAAACTGTGATAGACACTTCCAATTTGCTTTCAGGTATTTACTTAATCGTTGTAAAAACAGATAATAATACCCATACAGGAAAACTTATCATTAAGTAAGAAGGAAATAGACATTAACTTGTAGTGCATTTCGCTCCGTATGTTTGGGGGAATAATTTTTTTCTTCCATTTTGAATAAATAAACGCGCAAAAATAATAGAAATTCCTATTTTTGCAAACACATAAGCAGTATTTTTGTGCAAATCATTGACCGTTACATATTTATGAAATTTCTTAGCGCATTTTTCTATGCGTTAACACTCCTTATGGTAGTGGTAATCGTTTTTGATTTTGCGGAAAATGTATCCCGATTTATGGATTACAACATCTCCTGGATAGATGTTGTTTTTAAATTTTATCTGAATTTTATTCCCTATTTTTTTAATCTGTTTATTCCGCTTTTCACTTTTATTAGTACGATATGGTTTACTTCCAAACTCTCTTCCAACAATGAGATTATTGCCATATTAAGCGGGGGTGTAAGTTTTTACCGTATGCTGTTTCCCTATCTGGCGAGTGCCATTTGCATTGCATTGCTAGCTGTTTTTATGTCGAATGTGATTGTTCCCAAAGCGGCTTACAATTTGCAAACTTTCAAACAGGCTTATATGTCGAGGGTGGCGAAAACTACGACTAATTTTCACGTTCGTAACTCAAAAAACAGCTATATTTATGTGGACCGCTGGAATGTAGGCGATAATAAAGGGTATTCTTTTTGCTATGATGAAATGGGAGAATCGTTTGTGAAATACAGAATTACCGCGTGCGAAATCCAATATGATGACAGTAACAAAGTTTGGCATCTCACCGATTATACTAAACGTTTTACTACCCAAACCGGAGAGAAATTAATTTTTGGAAGTAGAATGGATACTACGCTCAATATTACTCCGTTAGACTTATCGCAAGATGATAAAGCCTGTGAAATTATGACTTTTGGTGCCATTTTAAAATATATTCGGGAAGATAAAGAGAAGGGTGGAGGAATGTCGAAATACTACATCATTGAAGCCCATAAACGAATTACTAACTCGCTGGGTGCGATTATTATGACTCTGTTGGGGTTAAGTGTAGCCTCTAGAAAAAACAGAAGGGGAGTTGGGGTGCATCTCTTTATCGGAGTTGCGTTAGCCTTTGTTTTTGTTTTCCTTCAACAAGTTTCTACCGTATTTTCAAAAAACGCCGACTTATCCCCCGCACTTGGAACCTGGATACCTATTATTATTTACTCTTTTGTTTGCCTGATTATGATAAGAACGTGCCAAAAATGAGATAAGAGAAAAGAGATATGAATTAAAAGTTAAGAGTTATAAATTTAGAGTTAATTATGATTACATTACTTAGTGATTGGAAGTTAAGAGACCCATATATTGGGATATTTAAAGGACAGCTGTTGAAAGAGTTACTTCAAGTACAAATGGTGGATATTACCCATTATTTAGAGATGTTTAACCCTTCGCAAGCAGCATTCGTGCTGAAAAATAGTTATTCCTATTTTCCCGAAAAAACGATTCATATTGTGCTGGCAGGATTAACTTTTTCGACAGATACAAAACCGGTATTAGTACTTTATAATGGACACTTTTTTCTGGGAGAAGATAACGGCGTTTTCTATATGATGTTTGGCTCCGAAAACAGTTATGAAGCGTGGCAGTACAACGGCGATATGTCGATTCCTGTTTTAGAAAAATTAGTAATAATGGCTTCGTGGGTAAATCAAAATAAATATAAAAATCATACAACCCCTTATCCTTCTTTAAAGTTTCAACTTAGTAATCTGTCGGAAGCTGATTATAATCTCGAACGAAAAACCATATCGGGAAAAACTGTATTTGTTGATTCTTACTGCAATGCGGTTACCAACATTCCTGTTTCAATGTTTGAATCCGCGCTCGAATCAGCCGGAAAAAAGCAGTTTACCGCCACTGTTTCTACCCATCGTCCTTTGAAAATTACCCGTTTCCATCCTTGTTACAATCCCAACGAACCGGATATCTATCTGGTGCATAATCAATTTGGTTTACTTGAAATCACTTTGTTTAACGGTAACATAGCCGTAATGGCAGATATAAACCCTGGAAACAGTATTGAAATTCAATTTCATTAAAGGAGTTAAAAGTTAATAGTTAAATATTATGAGTAACAAATTCTGCTTTTCTGTTTTTCTGTTTTTCTGTTTTTCTGCCTTATTCGCGCAAAACAAACCTGACGATATTTTGGGGTATTATCTTAATGAAGACCCGTTTTCAGGCGCACTTTCACAGGTTTATATCTATAATGCCGGTAATGGTATCTATGAGGGAATTGTGATTTGGGTGAGAGAAGTTGAAAGAAAAAAATATGAAGGTTTAGTGTTTTTGAAGGAGATGACTTTTAACGAGAAAGATAACGAATGGCAAAACGGGGCAATGATCTACCCGGGGAAAAACGGAAAATTCAAATCTTTTATGCGCCTTGAAAAAGATGGGCGACTTCGAGTTCGAGGCTACTGGGGAATCTCGATGCTGGGCAAAACAGTCTATTGGACCCGCGAAACAGAATCCCGAAACCCAAAAATAATGCATCCGTAAGTCTTAGCATTTTAAGATTTAAAAGTTCAAAAGTTCAACAATTCAACAATTCAATATTATGAGTCTCAAATTCTCCATTTTCCATTCACCATTCTCCATTCTACTCTTTTGCTTTTCCGCTTTTTCCCTTTCCGCCCAGAAGTATATTTTCTATTTTATAGGTGATGGGTTTGGGATTGGGGCTTTAACTTATTGTGAAAAAATGGCGATGGAAAAAGGGGATACTTTATGTTTTACCCAATTTCCGGTAACAGGATTTATCACTACACATTCGGCTGATAATTTGGTTACCTGTTCAGCTGCTGCCGCAACCGCTTTAGCATCAGGAGAAAAGACAAAAAACGGGATGTTGAACTTTTCCCCAGACTCGAAAAGGAAATTGCTCCCGATTTCAAAAACACTCCATCAAAAAGGCTTTTCTGTGGGTATCGCCACTTCGGTTAGTATTGACCACGCTACACCAGCCGGATTTTACGCACATTCTACAAGTAGAAGTGACTATTACGATATTGCCAAACAACTTACTGTTTCGGGGTTTGAGTTTTTTGGCGGTTCCGGTTTTTTACAACCAGAGCCCGCGGGTTTTGTTTCTATCTTCAAGCTGCTGAAAGATAACCATTATACCGTTTCTACTTCTATGCAACAGTGTTCAGAATCACAATCTATTAAGAATGTTTTAGTTCAGCCGCAGGGAAAAAGTGCGAAACAGCTGCCCTTCGCCATCTACAAAGATAAAACAGATTTTACATTACCGCAAATTACCCAATTGGGAATAGAGAAACTCTATGCGCTTGAAAAACCATTCTTTTTTATGGTGGAGGGAGGATTGATTGACTGGGCTGCCCACGACAACCTGACCAAAGAGTTGTATGGTGAAGTGAAAGAGTTTTCGGAAGCTATTAAGGTGGCATTGAATTTCTATGAACAACATACCGAGGATACTTTAATCATTGTAACTTCCGACCACGAAACCGGAGGGATATTTGCTGTTACCAAAGGAATTCGTTTTTACTCGAAAGACCATACCGGAAATATTGTTCCCTTGTTCGCTATTGGCAAAGGTGCAGAGAATTTTTCCGGATTGCATGACAATACGCAGATTAGTAAAAAAATTTTAGAATTAACCCCATAATTATACTCAAAAAAGTGGTTAAAAATTAGTTTGAGGCGTTATGAATTAGATTACTCGCTGCGCTCGGAATGACAACGACGCCACCGGTAGGGAAGGGATTCCTCGCTACGCTCGGAATCACATTCATAACGCCTCAAACTAATTTTTAACCAAAAAAGTTAATAAATAAGAAGGAAAAAGAAAAAATGTGTTTCTTCGCTCCTTAAAATTAACCCCTTGTGCTAACCCCATCCCAAATTTCCGACTTTCAAAGCTTACTATCGCAAAGTAAAAAAATTGCTATCTGTACCCATTACAATCCCGATGGCGATGCTATAGGTACCTCACTTGCACTGCGCACTTACTTCACTTCGCAAGGTTTTGAGGTAAATTGCGTGATTCCTAATAATATGCCTGATTTTCTTCAATGGCTCCCCGGCGCAGATAGTATCATCAACGCACAGAAACAATTCAAAGATATTAAAGCCATAATCAAAGAAGCAGATATTCTTTTTTTGGTGGATATGAATGCCGAACATCGCAGCGGTGTGGATGTAGAAAAAGTGCTTTTAGAAACGAGCGCCTTTAAAGTACTGATTGACCACCACCCCAATCCTACCGCCCAAAGCCACCTTATCTATTCTATTCCCGAAATCTCTTCATCCTGTGAGGTGCTCTATCGCTTCCTTAGCGAAATAACTACACAACAATTTCTTAATCAAGAGATTGGAACTTGCCTATATACCGGAATAATTACCGATACAGGCTCTCTAAGTTTTGGATGTAACAACCCCGAAACATATAAATTATTAACAAAATTGATGGAATTAGAGATTAATGGCGAGGATATTCACCGAAATTTGTACGATAATTACTTCGAAAGCCGCATCCGTTTGTTAGGTTTGTGTTTGAATTCACTAAAGGTATTTTTCGAACTGGGAACCTCTTATATGTACCTTACTAAAGAGGAGATGATAAACAACTTTTTTAAAGAGGGCGATACCGAAGGGTTTGTAAACTATGGACTCTCTTTAAAGGGAATTATCTTTACGGCGTTTTTTACCGAAAGGGACAAAAGAATTAGAATTTCCTTTCGCTCAAAAGGGGATTTCGACGTTAATAAATTTGCACGAACATACTTTCAAGGAGGCGGGCACAAAAATGCCGCCGCCTCCTATCACTACGACACTCTCGAAAATACGATTAAATACTTTGAAGAAGTGATTCACAAACACAACGAATTGGTTATTTAATATTAATTATTATTGTTTTGAGCTATTGAATTATTAAATCATTAAACTTTAAATCTTTGAATTTTAAATCTTTAAATTATAACTTATTATTTTTCTTTTTTTCTGCTCTTCTGCTCTGTTGCAATAATTACACCCCTATCGGCGTTATCGTAAGTTTATCAGAAAAAAAAGAAGAAACAAACCCCTTTATTGTGGGTAATAAAAAGATTGTGGAACTTGAGAATCAAGATATTGAACTCTTTTTGAAACGATATAAATGGGAAATGACTCAAACCAATACAGGACTGAGGTATGAAATTACAAAGAAAGGAAATGGAAAAAAAATTACGGCAAGAGAAACGGTAGTGTTAAAATATAAGACACTTTTATTATCGGGAGAAGAGATTTATGACTCAATAAAGGACGGAAAAATTGAATTTATTGTAGAAAAAACGGCAGAAATAGCAGGGTTGCACGAGGCGGTTCAGTTGATGAACAGGGGTGACGAAGCGAGGCTGATAATCCCCTCATATTTAGCCTACGGTGCAAGCGGAGATGGAGATGGAATTAAACCTTACCAAACGATAATAATGAAAATAGTGATTAATGATTAATGGTTAATAGGTGTATTAGTGTAAAAACCCGTAAACCCATAAATCCATAAACTTAAAAACAATAACTTTTAAATATTTATAATGAAAAACGTAACAAAATTTATGATTGCCTTAGTGGCGTTAGCAGTATTGGGAATAGCCTGCTCAAAGCATCCCGGATTTAAGAAAGACAAAGAAGGGTTCTATTACAAATTCCACGTATTGAACAAAAAAGAGCCACAGCCTCAAATGGGAGATGTAGTGGAAATGACCTATACCCTTCGCACATCGGATTCATTGTTATATGATAATGAACCGCTTACAGATATGATTGTAGAATCATTGTTTCCCGGAGATATTTATGCTGCCATTCAAACAATGCATTTGGGAGATAGTGTAACTTTTATTTTGGATGGAGAGAGCTTCTTTAAATATTTTATGGGACGACCCTGGGAATTTGCGAATAATGACCTGTACTTCGACTTAAAGTTGAATAATATTATTCCCAAAGAAGAATATGAACAAATACGTGCCGAACAAAGGCAGAAATATGAAATATGGCTGGAAGAATGCAGAGCTGTGGAGGATAGTTTGATAACAGATTACATTACTAAGCACAAAGCAACACGCACAGATAACGGCCTCTATTTCATATCGAAAAAACCCGGCAAAGGCAAAGAGATTAAGTTCGGCGCAAAAGTCAAGGTTCACTATACCGGGATGTTTATAGACGGCACAGTTTTCGACAGTTCGGTTAATAGAGGTGAACCTATTGAAATATCTGTAGGTCAAGGTGGTGTTATATCCGGATGGGAAAATGCGCTGATGATGATGCGTGGGGGAGACAAGGCTACTATACTCATCCCTTCCGAATCTGCTTACGGAGGTGAAGGGTATAGGAACTTCATACCACCCTATACACCCTTAATTTTTGAGATGGAGATTGTTTCTGTAGAATAATTTTCTATTTTCGCCACCTGTTTTCAGGATGGGGCGTTAGCTCAGTTGGCTAGAGCGTTAGACTGGCAGTCTAAAGGTCACGGGTTCGACTCCCGTACGCTCCACAAAGTCTGAAAATCAGATTGTTACACACAATTTTTAATAAAAGGTGTGTCAAAATCGTGCCAAATCTTTTTAACCTTTTAATTATTAAGAAACTAACTAATTAAAGGGGTAAAAAAAAAATGCGTTTAATTCAAACCTCCCTTCTTAATCAAAAAGCATTAGTATTCAACTATATGCCTGCTAAACTTTGCAAAAACAGATCCGGTTGGATTATAGAATATTATGTGGAAAATCCGCTTACTTTTGAAATGTGCCGAGTTCGAAAACGTGTCCATTTTATTAAAAAAAGATACAAAAGTGTGAGAGATGCAGAAAGTCATTGCCAAAAAATTATTTACGATATAAATGCAAAGATGGCAAATGGAATTAACCCGATGTTTTCTGATGATAACCCAGTCGGATATACAACCATTGCTGAAGTTATTAAAAAGTTTTTAGAGGAAAAAACACGCGAAGTACGACCCGACACGATGCGCTCCTACAAATCTTTTTCAAATATTTTTTTAAACTATATTTCTAAAACGTCTCTCGCTTTTATTTGTAAGTTCGGAAAAATTGAAGCCGCACAATATTTAGACTATATTTATAATGTACGTAAAATATCTCGCCGATCGTATAATAACTATTTGAAATTTATTCGGGTTGTTTTTAATTGGGCAATTGAAAAAGGCTACATTTTGACTAATCCTTTTGAGCAAATGAAAACTAAGAAAAAAGAGGAAAAAAATCGTACTCTTGTGGATTCTGCATCAAGAAAGAAACTAATGGAATATTTAAACGCAAATGATAAGCAGTTTTTAATTGTATTAAAGTTGGTTTATAGTGCATTAATCCGCCCCAAAGAGATTACAAATTTACGGGTTTCAGATATAGATTTTAATAACAAAACTGTTTGTGTAAATAGTAAAGCTGCAAAAAATCATAACACAAGGTACATAGCCCTTACAGACGATATTTTAAACGATTTAAACTATATTAATGATTTTAAGAAAGATATGTTTTTAATATCTCAAAATATGATGCCTGGTTATACTCAAGCACACCGGGCAAAGTACGGGAAAATGTGGGTAAAATTACGTGACAACTTAAAACTACCTAAAACAATGCAACTCTATTCTTTACGTGATTCTGGTATTACAGATATGCTTAAAGCAGGTATCGACCCGCTTACCGTTAAACAACATGCCGACCATCATTCGTTAGAAATGACTACAATATATTCAAAACACGCGGATCCAAATTTAATAAAAATTATCCGTGAAAAAGCACCGGCGTTTTAATATGGCAACCCTCCATAAATATCTGTCTCCTGATAAATATCTTCTACCGTTTCAATGTAGTTTCTTTCTACAAAGGGCATTTTGATTATTCTATATTTCATTTCATTATCGCGGGGCTTATGTTTTTTGATTAATGCCTTTTCAAGGGCCGCGGCTTGTTTGGGTGTGCAATAAATAACGCGCACGAGATAGTCGCTACTTCTCATGTGCGACTTATAACTTATTACTTCTTGAGTTTTGTGATGCCACGATTGAAAGTGTCGGTACATTGTTTTATACAGATTATAGCCGGAAAAACCAACGTAAACAATTACTCCATTTTCTTTAATAATATAAACCCCTGTCCGGTTTACCGTCTGTGGAAAGTTTGTTTTTCCATCTTTTTTGTATGGCGGCAAAAATTTAAAAACTTTCATTATAGTTTTCCTTTAAGTTGCTTTCCTGCTTCCTTCATGCAGGTAGTCCACTTTTTGCCGGGGCTTGCTTTTCTAATTGCTTTTGCTTTGCTGGTAATTCTCTTACCGTTTGCGCTCATTTGTCTCTTTGTTAGTTTTGCCATGATAATTATTTTTTAGGTAATGGATAAATAAACTCGTTTCGGCGTACAGGCTCATGTTCTGAGCCAATGAAAAACAAATCGTTTTCATTTTTAGGCACTGCCATTATCTTTCTTTTTTTCTTGTAATGTATGTCAAAAACAAACTGCCCTATTTTAGGGTTCTTTTGTTCCTGTCGGGTTATTATGTTCCTGTCGTATCGAATTATTTGATTCTTTTTCAAAAGCTTTAATTCTATTTGTCCATTTTTATACTCTTTTTTTGCAGCAAATGGGTTTTTTCCATTATGGATACCAATATACCCCCTTTTCACCATTGTAAATGAATTAGTAACTATCCAACCCTTGGGTACTTTTTTATATATTTTAAGTCCTTTTTTCTTTTCCATATTATTTATTTTAAGTATAATTTAATAATTTTACGAATTATGATTAAAACCGCCACCGTTCCAACACCAAGCAAATAGAAATTGCGTTTTGTTTTGCGTTGTTTTTCGGCATAGTCTTCAGGAAAATGCTTACGATTGCAAGGTATTACTTTTTCTATCGGTATCTCTACAGTGATAGTTTCTGCCGGTATGATTAAATTTGTTTTTACTCGATTTGAATCAATGATAATATTACCTGTTATTCGCTTTCCTGTAATAGGAAAAATAAGCGGTTGTAGTAGAGGCATTTCTAACTTATAGCCGGGTGGAAATAAATAGATTGAATCGTATTTGTATTCCTCAATTACTACGGATTTTGTTACCGTGTCAATAGTAAATAATTCAGGGCATTTGTAGCGCAGCTTTGCCAATTGTTTCTGACAATTGCAAGATGAAAGAAATACCAAAAGAATTAGAAAATATTTTTTCATGTTGTATATTTATCCGTTAATACTTTTGTAACCCCAACTGCTCCCAATAATGCAGAACATGCCCCAATTATTGCCGCTATTCCTGTGAAATAATCAAAACAAATTTTACCACTCTTAACCGTATCATATACCATAACAAAACAACAAACCAACAAAATTAACAGGGCTACTACGGTTATCATTAATAGAACTAGTCGTGAACTGCTAACCTCACTCTGTTTATTAATTAATCGTAAAAAAAACTTTCTCATCAGTTGTATTTTTTGTCTTGCTTGGTTACTAACTTTTTGTCCATCTCAGTAAGTTTGTCATTAATAGACCCTAATTTTGAATCAATATCTTTTAGTAAATCCTTTTCAATTTCTAATTTAAGTACTTCTAATTTTCCTTTCATATCAATTTTTACAAGTTGTATCTCTTTTTCAATATGTACAAATTTTATTTGTGTATTTATGAAACTTCCTGCCAAACCCGTAACGACAGTGATTAGGAAAGTCCAAAAAATCGCTTTGGGAATCAATATGAAATCTCTGTTTTCATTTTTCATCATTTCATCACTTTTAGAATAACTTGAATATCACCGTTTGACATTTCTGAAAACTGCAAAGCGCCACTTTCTGCTATTTCGTTCGAAAGTTGCATCACGCCATCTATAGCGATCTGTTTATTAGTCCTTTTTCTGTTCGGTGTAAATCTGTCTGTTACTACTATAGCGCTCCCTTTTTGAATATATATCCCAAAAATAATCCCTATGATTAATGATGCTAAAATTAATATAATTGTTATCATAATATTATTATTTAGATTCTGCTTTCCAATTTTGAGATGCTAAATTCGGGGTGGTTTTATTGAAAAATCCATAAACGGGGTCGGTAATGTTTTGTGCTTCGTAAACAACACCATCATAGGTTCTTATAAATCCATTTTCTACATATTCTCCAAAAATCCATTCTTTATCATCTGCATCGGTAAACGGGCGAAACAAATCAATCATTGTAGGGTAAGAAGGCGGGGTAGTGTTTTGATTTGAATTAGGTGATTTAATTGTAAAATATTTTTTCCCATCGTATTGTAACACCTCGTTTACTATAGGGGTTGTTCCACTTATCCATTTTTTGAATAATGTAAAAGGAAGCTTTAATATTCTGTTTCTGTTTTGCAAAAAACTTGTATTTTGCACAATTTCTGTCATTTGCGCGAACATTTCGTCAACTTTAGTTTTTTCGTCTCTAATCATATTTTAATATTTATAAGTTTAACCGAATAGTAATTGATATAAATAATCTTGAGGCGTTTGTTCAGTGATTGGGATTTCTACCAAATTCCATTGTTGGATTATTTGTGTTTCGGTTTCATCCCATCCCGCAAATTCATAGTTATATCCTTCGGGTGGTAGTGGTGGTGATAAAGTTATTATTTCTTTATACCCAAGCGTAATTAATTGCGCTTCACTTGGTGGAATTACTAACATGTCGTCCTCTTGTATTATTGTAGGTGCATATTCAATTTGTCCGTTTATCAGTTTTCCGTATCTTTTCATATTTGTTGTTTTTAAAAGGTATAATTAAAACCACGTAATCTTGGATATGTAATATCTTCGCTTACAATCTCCCAAATAGTGTCCATATCCCATCCCATTGTATCGCGGTAAAATGCAAGTGATTTTAGCTGTGTTTCTGTTGCGTTAGCGCCATTTCTTAAACTTGCGCCTATATCAATCGTAGGTATTGCATTGTTTAACAGTGCAGTATCCAATGAATAGTTGTTAATCAATTGTGGAGTATTCGCGTGTCCACCTGCAATTCTTTTTGATCCGACTGTTCCTGCTAAAGTCGCGTTAATTGTAGCAAGGTTAACGCAATTACTGATTTTCGCCGATGAGTTCTCTGTCCTACATATACCAAACGCATTACCTGACCCACCGTTTATCGTTCCTTTTGACAAGCAATTTCTAACTTCAAATTGTTGCGCTCTACTATTGATAATATTTGCATATCCATAACCACCATCTTTTGTTGCGACAAAATCAACCACACAGTTTTCAATCAACCCTGAAAATTGAGTAGCGATTCCAGCTAACTCATAATTTACTTTTTGTATAATAATACCTTGTACATAAACTTTTCTTATTATCCCATTTCCTCCATACCCTATTGCGCCTGTATTATTATTAATACCTGCCTTCCCTAATCTGTTAATATACACATTAATAAAAGCCAAATTTTCTAAAATACCGTTAACGCTTCCAAAAAGTGCTGTTGAATTAAAAGTGGGTGCCTTGTCGTCAATAATTATGTTTTTGAAAACCTTGTAGTTTCCGTGAAAATGACCTTCGTAAACAGCATTTTGATAAGGTATTGTAAACCCTGTAAAATCTATGTTATTGGTAACTTTGTGATGTATTCCTGAAAAAGTATTACCAATTATCATTTCGTTGCGAAATGCAATATAATCAAATACATTTTCAATTAAAAAAGGGAACTCTTCCGTTCCTAATTCTGGCTTTCCCATTAGTCTTCTACTTTGTTTCATACTGGAATTCTAAAAGGTGTATTACAAATCAACCCATTAGATATTGACAGTTCATAAATCGTACCTCCTTTGCAAGGGAATTCTCCCGCCAATGAGGTACCTGCCGGAACACTTAAAATTGTTGGGGATACGGATACGGCGTTGGATGCTATTCCGCTTTTATACCAAATAACTATATCCTGTGTTAGACTTAACGGAATTGAATTCAATACTAAGTGTGATAAATTATCAAATATATAGCGCGTATCTAATTTTGGTGTAAGTGCTATAGATGTAGAGACTAAATCTTCAACGATTAGGGGCAAAGTACTATTACCGGGATCACCTTTGTCGCCTTTTGGACCGGGATCGCCTTTGTCGCCTTTTGAACCTGGATCACCCTTGTCGCCTTTTGAACCGGGATCACCTTTGTCGCCTTTTGGACCGGGATCACCTTTGTCGCCTTTTGGACCGGGATCACCTTTGTCGCCTTTTGGACCGGGAGTTTCAGTACTAATACCGGATTCATCTTGGCAAAATTTATCACTTTTTCGATAGATAAAGCGTTTATCTAACACCTTATCTGTTATGTTTCCCTTATTTTTTTCCATATTCAAAGGTTCTTATAAATTATCCAAATTCCAAAAGCTATAGCTACAGATGCTGCCCCTATTTCAAAATATTTCATAACTTTTTTTTTCATCAAGAGTTTCTAAATTATATTGTTTAATGATGTTTATCAATTTATTGGCATAACCCGGGTCGGTGGCATAACCACAACTTTGCAGCGCCTTTGCCTGTTCTTCCGGGGTTTGCGCATCTCTAACCCGGGCATAGCGCGATAAAGTGAGTAATAAGTGAGAGTGATCTTTAATAGAATCCTGTATGGAACTGTAGGCACGAAATTTATCTACAATGCTAATATTTCCATCACCATAGTTTTCTTTTGTAGAGGCGGTTATTGCGTTTCCTTTCCAATAGGGAGAAAAACTACCGGAGGCTTTAATACCAAACAAATTCTTTGCTTCGCCAACTGTGCTTCTTCCCCATCCTGTTTCTAAAGCTGCCTGTGCCATTTTTACGGATGGCAACAATGGCGTGCCCAGTGTGGATAATACTATCGCTTCTGAATATTGGTCAATAAATTTTTTTTCTTTACTCATATCTTTTTACTGATAATTATTAAGATTATTCCCACAATAAAAACAGCTACCGCTAATACGGCAGCGCTCAAGTAGTCTATTCCAATATCTACTCTCACGGCTTTGTCGCCGGATATTACATCTAAAATTCCTTTGTCGTTCATATTAGGTAGTATGTTCTTGGTCTATTTGTGAATAATAAAAAGATTTGCTTACGATACGCATCCCCGTCAAATTGTAGAGTCTGGCTTCTGTTTTATATCCAAAAATTCCATCTTCAACTAATTGTTCCGCCATAGGATTTAACGCGTTAAGTACTTTCTGAAGAAATATAACCCTTACGCCTGTACTGCCTTGTTTCAAAGGAAAATTATCACTGCGTACTTCCGGTGTGTTATCCCTTGCTTTTTTTTGCTTTATCTTTTTGATAATAAAATAAGAAGCAATTCCAAGTAAAGCTAATACAACAATAATCATAACGATTTTTTTTTTCATGTTTTTATGTTCGTTACTTAAAATTTGTAAAATATCCCCTTTTTAGTTAGAGTCTTATTTATCTCTTTTTTTATGTCTCCTGGCTTCCACCAGTGCACCTCACCATCAAGCCACTGCTGCAAGTTCTCTCCGTCTCGTACGCCAAATGCTTGCACTAATTTGAGCACGTCTGTAATGTTAATCATTTGCTCAAACACATCTTTAATAGTAGTTTTATCGGTCCCTGCGCCTTTCATTGCGGTATAAAGACGGTTGGCAAATTCTTTGTATTTGGCATCGTTATAAGATGGTGGGTTGCCGTTGTCTATCTCTTTGCTTATATCGCTGTCTAAGGCTATTTTTGTGCTGATACTGTTGAATAGCGCTTTAATTTTCGACCAGGAAAAATAAAATACTACTGCAATTACTGCCAAAATGATTAATAGCGCTAACAAGCGCTTAGGATTACTTACCAACCCCTCTGTTTTATCTAATAAATTTTGATTTGCCATATTATTTTTTTTGTTTGAATAATACTAAAATAATGCCTGCTACTACTAAAGCGCCGATAATTAATGTTCCATTTGATATGCCGGAAAAAAGTTGCTGCTTTTCGTCTTCTAAAGTTTTTTTTCGCAATGTACCATCGTCTTTGTGCAAATTACCATCCTGATCTTCTAAATAACCGTCCTCATCACTTTCTGAAAGATACCCGGACCTTTTGATTTCCTGAATTTCTGACATGAATTTGTCTCGATCTCCCACTGATACATGGTAAGTTCTTACAAACCTCTCTTTTCCGGTTCCACCAACTTCCGTTTTTTGAATCAAATACGACCAATACTTATTAATCAAATCCTGCAGAAGTCCCGTATTATTTTTATTGGTGTTAACCCTAAGCCGTTTGGGGTAAGCAGCAAAATACTGTGTATTAGTGATCATATCAGCCAAGGTCGTACGATCCTTATTCGTAATTTGTGCCATAATTATTATTTTTTAAGTTTTCCTGAAATAACAAATAGAGATATCAGAATGGCTGCCAACAAAATGTTGGTCATGGAAAAATAGATGTTTCCAATGGCGAAGCCATTCACTTTATGGCTTTTTCCGTATGTGGTAGTAGTTACCGGTGTGTCATCGGTGCCGTCGGCGCGTTTTTTTCTGTTCTTTCTTTTCTTTTTTATAGGAAGCATTGCACCGTTTGCAGCTGCCTTTTGAAAAGGATTATCTGAATGGTTAAGTTTTTTTCTCATATCGTTTGAATTTTGATTTATTTTTGGGTATGATGTTTTTCCTGCGTGTTTTATTAAAGCCGCTTCATGATAAAGCGCATTGAGGCGACTTTTGTCTTTCAGGTTCATTTTAGCAAGTGCATTAATGCCGTCTTTTAAGGCACTTTGGTTTATTTTAAGAGTTTGCACTAATGCGTAGGCATCTGCTTCCTTTTCAAATTCAGTAGGAAGCAAGTAGTGTCCGCGCTCATGCTGAATGATAAAAGCACGTTCGTAAGGGGTAAATTTATGCCAAACGTCTTTATTGATTTCAATAATGCCGGTTGCCATATATACGGCTGCCGGAGAGCGTCCTATAACCGTTGAATCCACAATATTTATTTTATTTTCCATTTTCTACTTTTTTACACTTCTTAATTTCTTAAATCCAAGCCACGCAGCAATAACTACAACTACTATTACTGCTATAATAGCAGTAATGTAAGATAAATCTATACCGCCGGTTCTTTTGTCTATGATAAATCGACTTCTCGGAGCATTCGCACTTTTCTTCGACTTAAACAAGTTCGTAACTCCACTGAAAATACCTTTAACACCCCCCTCTACAACCTCCCCAACAATAAATCTTCTTTTCTTTTTATGAGGGGAAGATTTTTTTATTTCGGTTTTTTCATCAAGCGAAAAATAGATATATTGTTTCATTGTTATTTTTTGCGAATTAGCATAATAAGTCCTACCACTACGGCGATACTTACAACACCAAGAATCATATACAATCCTATATTACTTTTTTGTGGATTCTGTTGGGCGTTGTAATAGCTTGTGTTTTGTACTTCTTTTCCGCCGATAATACCGCTTGCTAAATTACCTGCACCTGTAAGAATATCTCCCGTATTGCTCAATAAAACTTCCCACCACTTGCCGCCGGTTTCTCCCCCGTTTCCATACTGTTTTTTTAATTGTGATTGTTTTGGTATCATAATCGTGTTTTTTTTGGTTTATTAATAAATATGCCCTGCCCCTAAAGAGGCAGGGCATACCCGGTTAAAGAAAAGGTATCACTAAAAACGGAAGTTGAAATTCATGGTAGCACCGGCAGGAATGTTTACCGCCATAACCAAATCGTCGCAAATTTCAAGCGGATAGTCGCTAAAGTCAATTATTACACGATCCGGTTGATATTGGTCAGGAGAGAAAAACTGGTTGATGTCAATATTAACCATTTTACCATGACCCAGAGGAGAGGCTTTGGTGAGTTCTATCGAGGCTTCAAAAGCATCCTGGTTGTTGGTCGTAATTAATAAAGATTTTAATTGTCTTGGGTTGGTGGCGATATATCTTTTAAACGCCTGGATAGTTGCAGCTGGGTTTCCGCTGGCAAAATCAATAGTTACACCAGGTTCAACTTCAGTACTTCCATCGAAAGCAATAGCTGCTATAGAAAAACCGTTGTCTTTTAATTCTTTTGTTGAACTTTGATTAATAGGCGCCGATGTACGCGAGGCGTTATAGTCCATTGTGTCGAAAAAAGCACCCAAAAGCGCCACTTTTTGAATTTTGTCGCTATTGTTGGTAGCTTTGATGGTAAATTTTTCAAGCATACCATTTTGTACGCTGCGAGATAAGATATTAGCCATTTTTGAGGCTTCTATTTGTAAAATTTTTTGTGCCATGTTTTTGTTTTTTTTTATGTTAATTGTTTATTTTCTTTAAAAACAGAATCTGTATCCGGCTTAGGCCGGTCTGTTACTCCCCCGGCGTTAAGGGAGGTTCTTCGTTTGCTTTTTCTTTTTTGGCTTTATAAACAGAATAAGCCGAATAGCCGCCTAAAGCAAGTGCTATAATTACTATAATTGTGATGTTGTCGTTAAAAAATTTTTTCATTTGTTTATGTTATTAAAGGTTTAGTTTCAGTTAAAAAGGATTGGGGGCTTTGTTCCTACCACCACCAACGAGTCGTTTACAACCGTTTATTTCTTCTTTATATCAAAAAAATACAACCCTTTATATTTTATTTATTAATTCGTTTTTTCGAGGTCAAAAAAGTAGTAACGAAAGATATACTTTCTCGAATTTGCATGAAAGTTCCTTAAAATACTTAAATTTTCCTCAAAATACCTGAATTGTCCTCAATAAAAAAGCCCTGCGGGCAGGTAGATCTAATGTACCTGCTATTGTCGGTTAGTTTGAAAATGCAATGACAGCAAAATTACGGCTCTCCCAGATGATTCACAATTTCGTTTATCTGTTTGATGCTGTAATAATACCCGTCAGGTTTGATATGTTGTAAACTTTTACACCTTAGCCACGATTTAAAAGTTTTGGAGCATACACAGTACGCCCGGGCTAATTCTTTCAGCAATCTGGGTTTGTCGGTTATTTTTTCTCTCTGTCTTGTTTCCATAGTGCGCGTATTTGTTCATCAATTAGCAATATCTTATAGTAGTAAGGGTTGCCGGCTTCTACTTTCTTTTTTATATCAGCCTGCATTTTTATTATTTTTTCAAATAGTTCGGGGTAAACATCTTTTTTTCGGGAAACAAAACTTTCAACGGTATTAAATAAGATAAGATAACTGGTAAAGGTGAAACATTTTGGCGGTACTTGTCTAAGTCCGTGTGCTACAAAATACAGGTCAATGCCGTGGTGTCTGCGGCGTATATACAGATATTGCATCATTGCCGGCGTTTGTTCATCTAAATATGCCATAGCATCATCAAGTACCAAAATGCCTCCGGAATAGTTGTTTTTTATTGCTTCTAACGTTTTGGGACCTTCGTAAATCATACGCGCATGCCCTGTGAAGGTTCTTATTTGTTCGTTTGTAATGAGTGGCAATTTACGCCACTCCAAACCATCGGGCGTTACAACCAATCCTTTTTTCCCAGTAAGTAATACGGAATTTGCAATAAAAGTAGTTTTACCTGTTCCGTTTACTCCTACTATTAGTGTGAGTTCAGTTTTTCGTATCATTATAATTGGTTCATATTGTTTTTATTATATTTTTGCAGCGTGATTTTCATACAGTGCAGAAAATTAAAAACTGTTAGCGTCGATGTTTTTAGCAGTATCACGAAAAAAAGGAGCCCAAGTTTATTTGGGCTTTTTTAATATGTCAAAGGCGGTTAGTAGCCAATTTTTACCTTTATCAATAGCTATAACGAATCTAAAACCCTCACCTTCAAAAACTTTTTTATGTGATTCTGATTTTTTTAAATTTACATTTCCATGTTCTACAATAAGAATAATAAATGTTGCAAAATCAAATCCAAGTCTTTTTATTTCGGAGCCATGCTTTTCGAAAATATGTTTTAATCCATATCCTTTGTTTGTTTTCGGGTCATTCTTGCCCCAAACAATATCAATATATCCTATATCGTTACGAAATAAAGCTTTGGTACATTCTCCTTCTTTTACTTTTAAAAGATGTTTTATTGCTTTAGTTCCTTGTTTTTCAAATTGTGTGTAAGTTGTTCCAAATTTACTTTTCATCTTCTTTCTTATTTGGTTGAATAAATTCAGGTTCCGGTTTTTTGTTGAAATGAAAGGCGGCTACTTTCGCTCCATAAATGGTGAGTACTGTAGTTAAAAACACTACGCCTGGTGATAGATTAAAGGAGGTGGTTTTAAGATAGGCAGCGCACGCCTGTACGAGTGTATCGCGTTCATCGGCTTCTACCTTTGTTTCTTCACGGGTAATTCCCTTGCAAATGAAAGATAATGGAATAATCATTAAGTAGTCCATCAAAGAGATTATAATCTCTGCGGTGGGTTCGTTCAGTTTTAGCATATTCAGTTCCGTCCTTACATCTTTGTCGGAGATATGCTCTTTGGGGTCTTCCGGCATCGGTTCCGGCTCCGATTCTATGAAAGCCGGTTCTTCGTAAGCCTGTATCTCCGCCTGGCGGCTTTCGTGCCACAGGGCGGCCTCATCTTTTAATACTTCGCTCATGGTTTATCCTTTCTTTGCTAAGGTGATTAATTCTTTTAAGAGCGGAATCAGTTTTTTCTGTTCTTTGGGCTGGCTTAGTTGAAACACCCGGAGTGTTTGATTGTAACTTCTACCGCAAACCGTAGCATAAATTACATCGTTTTCCACTTCAATAACCAATACGTTTTTCTTCTCGTTGCCTGTAAGCGGATACTCTTTCAATTTGTTTTCCAGTAGCGGCGCCAAAGTTTCGTCGTTCAGTACCTTGTCAATTATGGAACTTCCTAATATTTTACTAAACATTTTCCAACTCCTTTCTCATTTGGTTAATAATATGGTCGGGCACGCTGGAAAGGTCGCCATTTAAGGAACCAATCTCGAAGCGGGAATGAATAAAGAAGTTTACCACATCGGAAATGGTCCACTCCTGTTTACGTTTCTTGCCTTCGCGGATGGCAACATAATTTAAGATTTGTATGTTGAGCGGGTCAAGGGTTAGTACAGTTCCACCGGCAGGAACGCCGGCAACCGGCGTTAAATCTTCCATCTCTTTTTTTAACTCATCGTATTCTCTTACTAATTTTACATGGTTTTGTCTTTCTTTTTCAATTTGTGAATCGTAATGTTCCTTTATTGCAATAACCTCTTTTTGCAGCTCGGTAACCTTTTCCTGGTTGCCTCTATTAATTTGCATAGGATTGTTGTACCGTTCAAGCAAGGTATTAAACATTTGGTCCTGTGTTTGAAAATCGCCGGAAGCCATTAACTCCGATAAATCTTTTTTGGTTTGCGGAAACAACCGGCATGAGTAGGTTTCTGTTTTTTGTGTTTCTGTCATTTTTTTTGTGTTTAATTGGTTTATATTGATTTTATTATATTTTTGCAGGGTTGAATTCGGAAGGCGAAAAAACAAGTAGAGTTTGCGAAGCGTTCAAGGTAACTCCTTTATACCGCAAACTCTATTTTATTTATTTCTAAATTATAATAAAAATAACCGCCTTTCTGCATTTGGACTGTAATTCTAATATGTTCAAGTTTTTCATCTATATTGCATTTTACTTTAAAATTTAAGTAACCAATAACAACCTCAGAATCTTTTTCTTTTCTGTTTCCAAAATTATTTAACATAGCATATTGTATGAGTTTTGGAAGAATTTGTATTACTGCTGACTTTTTTTTATAAATTGCTCCTCCCATTGCTGTTTTTCTGCCTCCGGTAACAGTTATTTTAATAGTCAATTTTGTATCTTCATTCACAATGTTTTGTCCAGCAAGTTCTGTTTTTACATAATTGATAATATATTTTCTAAGTTCTTTACCCGACATATTACTAAATAAATCCTGAGTTTTTACAGATGGGATTACCTTTTGTATGTATTTTTTATCCATTCTTTTTATTATTAATGTATTAATTATTGTTTTTTAGTGCTGTTTACCTGTTTACAAAAAATGTTTACCGGATGTTTTCAAATGTAAACTCAGTGTGTACAGGGTGTGTTTTTGGAAGGATTTTGCTGTTTACGGGCGCAGACGTGATTTTGAAGGTAAAAATGAGCATAAAATTGTCGGCTTTTGTTAATTCGTTGGTTGATTGTAGTTTCTGTTTTTTGTATTGTGGCTTTGAAACAATGTATTGTGTTTTTGAAAAACTGCGTTTTGTTCTTGAAACAATGAATTATGTTAAAAACAAAATTTTAGTTTTTGCGAGCGTTGCCGCCAATATATAAATTTTTACATTTGCCGCCAAAATGATGTTTCCGGAATTTTTTTACTCTGTGTGTGTGCAGTGATACTTCGTATAAGTTGCTTTTTTTTAGTGATTTTAGTGCTATGGTGCTATGTTTTAGAAGTAGTTGATTTTCAGGCAGCACTAAATTGATTAGTACTTTAGTGCTATTTAGTGCTATTTTAGTGCTACAAAAAACAGGGTTTAACTATTTGTGTTTTAAATCGTTACAAAGTTAGTACTTTTAGTGCTCACTAAAGTACTAAAATTTAGGTAAAAATATCTAAGTATCATTGCAGAAAAAAATATAAAAAAAAGATATATTACTATATATAAGCGCATTACATTTTTTTGTTGAATTGTTGATATACAAAAGCACCAATTTTTTTTTCAAAAGCAAGGGGGGCGCGGGGAAAATAATGATTAATGCTTAATGGTTAGTGATTAATTGGCTGCCGCGATTTGCCTTCTTTCTTCTTTTTGAAAATATATTTTGGTGCTTTGGATTGACAACCCTCTGAGAATTGAATATTTGAAATGAAACAAGCCCATAGTGTTGAATATGGGCTTGTGGTGAGGGTAAAGTAAGGATTATTTATCGAAATAAATCAGAATGAGTTCCCGTATGGGTTAAAACTACAGTTACAGTGTTTTTATTTACATACCATATAAGTAACCAGTTGGGTTGCAAATGCGCTTCCCACATATTCGAGTAATTGCCGCTTAATTTATGCGTTTTATACTTGTCTACCGGTAATGTTCCTGTGGCAATAAGTATTTTAATAGCATCATTTAGCAATTCCATATTATAGGACCGCTTTTGCATCAATTTTGCCTGTTTTTTAAATTCGTTGGTATATTCAATAGAATACATACTTGATTACTGTAATATTTCTTCCAATGGATTTTTAGTATTTTTTAATTTGAGAGTTTTGCCGGATTGTAATTCACTCATTGACTTTTTAAATGAATGGGTAGGCAGTTTTTCTTCCATTCTAAAAATACCTAATGTCAATAAGTAATTTAATGTTTGCACTGCCATTCTATTTCTTGTATTGTAATGTAATGTAACTGTCGCCATTGTCATATTTTTGATGCGGCAAAAATAGTATATTTTTCATTGTAAATAAAAAAGCCCTGCGGGTGGCAGGGCTTCGGATACTCAGAGCGCACTTAATTCTTTCTCCAAATCTTCCATAAAAACATAGAGCATTTGAGCTGCATCGGCCTCCTCTTCATCCAAACCGGCATCTAAAAGCCGGGCAAAGCCGGCGCGAAATAAAGACTTGTAACCACTCAGAATGGCGCGCCAAAAACTACAGTCGTTCTCAAATGCAATGTACTTGCTGTTGTCGGCTAGTTTGAAACTGCCCGGAATTAAATTAGTTTGCATGGGCGCCTCCTTTCTCTGTTTTGCGTACTGTGACTTCAACTTCAATCCTGCCATCGAGGAAAATGGCTTTAACTGAACTCTTGCTTTCCTCAAAAAAATCTAAAAAGTGCTCATTGGCGCTAAATTCTCCAAGGTAGCAATCTTCTGCATAAATTCTGTGGGAAGATTTTACTACATAGGTTTTGATTACCGGTTCCATTAATTCGGGATTGTGCTTCCTTTTGAAAAATTTTGGATGGTTGGAAGCAACTTCTTGCAGGTTTAAAGCCTCATGCGTGGCTGTGGGTTGTTGTTGCATAATATAGAAATTTGGTGTAAATGAAAAAGCCCCCGACAGGAGTACCGCGCTTTCTATAAGTGCGCCACGCTGGTTTCCTTTGCGCATACCATAAGGGGCTAAATAAAATCCTTTGGATTGTTTTTTTAAACATTTTTAATAGAAATTTGGTTCGGCAAAAATATAAAAATATTTCATTCATCAGGAAAATCAATATCATATTGATTATTCACTGCACTTTTTATTTCGTTAATACACTCCATTGTAAGAGATTTTCGTTTGTTTTCTTCTGCGGTTAGTTGTTGGGAAATTTCCAAGTATCTATCAAAATCTTCAATGGTTTTGCTATCCTTTTTAAGAATCCTGCTTATTTCCTTTTTAAGAATTGCAGATGTTTTAAAAGATTCTTCTCTTTTGGCATGCCTACCGAAAAGAAGCTTGTCAATGGTAGAATATACCCATAGTTCAAATTCTGGAGACAACCAAGCGGCAAATTTTAGGGCTAAAATGCGGTGCATAAAAGTACCGGATTTTTGTTTAGAAGTGTATAAATCTTCTTCATTTTCTATATCTAAAAAGTGCATTTTCGCACTTTTTTCATCATTTAAAAACGCGGAATTCCTCGTTTTTAAACAAACAGAAATGAAATCTTTTGTGCTTTTGTTTTCCATAAAACGGGCTACTTCAGCATTAAAAATTTTCGCCATTTCTGTGGCATTTACCATAACTTTATTTTCTGTGTCGAGTGTGAAGGTTATTTCGCTGCCTTCAAAAGCAAATTTTACGGTTTTCATAAGCTTAATATTTTAATTGGTTTAATAGTTATCGTTAAGTCATATGTGGGGTTATGTTGTTTTTTTATTATTTTCGCGGCTCAAAACAATCGGTTAGAAATTCTCATTGAGAGCGATATTCAATCTCTGACTTTCTAACCGATTTTTATTATGTTTACTTCGTGATTGTAATATGTATCACCTGTTTTTAAAAGCCTTACAGATATTCTAACACACTCCTTTTTATCATTAATGTATACAAATGCCTTAAAATTCAGATAACCCAACAATTCTTTTGGGTCGTTTTCTTTTCTGATTCCAAAATTATTATACTTTGCTACTTTTAGAAGTGATGGTAAAACTTCTAATACGGCTGTTTTCTTTATGTGTAACGCCCTGCCGTATGCTAGTTCAGCCTTTCCAAGTGCTGTAAACTTTATGCTTATTCCCAAATGATCGTTTACAATGGTTTTTCCTTGTAAATTATTAGTATAATATTTAGCAACACTTTTTCTGTTATTGGCAATGGACCCGGTCTTAACCTTGGGGATTATGATTTGTTTGTATTTTTCTATCATAATATTATCATTTTTTTGCTCTCTTACTGCTATGATATATGGGATTTTTTTAGAAAAGTTTCAATTGGTAGCCATCGCCAATCTTTTCTATTCGCTCTTTATTACTGCTAATAATATCTTTGAGTTCTGTTTTTCGCTTGTAGATATTGCTTTCTTTAAACTCTTTATCCAACTCTTTTAGTTCTGATTCTGCATTTTCTATAGCGTCTAAACTTTCTCTCAAATCAATTACAGAGGTGATAAAATGGTTTCCCAGCGCTTCAATACACTGTGCACGGTATTTAATCAGTTTGTCTTTTGCATCTTCTTTTACATTCGCCGGCGTTATGGTAAAGAGCCATGCCGGGATATACATAATGGGTAAACAAAGCATTTCTCGTTGTTTTTCATCACCTCCAACTGTAACCCTCAGGGTTATAATTGAGGCAAAATTTTCGTCATCTTTTAGTTTTTCTTGCTGCTTTTGGTTAGATACTCCGATTATTTCACAAATGGGTTTAATAGGTACATAAACATTGTTGTTTTCGTATAAAAGTTCAATTTCTTTGTTTAAAATTTTGATGTGTGTTAATTTCATAAGATATTATTTTATAGGTTAATAATTAATTCTATTCTTCCATATCAAACCACTTATTAGCAATGGTAATATACTCCGTTCCGCTGCGCTTATCCTTTCCGGGTTTCTCCGGATCGAGCGTTTGTGCCGGGTTTAGGCGCAAGCCCCAGTAGCGGCAATATTGCGTAAGTTTTTTCCAAAATTTCTGCGGCGTGTAAAAGCGCTTTTGACTGGGGCACTTATCCAAGTAGTTGTATTGCAGGATAACGCGCTCTATCGGCGTGTTAAGCTGCGTGTCGTTTCGGCTTTCAACGGTGTTTTCGTCAACCCCCAAGTAGTCGTTAAACCAGCCGAGAAACAACTCGCCTATTTCCTGTTTCAACTGGCGGCGCTCTAAGCGCTCGGTGGAAGCCTGTATCAGCCCGGTCCCGTTAATGCCCCAGCCATTTTCGCGGGCAATAAAATAGAGTTCCAAACACTCTGCCATGAAATTGTAAAACAGATTCCATTCTTCGCCGTCCCATTCATCAAAGAAGTTTTTGCCAAACAGTTCTCGCGGTTTGTAGTCGTCATCAAAGAAGTCACAGAAGGCTATCCGGAACTGCCGGTCGCGGATGCTGGCGCTGGTGCCGTTAATGGCGTGGTTGGTAGTAAGGTAAATCTTGGGAACCTCAGAGCCGGAGAGGGTAAAGCGCGGCTTCCCTTTCGGTTCTACTACCATCTTGCCGGTGATGATGGTAAATAGTACATCGAAATCGAAGTTTACCCGGATATCGTCAACAAAAATATTTTCTGTTTTTTCTGTTACTTCTTCCCAAAGGTATTTTTCTTTATCCATGTCGCACTTTCCGTTTACATACGCCTGTATGAGCATTTGCTCCAGCGCAACGCCGAGCAGAGACTTGCCGGAACGTCCGTTGCTCTCTCCCACTTCCGACAGTTTACCGTCCATGCCCACAATTGCCTTTTCGCAGCTTTTATCCCGGTATTGGTGTAACAGATACCCAATGGCGCACATTTTACTTACAAAATGCAGATTCGTGTCGGCAATTTCTTCCGGAAATTGTAGAATATCAAGCGCGTTGGTTTGCTGTTTGTGGTCATCATAAAACTTTTCCCAGTAGAAGTTTGAAGTGTAGTAGAGAAATCGGGCAAAGTCGCATTTTTCACCGAAAGTACTAAATCCCACAAGATACTTACCCATGAGGGAAGCGGGTAAAGAGGATTTTTCAAGTATTGCTTTGTCAATCTTAACCACGTTAATAATGCGGTCGGTGCGTGTGGCATCAAATTCTTTCAATTGTTCGTGCCAAACGTTTTCTTCTATCAGCTTCATGGGCTTTTCATTGATGCCGGCTGCCGATATTTCCCAGTATTTGGTTTTGAAAAAAATATTTTCGCTGTCGCGGTTTGGTTTGAGCAGGTTCGGATAATAGTAGTCTATATTGCTGATACTTTCGCGCCCGAAGTACATTTTACCGCCTTTTAGCAGCATATTTACAACCGGTTTGTCGCATACTTCTTTTGCTAAATCCATGGCAAAGTCGCGGGCTTCGTAGTGGCTTATCATGCGCACGATGTTATCTTCCACTCTTACAAAATCGAAATCGTTGTTGTGGGTGTGAATGCGGTAAAAGCCGCGGTTGCGGTAAAACTTTAGCATATTCACATAATCGAAGTTGTACAGTTCGTATTCTTCGCCGGTGCGGTCGGTTTTCTTTATTACCTGCCAAAACTTTTCATCATCGTAGAGCGGTTGCGCCAGTTCCATTTCGTTTTGCTCGTTAAAGCGCCACATATTGCCGCCATATTTGAATTTTGGCAGTTTTTTAAGCGCTTCAATATGAAACTCGCAGAAATCTTTCCGGTCGTTCAAATACCAAATCTGCATGAGTTGCAAATCCGGTATGGAGGAAATTTTGTATAACTCGATATTGATAAATGCCCGGGTTTCTTTTTTGGCAATATCGTTCATCTGTTGCTCAAGTTCTACAATAAACTCCGATTCTTTGCCGGAAAGGCTACCGGTTAGCAAATCATCAATCCCTTTTTCTGCCGGCGTGTTTCCGCAAACTAAATACACTTCAAGAAATATTTGCCGGTTTGCCAATGTTTGAAACCAGTCGCGGAAGTTCTTTGCTGCATAGAAAAAATTGCGGCTTCGTTGCGAAACGTCTTTATCTTCCTTTATGTTGTCGGATAGTTCTCTAAAATCGCTATCGAGTACTAAAAAAACTTCTTGCACTCCGCACCGTTCAATCACTTTCAATACGTTGTCCGGAAACTGTTTGTTTTTGCCAACCAAAGAATTTATACCGGGCATGCCAAAAGCCGGCATGCCGTGTTTGCACATCTTTTCGGCTTTCTTTTCGCCTTCGGTAAAAAACAATCGCTTTGTTTCCCGGGAGTTTTTGTACATTTCGCGCAATGTTTCCGGAATATACAGTTGCACACTGGCGCCGTAAGGCGTTTTATACTTGCAAATACTTCCGTCTTTCAATTGGTGGCTTTCTGGGAACTGCCAGCGCACGCGGTAAAAGTCTCGCAGTTTTTTATTATCTTCTTTAACTTTATACTGAACCTGCCTGCCTTCCAAATCCAAATAGCGAATAATCATATCGTCGCCGTCCACAATTTGCCCCATCTCATTGAGCGTTGCCGCCTCAAACACATTGAGGCTTTTAATGCCGTTGTCGGTATTTTCCATTGCCCGCACGTCCTTAACGGTAAGTCCGGATTGTTCTAATTGCCGGTTTTTAAATGATACTTCCCGGGCGCTTGCTTTAAGCCCACGGTCCCGATGAGGCTCCTCCGGAATGGTGATGTTAAATAGATCGGCTAAATAGCGCAATGCTTCCGGGTAGGTCTTACCGGTGGCATCCATCACGTATTTTATAGCGCTATTACCGCCATAATCACAGGAAAAACATTTAAAAAGATACTCCCCTTTTACCTTGCTTACTTTCAGCCCCCGGTCTTTATGGCACATGGGGCACTCTCCGGCATAATCCTTGCCGCTCTTTTTAAGAGTAGTAATAGTATCTATGGTTTTAAAGAGATCGGCGGCGCGTTTAATTTCATCGGCGGTTTCTTTACTAATATGGCTCATTGGTGGTGCTTTTGATCTCTTTGTTATTCAAATTCTACAATCGTATTATCTAACCCGTCTATCATTTTAAGTTGTTTGTCTCTGGGCGTTTTTGTGGTATAACTGTTTAAAACTGTCCAGCATCCAAACTCCTTACATTGCATAATGGCGTATGCTGTTTTACCATTTTTAGCCGTAATATCTCTCGTGCGTATAAGCACATACCCGGCTTTAAGTAGTTTTTCCTTGCTTTGTTTTGTCATAATTATAAGATTTAAAGATAATTTTCAATTTCTACCGGTTCTGCTACTGGTATGTTCCACACTTCCGTTATGCCATACTCGGCAAATATGGCTTCAATTTTTTGAGCTTCGCTTACTTTTGGCTCTACTCTGCCATTCATACGCTGGTAAAATGCATAGGATTCTTTTGATAATTCAGACATTATTTTGGCGCGCACTTCAGATTTTTTATTTGCAGGAAGTGATTCGTAGGCGCGTTTAAATGAAAATAGATTGTTCATATTTAATATATATTATTTGGTTAAAATAAATTCGCATGTTTCGCCAACGTAGGC
Source organism: Bacteroidales bacterium (assembly GCA_031253655.1). GTDB lineage: Bacteria > Bacteroidota > Bacteroidia > Bacteroidales > WCHB1-69 > WRNX01. Next base: position 28,834 of record JAIRVY010000135.1, read on the forward strand.
AACACAATTGTCAAAATAGCAAGCGTTGTTACTCTTGCTATAGGTAAATTGTCTAACAATTGTACCTTCCGGATAGCCCTCTTTCCGAAGTTCCATAATATATCCCGCATTATCGCCGGTTACATCTTTTATCATTATTTTGTTAGTTCGCATTGCTCTTTTTTCGTATTACTTTTTTTATAATTTTGCTTTTAAAACAATCCATTGTGTTTTTAAAACAATTGGTTGTTTATACGGCGCAAAAATAAACTAATTGTTTAATAAATACACAAATTGACAATATTTTTTTATGGAAAGTGATAAAACATTAATATTAAATAGAATAAAACAAGTAATGGGACTTAAAACCGATAAGGAATTGGCTCAATTTTTAGAAATTACCCCACAGACTTTGTCAAATAATATAAAAAGAAATAGCATTGATTTGGAAAATGTATTGTCAAAATGTGAATTGATAAATTTGAATTGGCTTTTCACCGGAAGCGGTGAAATGTTCCGAAATATTAACAAAAATGCAATTAATGGCGACAATAACATACAGAATAATATCCAAGCCGGGCATAACAGTAATGTAGATGCTCGCCAGTATTACAGTGATAGCCCCGATGTTTTGCGGGCGCAGATTGATGCTTTGGATGTCAGGATTAAGGAGAAGGATGCGCAGATTAAGGAGAAGGATGCGCAGATTAATAAGTTGTTAAATATTATGTCTAAATAAAAACACGCTATCTTTGTAACACGTTAATAGCGTGTTTTTTGCAGCGAAAAAAGTGTGTCAAAATTGTGCCAAAAATAGTGAAAAAAAGAAAAATTATAAATTATAAATAATTAAAAACAAAAGAGTTATATAAGTGGTTGATTTTCAGAATTTTTCACGGGTTCGACTCCCGTACGCTCCACTTTCAATGTCCAAACCAAAAGGAATTCTCTACGCTATTTCTGCTTACCTCATTTGGGGAACAATGCCACTCTACTGGTATCTGTTGTCTTCGGTTCCTGCATACGAAGTGGTGGCGCACCGTATTTTGTGGTCGGCAGTGTTTATGCTTATCCTCTCCGTAGCCGTGTTCAAAGCCGATTTTCGTTCCATATTTAACAACAGAAAGAAAATGCTCTATCTGTTATCCACCTCTACGTTGATTACACTGAATTGGGCACTCTATATCTGGGCGGTGGCAAACGAACACATAGTAGATGCATCCTTGGGATACTATGTAAATCCGTTTCTCAATGTAATTCTGGGAGTGTTTTTTTTGAAAGAACGGCTGTCGGGAATGCAAAAAATAGCGATTCTCTTTGCGCTTTTCGGGGTTACCTATTTCACAATCAGTTACGGCACATTCCCTTTTATCGCAATTATACTTGCCTTATCCTTTGCTCTCTATGCCCTGTTGCGAAAGAAAGCGCAAGTGGAAGCGATGCCGGCACTGACCATAGAAACCGCTATTGCGATGCCGGTGGCACTCGGGTTTCTAATTATCACCTTTTGTACAGACGCAGCGAACCACGTTCCTGCGTACCACGTCTCTACGATATTTTTGCTAATGCTGGCAGGACCCATCACTGCCATTCCGCTCTATCTTTTTGGAAAAGCCGCAGAAACGGTATCCTTAACCTCTCTCGGATTTGTGCAATATCTTTCTCCAACATTGCAACTACTCATTGGTATTTTGCTGTTCAAAGAAACATTTTCAACTGCACATCTCGTATGTTTCTGCGCAATTTGGGTAGGATTGGTTTTCTACTCGGTATATTTAGTGAGTGAAAATAGGGTATAATTTGAAATGTTTTGGTAGAAATTTGTGGTGATTCACTATCACCATCGTTAATTTAGCGAAAATATTATTCCCGCAAAATACTGTAGCGCCAATCTTACAGGTATCATTCTCTATTGATAAAATAGAGATTGAAAAAGTAACTTCTTTGTTCTCAGATGGCTGAATGATATTCAAAAACTTTACCTGTGGAATTTTTTTTATTAGAAGTGCAGGCACGCCGGTTTCTATTAACAATTCTTTGATAATATGTATGATACAAACACCAGGGGTAATAGGATTATCCGGGAAATGCGCCTTGTAAATAAAGTGCTCGGAGTTAAATTCTATAAAAAAATTAACCCCCTTTTCTGTATTAGAAAACCCTTTTATCCGGTAAAAACTATCTTTAAGTATCATCGGTTTTACTAAAAATTAAACAGGTATCATTACCGCCAAACCCAAAAGAGTTTTTTAGGATGTGGTTTATTGAGATGTGTGATGTGTGATGTGAGACTTGAGATTTTGAATTTGAGATTTGAGATGGGGTTATTTCTTCCATTTCACGGTAGGGTGAGAAGGAGATTTCAGGCATTTTTTCGGCGAAATTTAGATTTATCGGTATGAAGTTGTACTGCAGAGCCAAAATAGATATGACAGATTCTACGCACCCCGCCGCGCTTGTAGTATGTCCGGTAAAAGATTTAGTAGAGGAAACGGGTGGGGGTTTATTTCCGAAAACTCTCATTATTGCAGTACCTTCGCTCACATCGTTATTGGGGGTTCCGGTGCCGTGTGCATTGATGTAATCAATATCCTGCGGTTGCAAACCGGCATCTTCAAGTGCCTGTTTCATAGCCAAATAAGCACCTTCTCCATCGGGAGAGGAAGCAGTTTGATGATAGGCATCGCAAGTATTTGCGTATCCTGAAAGTTTGCACAACACAGTCAAAAACGTGTTAACTTGTTTTCTTTTATCAAAGTTTTCCTTAGATTCCATCACAACAAACGCCGCACCTTCGCCAAGGTTTAATCCTGCTCGTGAAGCATCGAAAGGGCGACATGGTTCTTTATCAAGTATCATCAAGGTATTAAATCCATTAAGATGAAATTTTGTTATACACTCGCTACCACCTGCCACTACAATATCGGCGCGTCCGCTTTTTAGAAATTCAGCACCCAAAATGATGGCATTTGCAGCCGAACTGCAAGCAGTAGAAATAGTATCTAACTGAGAAAAAATCCCGAAATAATCGGCAAGCATTTCGGTGCAAGTGCCGCAATCGTGCGTGGAAATATACTCGTTTCGCAAATCATTCTCAAGAAAATCGAGGTAATACTGCTCGCTCTTGTCCATCCCACCTACAGTAGTACCTGAAATTAGGGCAATTCTCGGCCCATCTTTCAATTTCCATCTTCCAACCTCCCCCTTCCATCTCTCATCGCAAATTCCCGCATTTTGCAGTGCTTCTCGAAGTGCCAAAATTCCCATTAACGCTGTTCTTACAGTGGGCACATCTTCCGAGATATCGAGCAATGCGAGCATCTCCTCGTTGGTCATCTTCACTTCCCCCACCGGAAACTCGGTGTGTGATGTCTTCAAGTAACGCAAAGGCGCTATTCCGGTACGTTTTTCAAGCAATGCCTGTAAGTTTTCCTCCACATTGTTACCCAACGCCGATACAATTCCCATTCCACTAATAACTATTTCTGTCATAACTATTTTGTTTAATGTTTATAGTTCAAAAGTTTAATAGTTTTAAAGTTCAAAACAACTTTTCTTATAATTCTTAATTTTTTTTTTTACTCCTCTAATTTCTATATCTTCCTCCTCCTATTATACCCCAACGCAATTCCCATACAAACTACTGCAAACCCCAATGAATAAGCACACTCAGGAAGAATATCCATCAGCGTACCGTTGCGTATCAAAATGTTGTAAAAGCCATTCAGACCCCAATTCAATGGTGATATTTTGCTGATGATTTTCATAATTTCGGGCATAGTAAATACAGGGATCCAAATTCCGCCTATAGCAGCAAAAATAACTACCGATAACGCTGCAAGAACCGCCGCTTGTTGATGGTCTGTCGTTATTTTCCCAATAAAAATACCAAAACCTATCGCTGCTAAAGATGAACAGATACACATGGGCAGCAAGAGCCAGGCATTATCTCCAAGGAGCAGTTTAGGTAAACCAAGATGCGGGAAAAGATAGATTCCCAGCGCAAAGAGCAACGCAAACTGGAGTAAGCAAACGAACAGAAACAAAATGCTTTTACTTAACAAATATTGAAAATAAGTACATGGCAAAGCGAGTAATCTTTTAAAACTGCCATCTTTTCTTTCGTTTATTAACCCTACCGAAAGAGAAAGAGAGATAAAAAATATGGCAAATAATGTCCAAGCCGGAACATTATGCTGGGTTGCATTGGGTACTGCTGCATTTTCGTCTTTCAGCGCATACTGCACATCAAAATTCACTTGATTTCCATCTAATTGTATAGTTCCCAGCATAAAAGGAAAACTTTGATTGAGGGCTGCCAACAGTTCCTGTAGAAGAAAATCGCGTTCAGTTTTGGCAGAATACTCTTTCATTGTACTCATCAGGGTATTACGAAACGATGTTTTAAGTGTTGGGTCAATTAAAATATGAATAGTAACCGAATCTTTACTTTCGTATTTTTCTCCTTTAAACCCTTTCTGCACTGCGCGCTTGGCGTTCAAACGAATGGAATCGGAAGCATTTTCGGGTACCACAATACCAATCATATAATTGCCGCGTGCTACTGCAATGCGTAACTCATTTTCGCTGTTTTTCGACTTCGTCAGTACAAAACTCTCCGATTCTGAGATATGTTTTTCGATAGAGTTTCCCAGAATATCGTTGTCCAAATTGAGCATTATTACCGATATTTCTGCTTCATTCACTTTTCCTATGATGTCGTTCTGTAAAAAAGTCATTAGAAAAACCAGCGCAATAGGCATAAGAAACATCAGGCAAAGTCCTGCCACATCACGAATGAGCAACAAATAATCCTTATATAGTAGTGAAATTAACTTTTTCATCAGTCGCGCAGAGTTTTACCGGTTAATTTTAAATACAAACTTTCCAAATTGGGGCAATTCGTGTTCTGAATCAGGTTTTGTGGGGTATCTTTGCACAGCAGTTTACCTTCGTCCATAAAAGCCACGCGCGAGCAGAGCATTTCGGCTTCTTCCATAAAATGTGAGGTATAAATGATGGTGGTACCTTGCGCATTTATCTCTTTCAAATTATCTAATATCAATGTTTTGGATTGAACATCAACCGATACAGTCGGTTCATCAAGAAAGAGTACTTTAGGTTGGTGCAGCAGTCCGGCAATCAAATTAATCCGGCGTTTCATACCTCCGGAATAAGTTTTAATTTGTCGGTTTTTACTTTGTTCCAACCCGAAATAGTTCAGCAAGTTATCCATCCTTTGTTTCAACTCTTTACTAATTATTCCATAAATGCCGCCAAAAATTTTCAGATTTTCCACTGCTGTAAGGGTTGGATAAAGTGCTATTTCTTGGGGAACTACGCCAATCAGGGGTTTAATTTCATTCAGTTGTTGGGGCATATTTCGTCCGCAAATGGAGATATTTCCCGTATCAAAAGTGAGTAATCCGCTCAAAATATTGAGTAGTGTTGATTTTCCCGCACCATTAGGACCCAACAGACCGAATATTTCTCCTTCTCTCACTTCAATAGAAAAATTACGCAAAGCGGGAGTGTAACTTCCTCTATAAGTTTTATTTACATTGTTGACTTGGATAATTATTTCTGACATTATGCTTACCATAAAAATAGTAATAAACTAAAAATAAAGACGCGAAAGTAGAGTTTTTATTGAATTGCGGCGTATATTTTAGTGAGGTGGTAAACAAGGGAAGTTCTTTTACTTTACCAATTTTCTCACCTGCGCCTCAATAACCGCATTTTCAATTTTTTCAAAAAGATATTCGGGGGCATTGATTTTGTGTCCTGCTTTTAGTAGGTCAACTCTGCCGCTATCGCTCCAGTAGAGGATATCAATATTCAATATCTTTCGAAGTTTTGCCGAAGTAAAGGGCAGGAATGGTTCGCCCAATACCGACAAATTGGCGCAAATTTGGATAGAAAGGTGCAGGATAGTTTTTACGCGCTTGGGGTCGGTTTTTACAACCTTCCATGGCTCTGTATCGGTTAAGTATTTGTTACCCAACCTCGCTAAGTTCATGAATTCCGCCAGGGCTTCTCTGAAACGGTATTTTTCAACAGATGTGCCAATGACGCTCGGAAAACCGGCGATTTTAGCAATCAATTCTTTTTCCTCGTCTGTAAATTCACCTATTTCCGGAATTACTCCTTCATAATATTTGTGAATTAAAACCACTGTTCTGTTCACAAAGTTTCCGAAAATTGCCAATAGTTCATTGTTGTTTTTTGCTTGAAAATCTGCCCATGTAAAATCAGAATCTTTGGTTTCCGGTGCTATAGTAGTTAAAGTATAACGCAAAACATCTTGTTTGTCTTTAAATTCTTCCAAATACTCATGCAACCACACTGCCCAATTTCTCGAGGTGGAAATTTTATTGTTTTCCAAGTTCAGAAACTCGTTTGCGGGTACGTTTTCGGGCAAAATATAAGAGCCCTCCGCTTTCAACATTACGGGAAAAATAATACAGTGAAACACAATATTGTCTTTTCCAATGAAATGAAGTAACCGCGTTTCTTCATCTTTCCACCATCTTTCGTAGTTTTGACCGTTTTGTTCGCACCACTCTTTCGTTGCAGAGATATAACCGATGGGGGCATCGAACCAAACATACAGCACTTTGCCTTCTGCATCTGCTAAGGGAACCTTAACGCCCCAACTCAGGTCGCGGGTAACCGCTCTTGGGTGCAATCCTTGTTCAATCCACGATTTGCACTGCCCATACACGTTGGTTTTCCAATCCTCCTTATGTCCTTCTAAAATCCACTTTTTCAACCAATCTTCATATTGTTCAAGGGGTAAATACCAATGTTTCGTTTCTTTCATTATAGGAACATTTCCACTGAGTACCGATTTTGGATTTATTAAGTCGGTGGCGTTAAGCGAGGAACCGCATGCTTCGCACTGGTCGCCGTATGCACTGTTGTTTTCGCAATGAGGGCAAGTTCCGGTAATATACCGGTCGGCTAAAAACTCGCTCGCCACCTCATCAAAATATTGTTCGGAGGTTTTCTCAATCAACTTTCCTGTTTTATACAAATTTGTAAATATTTCGGATGCAGTTTCGTGGTGAACTGGTTTTGTTGTTCTGGAATAAATATCAAATATGATACCTAATTGTTCAAACGATTTTTGAATCATTTCGTGGTATCTATCCACAATTGCCTGTGGGGTTGTATTTTCTTTTCGCGCTGTAATGGTAATTGGAACGCCGTGTTCATCCGAACCGCCTATAAACAGCACCTCTTCGCCTTTGGCACGCAAATAGCGGCAGTAAATATCTGCCGGAATATAAACACCGGCTAAATGTCCGATGTGAATAGGTCCGTTGGCGTATGGCAACGCAGTAGTAATCAAGTGTCTTTTTATCATTCTGTTTTTTTTAAAGAGTCGGCAAAAGTATCAAAAAAAAATATATTTTCGCCGCCTTAAAACCAACACTCCTCCTTAGCTCAGTTGGTTAGAGCATCTGACTGTTAATCAGAGGGTCCGAGGTTCAAGTCCTCGAGGGGGAGCAAAAATATGGGACAGGTAATGCCTGTCTCTTTTAATATCAAATCACTATGGATTGGCTGCAGGCGCTCATTTTAGGAATAATTCAAGGATTAACAGAGTTTCTGCCTATCAGTAGCAGTGGGCATCTAATTATTGGTAAAGAACTACTTGGCTTGGAAGTATCCGACAATATCGCTTTTGAAACGGCGGTGCACTGCGCCACAGTGTTGAGTACCATCACGATTTTACGAAAAGAAATATCTGCTTTGTTTCTAAAATTCTTCAAATTTCAAAGGAATGCCGAAACACAATATATCGGCAGGGTCTTACTTTCCATGATTCCGGTAATGATTGTGGGATTGTTTTTTAAGAAAAATGTAGAACAACTTTTTGGCGAAGGGTTGACATTTGTGGGTGCCATGTTGCTGATTACAGCGCTATTGTTAGCATTATCATCGTTCAAAAGTTCAAAAATTCAAAAGTTCAAAGTCCAAAGTTCAAAATCATTGAATCTTAAATCTTTAAATTCTAAATCAGTGGGCTGGGGAAGCGCCTTCCTTATGGGCATTGCGCAAGCGGTTGCCGTTTTACCCGGTTTGTCTCGTTCCGGCGCTACCATTGCCACCGGATTATTAGCCGGAGTAAAAAAAGAAGAAGTAGCAAAATTTTCATTTTTAATGGTATTGATTCCTATTTTGGGAGAAACCGCATTAGGCGCTATGAAAGGCGATTTTGCGGCTGAAGTTTCGGGAATTTCAGTAAGTTCGCTAATTGTTGGTTTTATTGCGGCTTATCTCTGCGGTTGTTTTGCCTGTAAATTTATGATTGAATTGATAAAACGAGCTAACCTCCTCTGGTTTGCCCTTTATTGTTGCATAGCCGGAATTATCGCTTTAACCTATTCGTTATGTTAAAAAAAATGATTCACCAAACGCGGTTTGAACTGCCAGAAATAGAGGTTAATTTGGAAGGCGATGTGTTGGTTTTTGACAAACCATACCGATGTACCTCATTCGATTTGGTAGCAAAAACAAAAAAATATATCCAACAAAAAGTAGGAGCGACCTTTATGGTCGCTCAAAATATCTCCATGGCAGCCCAACGGAAAAAAATAAAGGTTGGGCACGCCGGCACCTTAGACCCCTTAGCCACCGGTGTGATGATTATTTGCGTAGGTTCATTTACAAAAAGAATAGAACAATATCAAAATCTGGAAAAGGAATATACCGGTACTTTTACATTAGGCGCAACAACGTCAAGTTTTGATTTGGAAAAACCTGTGAATGAAACATTTTCGATAGAACACATTACCGAAGAACAGATTTATGAAACTGCCAAAACGTTTATTGGAGAACAGGAACAAATTCCGCCCCATTTCTCGGCTGTTAAAGTGAATGGAAAACGTGCATATCTTTTGGCACGTATAGGAGAAGAACCAGAAATAAAACCAAAGAAAGTTACCATTTCTGCATTTGAAATAACAAGAATAGCACTACCGGAAGTGGATTTTAAAATTATCTGTTCCAAAGGCACTTACATTCGCTCCATTGCTCGTGATTTCGGACAGAAACTGGAAAGCGGCGCACATTTAACGGCATTATGCAGAACCAGAATCGGAGAGTTTAAAGTAGAGGAGGCAATTGCCATATTATAGAAACAAGGCGCGCCCTATCCCTAAAGGATATTCGCTAATTGTTCTTTCATTTTCTCTGCCTCATCTTTCATCAAAACCACAATTTGTTGAATATTAAAATCATTGGCTTTTGACCCAATGGTGTTAATTTCTCTACCAATTTCCTGAACGATGAAACCCAGCTTTTTTCCGGCACTTTTTTCTTTCATCGTTTCTAAAAAATAATTGCAATGCTTGCGCAAACGAACTTTCTCTTCGGTAATATCTAATTTCTCAAGGTAGAAAAACAACTCTTGTTCTAAACGGTTCGGGTCATATTTAATCGGTAATGTTTCAAGATTTTCAATTATTTTTTTCTTGAACTCTATGATGCGATTTTTTTCAAAGGGTGTAATATCCTTTATCATATTTGAAATTAGCAGAATTCGAGTAGAAAAATCTTTTTGTAAAATAGTGCCTTCTATTTCTCTGAAGCGGTTAACTTCATCGCAGGCGATTATTATCCCTTTTAAAAGTTCTCCCCATAGATTTTCAGAAATTATTTCTTTGGATGTAGAGATAACATCCGGAATACGAAGTATTTGCGCAAAAATATCAGTATTTACGGGATTGTTAACCAATTTCGACAGTTTTGTTAATTTTTCGAAATAGGCTTTTGCCAAATCCTCTTCAATGGCAATAGTTTGATTATCTGTCTTTTCAATATAAACAACTATCTCAATCTTTCCTCTTTCCAATTCTTTATTGATCAGGCTTCTAATTTCGTTTTCCTTTTCTCTTAGCAGTGCAGATATTCGGGTTACGATGTCTAGTTGTTTGCTGTTTAACGATCTAATCTCTATTGCAATCGTTTTTCCCTCGCAATTTACTGTGGCTTTTCCAAAGCCGGTCATTGATTTTATCATAATTACAAATCTATACCCACACTAACTTTAAAATAAGGGTAAAAACTATGTGAATAATTATTTATTGTAGGTGGGTTAATTGGAATATCAATAAGAACTAATCCTTGAATATATATTTTCTGCGCAAGATACTGTTTGTATCCTCCTCCTAACACAACATAGTTAAAATTTTCTTTTTCTCTTGGGTATATATCAAGCCATTTAATCTGTATTTGATTGAATTTGTACCCAGCGTGAAGTAAGATTCTATCAATAATACAGGGTTGAACAGCAACGCCAATTCCCCAAATATGAGCATTAAAATAATTTTTGTTCCACATAAAGGCATATTCACCATTAACTAAAAAAACCAACCATTTAGTGGCATAAATTCCGGCAAAAGGGGAGATTTCGACTGCACTGGTAGCGCCAAATTGGGCGCCGATTCCGCTACCTACCGTAAAAACAGGTCTTTTTTTCTCGGTTTTAATATTTTGTTGCAAACTTTTAGGTAGTGGAATTTTTTCGGTTTGTGCGTTGCAATGGAAAAAGGCGAAGAAAAAGAAAAGCAGAAAGAAGAAGGGAGAAAGGAGAAAGGAGAAAAGATTTTTTGATTTCTTGTTTCCGGGTTTCATAGTTTATTTTTTTTATTCTAAAATATTGATTTACTGCATGATATTCGAACATTAGCCATTATTCACTAATTACTAATTATTAATCACTACTTACTGGCTTGGCATGCAGTTATTGCCACCAAACTCACGATATCATCCACTGAGCAGCCGCGCGACAGATCGTTGATGGGGGCTGCCATTCCTTGCATAATCGGTCCAATAGCATCTGCGCCGGCAATACGTTGCACCAATTTGTAGGCAATATTTCCTACTTCTAAGGTTGGGAATACCAGCACATTAGCTTTTCCCGCGATTTCACTGTTGGGGGCTTTTGATTTTCCAACACCGGGCACAATAGCAGCATCGGCTTGCAGTTCACCATCAATTTTAAAGTGGGGTGCCATCTCTTGTGCTATTTTTGTAGCATTTACTACTTTATCCACCATTTCGTGTTTTGCGGAGCCTTTTGTAGAAAAACTCAACAGCGCTACACGTGGCTCTAATTGTGCAATTGATTTGGCAGTTTGCGCGGTAACCACGGCAATTTCAGCCAATTCACGCTCGTTGGGGTTGGGGTGTGCTGCACAGTCTGCCCATACCATCACGCCGTTATCGCCCCATTGCGGGTCTTTGAACACCATAATGAACGCGCCCGAAACGACAGATACGCCGGGTAATGTTTTTACCACTTGAAACGCGGGGCGAAGCACATCGCCGGTTGAATTTTGCGCACCTGCAACTTCGCCGTCTACCTCTTTGTTCTTGATTAACAGCGTTGCCAAATACAGGGGATCTTCCACCAAGCGCATGGCTTCTTCCATCTGCATTCCCTTGTTTTTCCGGATTTCATAAAGCATTTTCGCGTAGAACTCTTTTTTTGGAGTATTTTTTGGATCAATAATTATGGCGTCTTTAATGTGGGTTAACATCCATTCAAAAGCTTGGTTCTCAATTTTTTTGCGGTTCCCAAGAAGCACAATTTTTGCAAACCCCTCTTTTATTATTATGTCTGCGGCTTTTAGTGTTCTTTCCTCCTCGCCCTCCGGAAGTACAATAGTTTTGTTTGCCAATTTGGCACTTGATTTAATTTGGTCTATCAAATTCATAAGAAATAAATTATTCGTTTTGTAAAAGTTTGGCAAAAATAGAAATTTATACCACCCACCTCAAAAAAATCTTATTTTTGCCGCCTGCTTTTGCCCAGGTGGTGGAATTGGTAGACACGCTACTTTGAGGGGGTAGTGAGAGAACTCTCGTGCAAGTTCGACTCTTGTCCTGGGCACTTTGAAAATCACTAATGATTTGAACAGTAAATTGTTAGCGATTTTTGCTTTACT
>JAIRVY010000164.1 GCA_031253655.1 Bacteroidales bacterium
CAAATACGCAGATTGAGATTGATACAAACAAAAAGATTAATGAGTATTTTATGGGAATATGTGAATGATTTATTTTTGGAACTTTACTTTGTTAAATCCCTAAACATTTGCTCTAAATCAGCATCAACATTTGTTGCTAAAACACACAATTCGTAAATCATTTTTTGTGCTTTTTCCTGCATGGCAACTTTCGACCCATTTCTATAATTCCTCTCACAATACCTCACCAAGTCTTTGAAGTGGTTATAACCGGTTATTCCAACAATCCCTGTTCCCGGATTGCTATTTATTTCAATCACATACGGTTTGCCGTCCGTATCTTTCATCACGTCCACACCGGCGAAGTTTAAACCCTCAATGGCGGCAACGGCTTTGATGCAAAGTTCGCGAGTTTCGGAATCGGCGAAGATTTTTTTGCCTGTTCCCTCGCGACTAATGTTGGAACGGATATCGTGCTTGGGGGCTTGCCGCTCCATTGAGGAAACCACCTCGCCGTTAACAACGATGTGGCGTTCATCTTTGCCGCCGTTGTTCAGAAAACGTTGAATGATAATATGTTTTTCGCCGCTGCCGTAAAAACTGTCGAGTGTCATGTTAGTTTGCTGTGGACTTTCCAACAAAATTAAACCGTTGCCCTGCGAGCCGGTGTTCTCTTTAAGAATTGCCGGAAGTCCGCCCACTTTATCAATAACGTGTTTGTAGTTTTTGGGGCTCATGGCGAAAACCTGTTTAGGTACTCTTATCCCATTTTGACTCAAGATTTGAGCGGTTCGGAATTTGTCTGCAACTAAATTCAGACTTTCGCCCGACTGCACACAAAAAATTCCCAGATTGTTTTGCAGATGCTCAATTACACGGGCGGCGTATCCTCTGTGGTTGCCCACCCGAGAAATCACACAATCGTAGGTGCTTCTAAAAATGCGTTGCTCGCCTTTATACACACTGTCCATCCCTTTGGTACTTTCCGAGATGTACATATTAAACTCGTTGGGGTTGCAAAACTCTGCCGTGTATCCGGCATCCTTGATGGCTTTTTCCAAATCGGTTTGGTAAGCCGTGGTTAAAACTAAAATGTTCATAATAAATAATCTAAGTGAATGTATTTTTAATATTTCAGCAAAGATAATCGTTGCTGAAAAACGGAGTGGGACAAAAAAATGCTGGTTTTTTTATGTATGAGATTCCTCAGTCGCTTCGCTCCTACGGAATGACGCGCAGGTGGGCACGTGGGAAAATGCGACGGCGGCGGGGAGAGATTCCTCACTGCGTTCGGAACAAGGTTGCGCCGCCGCCGCTTCTTCCATGATACGCGGTTGTAGTCATTCTGAGCGAGCAAAGCGAGCGAAGAATCTCAAACAAAAACTGTCCCATTCCAAAAAAACCGATTATATACCTTTGCAAATAATTTTAAAAAAACACTACTATGGCATTACCATCATTAACCAGACAATTACTTTGGGAACGCTCCGGCTACAAATGCGTTCTCTGTCAAAAAGATGTAGCAAGAAGCATTCATGTTTTTAGCGGAAGCAGAAGTTTTGGCGCTCTGTGCCAAATTATTAGCGAAGACCGCGAAAGTCCAAGATACGAATGGCTCAAAGAGTACGACTACTACGACAATTACATTTTGCTTTGCAGCGATTGCAGCAGCGAAATTGTGGAAAATTGGGAGCGGCATCCGTCTGCTCGCCTTAAAACCCTGCGGGGTGTCCACGAAGCAGAGATAAGAACCGCGATTGCAGAAGAAAAGCGGCAGAAGCAGGAAAAAGAGGAGCGATTAAGAACTTTGCAACGCATTACGAGCGGGGAGCAATTACATGAGATAATAAAAAATGTAATGGACTTTGAATTTGAGCCTTGTGAAGTTTCCTTGCCGGAAGAAACTGACTTTATTTCTAATTTTTCTCAAGACTTTCTATATTTTGTAAAGCGTTTGCACTTCGGTGGTGGAATGGGTTGGATAGAGATGTTATTAACGATAATTAACTCAAAAATAGCAGAATTAGAAAAGCAAAACTTTCAACTTTACGGCAAACAGAAGCAGGTTAAAAATGAAGATGGAAAAATTGTTAATGTGGCGTGTTTTGTAATAGGGACAAATCTAACATAAAAAAATTTTGGAAATGGGGTAATAAAGTACGATTTAGTCCATCGGCTTTACCTTGTAATTTGTAATTATTAATCAAATTTCGGAATTTCTCGCTTTTTCACAAATCGAAGAAATTTTAATCCAAATGGATGAGATTTGATATTTTTACATTCATTTTTTAAAATAATTAATGTTTCATCTGCTATTCTATTAAAGATGAAGTAATAATTTGAATTACACCCAATAAGATAATATTTGTATGTTTTTGTGTCAATATATGTATCGTTATAATCAAAATTTACTAAATCATAATGAGCGCTTTGTTCAACGAACTGCGTGCTAATTCTGCCTCTTTTGCTGTTAGTCAAAGAAAAATATTGAGCTATTGGCTGAAAAGTTAATAATAATAAAAAGAATAATGACCAATTCAAAAGAGTAATTTTTCTGTCTGCTGCAACAAGTAGAGTAAGAACTATTAGGATAAGATACCAAATTGAAAAAAGCATGCGATATAATGACAAAATAAACCATAGAGAAACTAAAAGAAAGATGATTGAGAAAATTATCACAATAATTTTTCCTCTTTTATTATCAATGTTTTGTGGTAAAAACAAATAAAAACAAATTGCTAATATTCCTATTATTATTATTGACATAAAATAATCTGCAAATGATATAAAAATATCTTGTAAACTTGAATATGCAAAAATGTTTACACCAAATAAAGCATACCAAATTGATGACTTAACTATTGATAATACAAATAGTAAACTAAGAATCCATACTTTATTTTTTATAAAGTATTTATAACCATTTCTTAAAGGAATTAATTTTCTTGCCCATCTAATCGAAGCCTGATGAAAAAGGATAATACGTTCTTCATCTGATAGTTGAGCTTTTTCTTGTTCCGTTAATTTTTCCATGATATGTTTGAAGTTATTTCTATTATTATATTTTCCTCTTTGTTTTTTATGTAAACCATTGTAATTTAATATATTAATAGGTTGTTTGTCGTGAAGTTGGCAGCAAAAATATTAATTTTTAGTAATTGTTTCTATTGTTGGACTTTTCGGCAAAACATGTAATTTTTTTCAGTAGATAAATAAAAGAAGAGTTTATGTATTGTATGCTGTAAAACGTTGAAATCTATGGTTGAACATTTTTGATAATTTTGCAGTCCGAAATTTAGAGTTGATAATGATGAGTAACCTTACCGAAGAAGACATAAAAAATAGATATATTACTCCTGCCCTTGAACTATCTGGTTGGAAAAAAGAGCTGATGCGCATGGAGTTTTCCATCAAAGTGAATGAACCCTTTACAGATGGGAAAATTATCATCAAAGGTAAAACTGCAAAAAGAGGCGAACGCAAAAAAGCCGACTATCTCTTACATCATCACAATAATTTTCCAATAGCCATTGTAGAAGCCAAGATTATGACAAAAAATGAGGCTGATGGCATTCAACAAGCGATTGATTATGCTCGAATACTTGATATTCCTTTCGCTTATTCAAGTAATGGAGTAAGATTTGTGGAACACGATATGTTAACCGGAAAGGAACGAAATCTTGCTATAGATAAATTTCCAAAACCTGAAGATTTATGGAATCGCTACTGTAACTTTAAAATGATTACGGAAGATGTTGAAACTGTGATTAAAGAACCATACTTTTATCGTGAAGGCATCAACCGTCCACGATACTATCAACGTGTTGCCATTAATAGAACCGTGGAAGCCGTTGCAAATAATAAACGACGAATTCTCTTGGTAATGGCAACAGGTACAGGAAAAACTTATACAGCCTTTCAGATTGTACATCGTTTATATAGCACAAAAAAAGTAAAGAAAGTATTGTATTTGGCAGATAGAAATATTCTTATAGACCAAACTATCTTGAATGACTTTGCTCCTTTCAAAGATAAAAGCATACTCACAAAAGTTGATAATAGAACCCTTGACAGTGCATACGATATTTTTATGTCGCTCTATCATCAATTAAGTGGGGAAGATGATTTGGAAGTATTTAAACAATTTACACCCGACTTTTTTGATTTAGTGATAGTGGACGAGTGCCATAGGGGAAGTGCCAAAGAAAATTCTCGATGGCGGAAAATACTTGATTATTTTGAAGGCGCAATCCACATCGGTATGACGGCTACGCCTAAAGAAACAGAAGATATTTCCAACAGTTTGTATTTTGGTGAATCAATTTATACGTACTCCTTAAAACAAGGAATTGACGATGGTTTCTTAGCCCCTTACCGTGTATTGCGATTTGGAATTGATAAAGATTTGGAAGGATACATTCCGGAAGATGGTAAATTGGATATTTACGGACAGGAAATTGAACAAAAGGTATATACTGCTAAACATTTCGACCGTGAGCTTATTATTGATGACCGTACACATACAGTTGCGCGAAGAATTACAGAATTTTTGAAACAAAGCAGCGACAGGTATTCTAAAACCATTGTGTTCTGTGTGGATGAGGACCATGCGCTAAGGATGCGGCAAGCGTTAGTGAATGAAAATACCGATTTGTGTGCCATAAATGATAAATATGTAATGCGTATTACCGGTAGCGATTTATTAGGAAAAGCACAATTGGAAAATTTCATAGACAACAATTCTAAATACCCAACCATTGTAACCACTTCAGAATTGTTATCTACCGGAGTAGATTGCAAAATGTGTAAAGTCATAGTCCTTGATGCAATAATTAACTCTATGACTAAGTTTAAGCAAATTATTGGAAGAGGTACGCGCTTAGTTTGGCATAAAGACAAACGTTTCTTTACTATTTTGGATTTTAGAAAAGCCACATTAAATTTCAGCGACCCAGAATTTGATGGACCTGCTTCTTCTGTTTATAATGTGGATAAAAATGCCCCGATACCCACTCCCGAAGATGAAGACGATATGGATAATGACTTTGGCGATGAAGAAGAAATTAGGTTTAAGTACAGGGTTGATGATGTTCCGGCATTGATTGTCAGCGAATCTGAAATGATTTATGGTGAAGATGGGAGACTCATTGCCAATCATTCCGCAAATCTAAAATTTTTAATTAGAGAAAAATATCAAGCGGAAAGTGAATTTATTAACGATTGGCTTCATGGAGACAAGCAATTTATTATAAGTAGTTTTGAAGAAAGGGGTGTAGATTTTAATCGGTTTATGGAAAAAGATATTGATTATTTTGATATTATTTTGGATTACGGTTTTAGTAAAGGCTCTCTTTTAAAAAGCGAACGCGTTGATAATCTCAAAGAAGATGAGTACTACACTGAAATGCAAACTATTCAAAAAAAGGTTGTTGATGAATTGTTAAACATTTATTTGGCAACAAACATTCTTTCTCTTGAAAAGATTGATGTTTTTGAATTGCCAAATTTTAATCAATTTGGAGGCTTTATTCCAACAGTTAAAAAATTAGGCGGGAAACAGAGTAGCCAAACATTAATCAGAGATTTGTGTACAAAACTATATGAATCATAACTCATTAATTTTATTTGAAATAGAAAAATATGTCAGTAGAAACACTTATTAAAAGGCTTCAAAACATTATGCGGGGCGACGACTTATCGGGTACAGTCCAGTATCTTCGGCAAATGATTTGGATGATATTCCTGAAAATCTATGATGCAAAGGAAGAAATTTGGGAAATGAAAGAGGATACTTACCAATCAATTATTCCCGAAAACTTGAAATGGCGGAATTGGGCAATAGACAAAGCCGACGGCAAAGCCATGACAGGCGAAGACTTGATTAAATTTGTAAACAACGTGTTGATTGACACGTTGAAAAAATTGGAAATTGATGAGTACACACCAAAAAAACATTTGATTGTCAAATATATTTTCGAGGATGCGTCTAATTTTATGAAAAACGGCGTGAAATTACGCCAAATGATAAATGCTTTAAATGAGATTGATTTTACAAACTATACCGAAGCACACGAGTTTGGAGATTTGTACGAATCTATGTTAAAAGATTTACAGGAATCGAAACGCGATGGGGGCGAATTTTACACCCCAAGAGCATTAACCGATTTTATTGTAGAAAGAATTGATCCACGTTTGGGTGATAACATTGCGGATTTTGCCTGCGGTACAGGCGGATTTCTCGTGAGTGCATTAAAACATTTGGAACAAAAAGTGCTTTCACCGGAAGATATGCAGGCGTGTAGAAATGCGGTGTATGGGATTGAGAAAAAATCTTTTCCCTATTCATTGGGACTTACCAATTTAATTTTACATGATGTGGATGAACCACATATTTTTTATGATAACTCATTAAAAAGAAATGTGAGAGAGTATTCTGAGGAAGAAAAATTTGATGTTATTATTATGAATCCTCCTTACGGTGGAACGGAAGATGAAATTGTTCAAATGAATTTTCCGGTGGAGTTTAGGGCTTCGGAAACAGCAGATTTATTTATGGCGGTAATCATGTACCGTTTGCGTACAAATGGACGTGTTGGTGTTGTTCTTCCCGATGGTTTTCTTTTTGGAACAGAGGGGGCAAAACGAAATTTGAAAGAAAAACTATTGAACGATTTTAACTTGCATACTGTTTTACGTTTGCCCAAAAGTGTTTTTGCACCCTATACGTCAATTGCTACCAATGTCCTTTTCTTCGATGAAGATTGCGATGGCGCGCGCGATATTTGGTTTTACAGAATGGATATGCCGGAGGGTTATAAAGCGTTTTCAAAAACCAAGCCAATAAAATCTGTGCATTTTGAACCCGTTAAAGATTGGTGGAGTAATCGTGTAGAAATTGCAGATGAAGATGGAAACTATAAATCGAAAAAGTATTCCAAAACCGATATAATTTCAGGTAATTACGATTTTGATTTATGCGGATTTCCACACAAAGTGGAAGAAATTCTCCCGCCCGACGTTTTGATAAAAGAATATTTTGCGAAAAAAGAAAGATTAGACACCGATATCAAAGACGTGCTTGACCAAATTATGAACATATTGAATCAAGGATAATGAAAGCGGATGAATTACGAAAATCTATTCTTCAACTCGCCATTCAGGGAAAATTAGTAAAGCAAGACCCAAATGACGAGCCGGCATCTGTTCTCATTAAAAAAATCCGAGAAGAAAAGCAACGACTTATTAAAGAGGGCAAAATAAAAAAAGACAAAACAGAATCGTTTATTTATAGAGGTGCCGACAATTCCTATTATGAGAAGATAGGCGAAAAGGTGCGCTGCATTGATGAAGAAATCCCGTTTGAAGTGCCGGAAAGTTGGGAGTTTTGTTGCTTGAATTTTGTTTGTTGGCTTGGTGATGGAGAAAAACTAACAGGTGAGATGCTACCTTATTTAGAAGCCAAATATTTAAGAAGAAAATGCGAAGCAACTATATTAAAAGCCGGTAAGGTTGTCAATCCTAATACAAAAGTAATTTTAGTTGATGGAGAAAATTCAGGAGAGGTTTTTGATATTACAGAAAGAGGATACATGGGCAGTACGTTTAAAACAATGAATATTGCTTTGAGTGTTGATGAACAATATATTCAGATTATTTTAGAGTTTTACAAAAATTTGTTTCGAGATAGTAAAATTGGAGCAGCCATACCTCATTTGAATAAAAAACTTTTTCACAATTTAATTATTGCAATACCTCCATTCTCGGAACAGAAAAGAATCATTGATAGATTAAGTGTAATTACACTTTTGATTTTGAGGTATTTTGCTTTTGAAAAAGAAGAAGTTCTATTAGAATCTGAATTTCCAAACAAATTTAAAAAATCCATTCTTCAATATGCCATACAAGGAAAATTGGTTGCTCAAGATTTCGATGATGAGCCTGCCTCTGCTTTGCTCGAAAAAATCCGCAAAGAGAAAGAGCAACTCATCAAAGAGGGTAAAATCAAAAA
>JAIRVY010000166.1 GCA_031253655.1 Bacteroidales bacterium
TGTTTGTGAGAATGTAAACATAACCTCCTTTAGTCATCTTCAATTAATTTTGCGACAAATAAACATTTTTGTAAAACACCAAAATAAAAAATAACGCCTCAAACTAATTTTTAACCAAATTTTTTCATTTTTTCCAAACTCGTATTTTTAAATGTATATTTGCAGTGTTACTTAACTGGCAAATAGTATTACGCAATTCACTAATTCATACTGTTTTGCTGTGAAATTTACAAAAATTATTAACCCATTAATCATACTATTATGAAAAAATTTACAATTTTAAAAATCTTTGCTCTGTCATTAATAATGCTATTGGGCATTTCCATCTCATTATTTAGCCAGTCGATTAATTTGCCGTTTCAGTCTGATTTTTCAGCGCTGAAAGGTGAATCTGTGAATTCCTCTTCCTCCATGCCCGCAATAACTGCTGCTACAATGCCTATTGGTTTTTTGTTTGCCGGTAGTAAATCGGTGTATGAAGCAGATAAAAAAATTAAATTCGGCACCGCTTCAGGAGAAGGAAAACTACCCACTGCGGTAATAAATGCTGGGGATGCTCCACTCATTAATATCACCATCAAGGCTTTGGCATGGCCTAATAATACTGCTGCAAAAGATGCAACAGTTATTTTAACTTATGGTTCTCAGAAAATTGAAATTGTTATTTCAGGGAAAAAAGGGTGGCCCGTAACCGCTACTGATTTGAAGGAGTATTCCATTCAATTCGATGCCATTTCTACGCCCACTTCTTTGTCTATTGAAACAACAACTAAGAATAATCCCGACCAGGAGTGTAGAATGTTCTTAGGTTCTGTGCACATTGATGGTAATAACACCCCGAAAGTTAAAATGCCTACTTGTACTCCTCCTGCCGGAATTTATACTACCCCACAAAACATAACGATTAATTGCGAAACAGAAGGCGCAACAATAAGATATACAACAAATGGAAGTACCCCCGATGAAACATCCACAGTTTATGCTACACCTATTCTTGTATCAGCAAATACTACTATCAAGGCTAAAGCATGGAAAAACGACATGGAACCCAGCGGAATTGCAATAGCAGAATATTTATTCCCTAAAGTGGTTACTACGCTTCTGGAATTACGAGATAATGCTCCGGAATATATTGAAGGAAAAGAAAATTCTGGCATAGAACCGTTTATCTATACCGGAGAAGCTATTGTTACCTGCATTTATAAACAAACAACTTATACGCACAGCGTGAAATATATTCAGGATGAAACCGCTGCAATTCAGATATTTGACAGAAACGATGCCATACTTAATTATTTAGATGTTGGAGACAAAATTACAGATTTAATGGGAACACTCACTAATTATTTTGGAATGATAGAACTTCTTCCAACTGAAAAATGCAAGCAAACTAATTATTATCAACCTGTAACTCCAATTCAAATATCTCTTTCTCAATTAGATAATAATCATGCTAATCCCATTCAAGCTAAATTGATTAAAATCAATAATGTATTATTTTCCGAAACAGGAACTTTTGAAACAAGTAAATTCTACGGATTGAAACAAAACAACGAAACAGTTGAAAACGCAGCTTTTACTCAAAACCACGCCGCAAAATATATTGGTAAAGCAATTCCTACTATTGCAGTTGATATTACGGGAGTATGCAACTTTGTGGGCGCTTCCGGTGTGCCCAATAAAAACCGTATCATTATGTTTGACAGCGGTCTTGTGGGTATCTCAGATATTAACCCCTCGTTAGTCCAATTGTCTCCAAATCCGGCAAATAACTTCGTTGATATTGTTACGGGTTCAAATATGAAATTGGAAATCTATAGTATTATAGGCAACCATATTGCTACCGAAAAACTTTACGAAGGAAGAAATACCATCTCTGTTTCTCAATATCCTGCCGGTGTGTATTTGCTGAAAATGACTGACGAAAATAACGGACAGTTGTTTGTACAAAAACTTGTGATAAAATAGAAGTTCCTTCCCTCGTTCGGAATGACATACCCTATTAAGCAAAATAATTTAGTGGGATGACCCCCATAATAACTATTCTTGGTCCTACTGCTACAGGAAAAACCCGTGTGGCAGTAGTTTTGGCAAAGCAAATCGATGCAGAAATTGTTAGTGCCGATTCTCGCCAAATCTATAAAAGAATGGATATTGGCACCGGAAAAGATTTGAAAGAGTATTCTATTGATGGTGAAGTAATTCCGTATCATCTCATTGATATTGAGGAACCCGGAAAGGTAAATACAGTGTTCCAATACCAAAAATTAGCGCAAAATGCTATCAAGGATATTCAACAACGAAACAAACCGGTAATTTTATGCGGAGGAAGCGGAATGTATATCGAAGCACTGCTTCAAGGCTACCAGTCAACCCCAATCCCCTCCATTATTTTTGGTATTAAAGGAGATAGAGATGAGGTGAGACGACGAATTACTTCTCGCCTGAAAGAACGACTTGAAAACGGAATGCTTGAAGAAGTGCAATTTCTTATTAACGAGGGTGTTTCGTTGGAGCAATTGTATAAATACGGTTTAGAATACCGGTTTGTAATGCTCTACCTTACCCAACAACTAGATTACAATACTATGTTTCAAAAACTGAATACTGCCATTCATCAGTTTTCAAAACGACAAATGACGTGGTTTAGAAAAATGGAACGTGCCGGTTTTGTAATTCATTGGATAGATTTAGCCTGGAATGAAGATGAAAAAATGAATTATATTAGGAATATACTATACGTTAACAGACTCAATTTGTGAAGAGTAGAAATTGTTATTTCTTAGTTTCACAAGGGATGTTCAGTGAACTTACAATAATGTAAGATATATTCCCGAAAAAAAATAATATAACGGAATCTTTTGCGTTAAACAATTTCATTTAATATAAATGCAAAGAATTTTTTTGTTTGGTCTGTTGTGCTTATTAACTTGCAACACCCTGTTTGCTCAGTTTTTTCGTTTTGGGGTACCCAATCTTCAAGCCTACGATAAAGAACGCTTTCACTATGGATTTTCGTTAGGCATTGATATTGTGGATATTAACATTAAAACAAGAACCAATTACGTTTTCCCTGACAACATTATGGGTGGAGGCAATACATTGCAGCAAATTACTTCCTCAGTAACACCGGCATTTCATGTGGGAATTTTGGGGAATATGAGATTGGGAGAGTATTTTGACCTGCGGTTTATTCCCGCCTTTTCAATTGCCCACGAGATTAATCTCTATTATAGATTTACTAATGAGGTACAGGATCCAAATCCGAGAAAGGATAAACCAACCTATGAGATATTACGTCAGATTGATTGTCAGTATATTAATCTTCCTTTATTCATAAAATTCAAATCTTCGCGTATGCATAATGTACGCTTATATGCATTGGGCGGCGGGCAATTCAGCATAAATATGATGAGTGCCAAAAATAACTCCATTAATACAATGGATCCCATGGGTATAGATATTATTCCCATTATTAAGCCTTACGATGTGCAAGTAAGGAGTGGTTTTGGATTTGACTTTTACACTACTTACTTTAAACTTTCCACTGAATTTAGTGTTTCATTTGGAGTTATTAATATGTTGGAAGATGAAAAGAGAATTAAAGACAAAGACCATCTGCCCATTTATCGCTCAAGTCCTATAATTCAAGGGATAACTGATATGAAATCAAAAACTTTTACAATTTCATTAGTTATTGAGTAGCGATTGCCAGCCGATATCATTTCTATAAAAAAGATTGTCGGAATTAATCTGTTTCACCTTCTGATAGGCGTTTTCTTTAGCATTTTCGAGGGTTGCTCCACCTCCTACCACCATCAGAACGCGTCCGCCGTTATTTACCCATTTGCCATTTATTTTGGCAGTTCCACAATGAAAAGTCTCTACTAAGGGTGCCTTTATAGAGTAAGAATTCAAGGTATTCCTTTCTCCTTTCTCCTTTCTCCCTTCTTCTCCTCCAATTTCAATTTCAATCCCTTTTTCAAACTCCGCCGGATACCCTTTTGAGGCCATCACTACTCCCAAAAACGCATTTTCGTGCCATTCAATTTCGGGAGTTTGTCCATCAAGCAATTCTAAGATAATTTCAATCATATCGCTTTTCATTTTGGGCAACACCACTTCTGTTTCAGGGTCTCCGAAGCGGGCGTTAAATTCAATCACTTTTGGTCTATCTTCTGTCAAAATCAATCCGCCGTAAAGTATTCCGGTAAAGGGAGTTCCGGAATCAACCATCGCTTTTGCCGTGGGTCTCATTATTGTATTAACAGCCTCATCTACGGCAGTTTGAGGAATAATGGGAACAGGGGTGTAGGCACCCATACCGCCAGTATTTGGTCCTGTGTCGCCGTCGAAGGCACGTTTGTGGTCTTGGGCAATAGAGAGTGGGAGTACTGTTTCATTGTGCACAAATGCCATAAGCGAAAATTCGGGACCAGAAAGAAACTCTTCTATCACTACTTTGCCTTTTCCAAATTTATTATGCAGCAACATACCCTGTAACGCCCGGTCTGCTTCTTCGGTTGTTGTAGCCACAACAACTCCTTTTCCGGCTGCCAAACCGTCGTATTTAATAACGATGGGTGCTCCTTTACTATGCAGGTATTGTTTAGCGTTTTCATAATTGTCGAACACCTCAAACGCGGCAGTAGGGATACGATATTTTTGCATTAACTCTTTGGAAAACTGTTTACTGCCCTCAATTTGTGCGGCATTTTGCGTTGGGCCGAATATTCTAAGATTATTTTTCCTGAATTCGTCAACAATGCCGCTCATCAGCGCGCCTTCCGGACCCACGATGGTGAGATGGATACTCTGTTCTTTGGCGAACAACAGTAGTTTTTCGGTGTCTGTTTCATCAATATTTATACATTCAAAAGATTCCGCAATTCCGGCGTTTCCGGGTGCCACAAAAATTTTTGACACCAAAGGCGATTGCGCTGTCTTCCAGGCGATAGCATGTTCGCGCCCCCCGCGACCTATGATTAAAACGTTAAGATTATCCATATTACTTTCTTCAATTTTCGGCAAAAAAACATAAAAAAGTGTAATTAGGAGAATTAAGTGTTATTTTGCAGACCTAAAAAAAGTGAGTGAAAAGAATCTGCTATCTAATTCTGAAACTTTTTAATTTCAATGTGGATTTAGACCATATACCATGTGAAAAAAAGTATGTGTTGGTGGTGGCACCTCACACCAGCTGGGCAGATTTTGCGTTGGGAAAAATTGCCTTAAAAGCAATGAATATTAAAACTACTTTTTTGATGAAAAAAGAACTTTTTTTCTTTCCATTTGGGTGCTACCTCAAGTACTTGGGCGGTTACCCCGTGGACAGAAGAAAAGCAAGCCATTTAACCGATATACTTGCCGAATATATTAAAGAGAAAGAGGAGATTGCTTTCCTTATTACACCGGAAGGCTCACGAAAAAGGACTGAAACCTGGAAACGCGGGTTCTACTATATTGCCCTGAAAGCAAACGTGCCTATTGCTTTGGGCTATTTAGATTTTGGCACAAGAAAAGGAGGTGTTGGCCCCGTTTTTTACCCAACCGGAGATTATGAAGCAGACTTTCAGATAATAAAGAATTTTTATAGTGGAATGAGAGGACGACGTAAGGGACGGTTCAATTTAGAGATTAGCGAATAGAAATTAGTGAATAGTGATTAATTAAACTTCTTTAACTTCTCAAACTTTTCTTAATCTTTAACCTTAAATATTAAACGCTTAAATAAAAATGAGAACAGCAATTATTACGGGAGCGGATGGCGATATGGGAATTGAAATTACAAAAGCGGTGGCAAAAGCCGGCTTCAAAACCATTATGGCTTGCCTGCCCACAAAAAATGCAAATGATAAATTTACAGCCATAAAAAAAGAAACAAACGGAGGTATTGTATTGCTTCCCATTGAGTTAGAAAATCCAGAAACCATTTATAATTTTGTAGAAAAAGTAAAAAGAGACTTTGGTGCCGTTGACCTCCTGATTAATAATGCCGGCGTTTTATACCCTAAAAAGAAAGATATGGATGAAAAATGGGATTATACCACTATGGTTAATTATTTTGGTCATTACCTTTTAACAATAAAACTGTTACCATTTTTCAAAGATAACGGAAGGATTATCAACGTTATATCGCTAACTTACCGTTTCGGCTCCATCTATCCGGAAATGTTCCAATGCGGAAGAAACTCGTGGTTGCAGCAGGTACGCAACTACTCCAATGCCAAATTAGCATTGCTCTATTTCTCTTTGGATTTGGCAGAACAGTTGAAAGAGAGAAATATTACCGTAAATTGCAGCGACCCCGGAATTGTAGGTACTAATATTATCGCGATGAATAATCAATTTTTTGACAAAATTTGCGATATCTTTGCACGTCCTTTTATGAAATCTCACAAAAACGGCGCAAAAACTGCTATTTATTTAGCTTTAAATGAAAATGTGTCAAAAATTACCGGTGGCTATTTTAGAAATGAGAAGCAAACCCCTGTTATCAAACGTTTTTTGCAAAATAATTATGCAGAATTGCTAAAAATATTCACAGAAAAATTAATCATCGAAAGAAATATTACACTATGATAATACCTCCATATCTTAATGCCGGTGATACTATCGGAATTGTGGCACCCGCAAGAAAAGTGACGAGAAATGAAATAGAATTTGCCATCCGCTGGTGGGAGGAAAAAGGATTTCGGATAGTACTGGGCAAGAACCTCTTTAACGAGCATTATCATTACGCAGGTACTGATATGGAACGCGCCGAAGATTTGCAAAATATGCTGGATGATAGTAGTATAAATGCTATTTTCTGCGCCAGAGGAGGTTATGGTACAATGAGAATTATCGATAAATTGGAATTTCTAAGTTTTATTATAGAACCCAAATGGATTTGCGGATTTAGCGATATTACCACATTGCATTCCCACATAAATAAAGTCTGCGACATCGCTACAATCCACTCCACAATGCCTTTTACTATGACGCAAACTAATTTGCAAAATCTGGAAACACTTTTCCAAACACTAATCGGACAACCGCCTGTTTATGAGTTCAAATCGCATCCTCTTAACAGACCGGGAAGTTTCTCCGGGCAACTTACAGGGGGAAATTTATCTATACTTTACGCCCTTTCCAAGTCCGTTTCCGAGATGGATACTACCCACAAGATTCTTTTTATTGAAGATACTGACGAGTATTTGTATCACATAGACAGAATGATATTGCAGTTGAAACGTGCAGGAAAACTTGAAAAACTGGCAGGGTTACTGGTGGGCAGTTTTACAAAAATAAAAGATAATGATATCGGTTTTGGCTATTCATACGAGCAAATCATTCGCGAACAATGTGAAGAATACGACTTTCCGATTGCCTTTAATTTTCCCGCCGGTCACGGCGAACAGAACGTAGCGCTTAAAATGGGAACGAAATGTAGTTTAGAGGTAGGAATAGATTTTACCGTTTATCTATCTGCGACAAACTAAACCCCACCATTACTACCGACATCCCGGTGAGGATGAGCAGATATTTCCAAATATCAAAAAATGTGGCACCCTTAAGCATCACATCCTTGATGGCAATAATAAACCATTTTGCCGGAAAAATATCGGCAAACCACTGAAAAAAGAGTGGCATATTATCTAAGGGAAATAGAAAACCCGAAAGTAAAACGGTAGGTAAAAACAATCCCATCATTGTTATCATCATAGCGTCTAATTGCGTTTTGGAAACTGAGGAGATGAGGAGTCCGAAAGAAGCCGCCGTGAACATAAAAATCACACACAAAAGAAATAAAAGTGAGATACTTCCTTTTATCGGCATCTGAAAAACAAATACACTGATAAGCAGGATGAAAATCGTACTAATTAACGAAAGAAACATATAGGGAATAACTTTTCCAATAGCTATGTTGATTTTTTTAACGGTGGTAATCAACATCATATTCATAGTGTTGGTTTCTTTTTCGCGGGCTAAAGTAATGGAAGACATCAACGCAGTGATAATAATCATAATGAGAGTGATAATACCCGGAACGAACATATACACGCTGTTTAATTCAGGATTGTACTGCATTTTGGTAACAATGGAGATGGTGCTTTCAGAGGCATTTCGTTCATTGTTATATTCAGTAATAAATTCGTGAAAAACAGACCTTAGATAATTATTTAAGATTGAAGCGATATTAATATCCGAAACATCGTTTATGATTTGGATACTTGCCATATTTTCAAGTGCTAACGATTCTTCAAAACGAGGAGGAATAATCATCGCAATTTTTATCTGCTTGTTTTTGAAATCGTAGTCAATCTCTGTTTCCGTATCTAAGAAATTCATTAATTGGAAATATCCCGAGGCAGCTATATTTTCAATTAATTGAGCAGATTTAGAATCTTTTGATTGGTCTAAAATAGAGATTTTAGCGTTTCTTATTTCGGTGCTAATGGTAAATCCGAAAAGTAAAATCAGCGCAACAGGCATTGCTAATACCAGAAACAGTGAAATACGGTCGCGCAGGATATGTATAAACTCTTTCTGAAGTATTGCTAAAAACGCTACCATAATTATCTGTTTACAAATTTTCCAAAAAGGTCGTCAATAGTTTGCACACCCATTTTCTCTTTTAATTCTGTGGGCGAGCCTATTAGTTTCAATTCTCCTTCTGCCATAATGGATAGTCTTTCACAATATTCTGCTTCATCCATATAATGTGTGGTAACAAAAATGGTGATACCCTCTGCTGCGGTCTTGTAGATTAAACTCCAGAACTCTCTGCGCACGATTGGGTCAACGCCGCTGGTGGGTTCATCCAAAAAAACGATTTGTGGGCGGTGCAGCAAAGCGGTGGCAAATGCCAGACGCTGTTTCCACCCCAATGGAATAGATCCCACCAATTGTTTAGCGAAATCGTTCATATTCAACTCGTTCAAACCCTTCTCAATCCGTTGTTTCAGCGTTTTTTTGTCAATTTTATAAATTGTACCGAAGAGTTGCATATTTTCATAAACTGATAAGTCGTTGTATAACGAAAACCGCTGACTCATATAGCCAATATTTTTCTTTATCAATTTCGACTGTGTAGTCAAGTCGAATCCTGCAATTTTTGCTTTTCCGGAGGTGGGCAACAGTAGTCCGCACAGCATTTTCATTGCGGTGGTTTTACCGGCTCCGTTGGCACCGAGGAAACCAAAAATCTCCCCTTTTTCTACCGAAAACGAGATATTGTTTACTGCCGTAAACGTTCCGAATTTTTTTGTAAGATTTTCAACGACTATGGTGTACATTTATAGATTTCTATTTTAGAACTTTACAAGTACTTTATTACAAATAATAAGGGGTTTATTTTACAAATTGTAATACTTTATTTATCAATCTTTGCGCTTCGTCTTCGGTTTTTGCTTCTGCATAAATGCGAATTATAGGTTCGGTGTTTGATGGACGCAAGTGCACCCAGCCAGTTTCAAAATCTATCTTTACCCCATCTGAAGTGTTAGGATTATATTCTGCAAACTTCTCAGCCACTTTTTGCAACAACTCCTCAATGTTAATATTCTTAGTGAGTTCTATTTTGTTTTTAATGATTACATAATTTGGATATAATTCTTTGATTTCGGAGCATTTAAGTTTCGATTTTGCCATAAACGACAAAAAGAGGGCAATTCCCACCAAAGCATCACGCCCGTAGTGTAATTCCGGTAAGATTACGCCGCCGTTTCCCTCTCCACCAATAACGGCGTTGGTTTCTTTCATCCCTTCCACTACATTCACTTCTCCTACTGAGGTAGGGGTATAGGTAACGCAATATTTTTCGCTTATTTCCTTTAAGGCTCGTGATGAGGAAAGATTAGATACAGTATTTCCTTTTTTATGTTGTAGCACATAGTCGGCAACTGCAACCAATGTATATTCTTCACCGAACATTTCGCCGTTTTCCATCACTATTGCCAAACGGTCAACATCGGGGTCAACGGCGAAGCCGATGTCGAAAGGGCGGGAAAAATTATTTACCACTCCGCCGCTATCGCAGCACCCCTCCAAAATTGGTGAGGAGGAGTTTTGCATCAGTATTGCTGATGCTATCTCCTGGAGATTTTCGGGAAGGGGTTCGGGGTTATGAGAAAAAATGCCCGTTGGTTCTCCGTTAATGGCTTTGTAGTTTTTTACTCCCAACTTATCTAACAAAATCGGTATTGCGATGCCGCCGGTGGAATTTACCGCATCGAAAACTACAGAAAACTCTGCCTCCCGAATTGCATTAACATTCACTAAATCCAATTTCAAAATCTCGTTAATATGGTCTTCAATAGCATTCTCATATTTTTGATAACTTCCTAGTTTATCAACCGTTGCAAAATAAAACTCCTCTTTTTCAGCAATTTCCAACAATCTCTTGCCCACTTCGGCAGAGATAAACTCTCCCTTTTCGTTTAGCAGTTTCAACGCATTCCATTCCAGCGGGTTGTGGCTGGCGGTAATAATAATTCCTCCATCAGCCTGATGTGTTACAACTGCCATCTCTACGGTGGGAGTAGTAGAAAGCCCAACATCAATTACATTTACCCCCATACTTTGCATTGTTGCGCACACTAATTGACTGATTATTTCGCCGGAAACACGAGCATCATGGCCAACTACAATTTTGTTTTTTCTCGTAGAGACGTGGCATGCCACATCTCTACATTCAACAAATGCGGCGGTAAATTTCACCACATCAATGGGGGTAAGGTTTTCGCCGGAAGTGCCGCCAATAGTTCCACGGATTCCTGATATAGATTTGATAAGTGGCATACTGATTAATAATTTTTTGCAAAAAAACAAAAAAAATGATTGTACCTCTTGACAAACGCATTTTCCAAACGTATATTTGCAGAACAATTGACAATTAACAATTGAACTATTAAACTTTTAAACTTTTAACACTAAACCTTAAATCTTGAAACTACAAATCTTTTCCTACCTGCTGAACTTCTTTTATCCTCGGATGTGTATCTCTTGCGGGAATGTTTTGATGCAAAAAGAGCTTTTTTTATGTTTGCACTGCCTATACAATTTGCCTGAAACACGTTATCACGAATTTGATGAGTCGCCTGTAACTCAGCTTTTTTTGGGACGAATTTCGGTGGAAAATGTGGGTTCGTTTCTGTTTTATAAAAAGGGAAATCATACACAAAAAATATTGCACAGCCTGAAGTATCACGGATTGAAAGAGATTGGTGTTTTTCTGGGGAATATGTATGGAAAACAACTTGCTAAACATCCTAAATGGCAAGATATTGATATTATTATCCCGATTCCGTTACACAAAAAAAAGGAAAAAAAGAGAGGATATAATCAAAGCGAGTGGATAGCCAAAGGATTAGGTGCCGGAATGCAAGTTCCGTACAGTACTCATTTGCTTATTCGCTCGGAATATACAGAAACACAAACCAAAAAAAATCGTTTTCAACGCTGGGAAAATGTGAAAGAGGTATTTCATATTACAGATATTAAAGCATTGGAGAACAAACACATTCTACTATGTGATGATGTGTTAACCACAGGAGCGACTTTAGAGGCAGCCGTTCAAAAATTGGCTCTGATTTCGGCAGTTAAAGTAAGTGTGGTAACGTTGGCAACGGCACAATAAGCATTATTATCCGTTCCAAATCACCAAATCTGCTTTGCGACATTTCTCCTCTTGCGACATCTGGGAATTAATTCGCTGTAAAATCTCCTCTTCTGAAAGATGCGGATTTCTGTTTCTAATCCGTTCAATTCGAACCTCTGTAGAAGCATCAACCACAAAAATTTTATCGAAATAGTGTTCCAATCCGGCTTCAAAAATTATCGCACTTTCCAACATTACGATACTTACCTCCTGTTGTGCTACCCAATCCTCAAACTGCTGCATTACCAAAGGATGAATTACCCTTTCAAGTTTTCTCCTCTTTTCTATATCTGAAAAAACAACCTCCGACAGTTTTATTACATCTATTTCATTGTTAATTACCAGTGAATCGCCAAAATTTTCTTTAATAAAACTGACAATTGCTGCAGAAAAATAGATTTTTTTGGCTTCTTCGTCGGCGTAAAAAACGGGAATACCTATATCAAAAAACTTTTTCGAGATATAGGTTTTCCCTGTTCCGATTCCACCGGTGAGGGCAATCTTAACCTTTTTTTGCGGATGCATTGGGATCAACGGCTACGGCTGCTTTTTCAATGGTAACCTTCACGCCATCTGCTATTTCAATCACAAAAGTACCCTCTTTTACGTCAGTAATTGTTCCATGAACACCGCCAATCGTAACAATTTTATCTCCGCGTTTCAAGGTGTCGCGAAAACTAGTAATCTGTTTTTGTTTTTTCTGCTGCGGACGAATCATAAAGAAATAGAATACCAAAATAATGCCGCCGATCATTAATAGCATAGTCATTCCACCGCCACCCTGGCCACTCGCTCCATTTTGAGTGGGTTGGGCTAATAATAATAAATTTAGAAAGTTCATAAAGTTATAGTTTAAAGTTTAAAATTCAATAGCTCAAAAGTTTAATAGTGCAATAGTGCTAAGTTGTTGTTTCTTTTAATTCTTAATTAATAATTCTTTATTCTCAATGTCTTTATTTTCAAAATGTACCCCTAGTAGCAAGAGATTAGGGGACGATTACATTTGCGGATACAGTGAGCATAGTTTGTGCGGGATAGGTGTTTGCAGTAACCAATAGATAACTGTTCACGATGCCATTTTTGAATTTTGAGTCGAAAGAGATGGTAATTTCCCCTTTTTCTCCCGGTTTTACGGGTGCTTTCGGGGGTATTGAAGTGGTGCAACCACACGAGGCATCAATGCCGGCAATCAATAAACTTGATTTTCCTGTATTCTTAAAATGAAATGTATAACTCAGAATTTCACCCTGGATAACTTTTCCGAAGTTATAAGTAAGATTGTCAAACTCTATTACGGGCATATTGGATTGTTGTTGCTTATCAACTCCCTCCGGAGTGGCAGGATTTTTAATATCCGCTGGCGTAAGCCCCTGATTATCCTTTTTCCCACAACTTACAAGTAGAAAAGCAGAAAAGCAGAAAAAGAAAAAGTACCTTTTGTAACACATATCTCTTAATTATTAATTGTTAATTATTGATTGTTAATTGATCAACCCTCTTCCCATTTTGTTCAGCAATCCTTCGTTTCTTAAATCGGTAACTATGCTGTCTAAAATTCCATTAATGAAAACGCCGGATTTTCCCGAACTGTATAATTTTGCCAATTCGATATACTCGTTTATGGAAACCTTTACGGGAATTGTAGGAAATTGTGTAAGTTCGCACAGCGCCATTTTCATTAATATTGCATCAATTTCC
The DNA here is from genome assembly GCA_031253655.1 of Bacteroidales bacterium. Taxonomy (GTDB): domain Bacteria; phylum Bacteroidota; class Bacteroidia; order Bacteroidales; family WCHB1-69; genus WRNX01. The sequence goes on from JAIRVY010000166.1 coordinate 13,343, forward strand.
ATTACCCTTTCAGATTCCCAACGGTGCAGTTTATTGTCAATACGTTTTTGATATTCAGTGTTATACAAAAATGTTTTTCGAAACAATTCCTTGTAAAAAAACTCTTCTCCTTCTTCTTTTAACAAGGGGATCAATGGAACAGTGTTAGGTTGGTTTTTCTTATATTTTAAGATATTGTTGTATGCTGCCAACAGAGCATCGTTGTAATCATCAAACCAGTGTACATTTTTCTCTTCCAAAAACCAGTGAAGCAATTCGCTTTCTGCAAATATTTGAGATAATAGATTCAAAACAAATTCTTTATCTTCTTTATAACTTTGCTCAGGGTTGTTTAAATAAGTTTGAAAAATGTCGGAACCGGCAATTTCGAGGTACATTTGGGCTATAAAATCATACCTATCGCTCCAGTCAATATGATGATTAACACAAAATTGTCTAATTACACCGTTCTCTTCAATTTGTTTAATAATCCTATTCTCAATAAATTTTGTATTTGGGGAGAGGTCTTCGTGGGTAGGGTTATTTTTTTCTTTTAAATCTTCCAGACGCAAAGTTCTATAATGCACAATTTCAGGTAATAAAGAGAGAAAATGAACAGTTAGGAGCTGACAATAATGAATGGCTTGGCTCAGTTTTTTTTCACTGAGAAGAATGTCTTCGTCTGGATTTTTTCCCACTGCGTAAAGAGCTTGCAAAACCTTAGTTCGTAAATATCTTCTTGTTACCATATTATTGTTAAGGGGGGCAAAAATAGTTTTTTTTTGCTACTGTGGTTTTTTGTTGGAAATGAGGTTTTAAGGAATTATATTTTTCTCAACGCCACCCCGGTCCGTGCCGGTAAATAGAGTCGTAGGTGGGGCGTTCCGTTTTTGGAAGATGTTTTGTAGATAATCGTTTCATTAATATTACCGAAACCTCCAAACGCTACTGAATCGCTGTTTAACACAATTTTATATTCGCCTTCGGGTGCGTAAAGTTCAAAATTTGTGTAAGAATTTGTGGGGCTAAAATTGTAAACAAAAAATGCATTGTTGCGCAAATAGGCAAGCACTTGCGAGTTACTATCCTGCAAAATTACCTGCGGTGATGTTTCTAACACCTTGTATTGTTCCACACATCGAATCATAGCAGCATCGAAAGCATTCAGGTATTTGTATTTCAAGTTTTCAGCATCGGCTAAATTCCACTGGCGGCGTGCGTACTTATACGACCAGTTATTGCCCTCGCGGGGAAAGTCAATCCATTCGGGATGCCCGAACTCGTTGCCCATAAAGTTGAGATACCCGCCCTGTGAAAGCGACAAAGTTAGCAGGCGAATCAGTTTGTGCAACGCAACCCCCCTGTTTACTAATAAATTCTGACTTTCTACCGCCATCCCGGTGTACATCTCTTTGTCTATCAATCTAAAAATTAATGTTTTGTCGCCTACCATAGCCTGGTCGTGGCTCTCGGCGTAACTTATTGTCTTCTCTTCGCTGCGTTTGTCGGTCAATCTGAAATAAATATCTCCGGGGTTCCATGCTTCGTCGGGAGTTTCTTTGATAAGTTTCCCCCAATAATCGGCAATTCCCATCGACATACGAAAATCGAAACCAATCCCCCCTTTTTCACTTGGAAATGCCATTCCGGGCATACCGCTCACATCTTCCGCAATAGTAAAAGCATTGACACTCACTTCTTTAATCAACTTGTTTGCCAGCGTGAGATACACAATGGCATCTTCATCCACATTTTCATCAAAATATTGCTTATAATTCAAAAAATCTACTCCAATACCGTGATTCCAGTAACACATACTGGTAACACCATCGAAGCGAAATCCGTCAAACTTAAAGTTTTCCAACCAATATTTCAAGTTGGAAAGCAGAAACAAAACCACATCGTTTTTACCATAGTTAAAACATCTTGAATCCCATACAGGATGGCATCCTTTATCGCCGGAGTGGAAATAGAGATTATCGCTTCCATCAAAGAGACTCAATCCCTCCTTGGTATTAGAAACAGAGTGAGAATGAACAACATCCAAGATAACAGAGATGCCTAATCTGTGGGCGGCATCAATCAGTTCCATTAGTTCTTCGGGGGTTCCGAATCGCGATGAGGGGGCAAAAAAATTCGATACCTGATAGCCAAATGAACCGTAATAGGGGTGTTCTTGAATTGCCATCATTTGAATGGTATTGTATCCTAGCTTCTTTATTCTCGGCAACACAAATTCTTTAAAACTCCAGTAGGTATTAATTTCCGTATTTTGAGATGACATTCCGATATGTGCTTCGTAGATTAGCGGGTTTTTCGGTTTTTCGGGCTGGGGATTTTTCCAAACATACTTTTTTTCCGGTTCCCACACCTGCCCCGAATAAACTTTAGTGACTTCGTCCTGTACCACCCGTTGCGCGTGAGAGGGCAATCTTTCATCTGCACCATACTCCCATACCATCCATAATTTATACAAAGCACCGTGTTGTAAGAAAGCGAGGGGCAGTTGAATTTCCCAGTCGCCGTTGCCGAGGGGTTGCAGTGCGTACTGTTCCATTGGTTTCCAATAGGAAAACTCGCCCATTAAAAAAATCTGCTTAGCGTTAGGTGCTTTTTCACGGAAAATCCAATGAGATTCCGTTTTAAACAATCCATAATACAAATGATTGTTTGCCAAATCTTTCAACAGACTTTTCCCATCGGTAAACTCCATTTCGCGAATTTTCGCTCTTTCGGCGCGTCTTTTTAGCGTGAACCCAAACGGTTTCAGCCAGGGGTCTATTTGAATTAGAGGGTGTAGTTTCACAATTGTGAATTTTATCCCTTAATCACTCCCAGTTCTTTTCCAACCTTTTTGAATGCTTCAATACATTTGTCCAGATGCTCGGTTTCATGTGCGGCAGAGATTTGAACTCTAATTCTCGCTTGGTCTCTTGGAACTACAGGAAAATAAAATCCTGTTACGAAAATTCCTTCTTCCTGCATTCGGGTGGCCATTACTTGAGAAAGCTTTGCATCATACAACATTACAGCGCAAATGGCTGATTTCGTTGGTTTAACATCAAAGCCGGCGGCAATCATCTTTTCAACAAAATACTCGGTATTGGCATGCAGTTTATCTTGTAATTCATTGGTTTCCGACATCATTTCCACCATTTTAATACCGGCAGCTGCCACCAACGGAGGAATAGAATTTGAGAACAGATAAGGGCGAGAGCGTTGGCGAAGCATATCAATAATCTCTTTTTTTCCGGTAGTAAAACCGCCGATGGCGCCACCAAACGCTTTGCCGAGTGTGCCCGTTATGATCTCTACCTGACCACGTTTATCATACAATTCTGAAACACCGCGACCGGTATTACCAACTACGCCGGCAGAGTGCGACTCATCCACCATTACCATAGCATCATATTTTTCGGCTAAGGCAATAATTTTATCCAATGGAGCCACATTGCCGTCCATAGAAAATACACCATCGGTAACAATCAGGCGGAAACGTTGGGCTTGGGCTTCTTTCAACTGTTTTTCCAAATCTTCCATATTGGCGTTGGCATAACGGTAACGAACCGCTTTGCACAAACGAACTCCGTCAATAATTGAGGCGTGGTTTAACGTATCGGAAATTATCGCGTCCTGGTCGTTCAAAATGGTTTCAAAGAGTCCGGTGTTTGCATCGAAGCAGGCAGCATAAAGAATAGTGTCTTCCGTACCGAAAAACTCAGCAATTTTTTGCTCTAATTTTTTGTGTAAGTCGCCTGTTCCGCAAATAAAGCGTACAGAAGACATTCCATAGCCATGCGTGTCTAATGCCGCTTTTGCCGCTGCAATTAACTTTGAATTATTAGATAAACCTAAATAGTTGTTGGCACAAAAGTTAAGTGCAGTTTTTCCGTTTGCTAACTTAATTTCAGCTCCTTGCGGAGAAACAATAATTCTCTCGTTTTTATATAAACCTGCCTCTTGAATGGCAGTAAGTTCTTGAGTAAGAAATTCTTGAAATTTATTATACATAATTATTCTATTATAAAATTAATTACTATTATTTGTTAAATTTTTTCTTCAGTTCTTTAATCATATCCTCGGTCATAGATGCAAGATTATACTTTGGATTCCAGCCCCATTCTTCTCTGGCGCAAGTGTCGTCCATACTGTTTGGCCAAGAATCTGCAATGCCTTGTTTTAAAGGATGAATTTCATATTCCATTTCGAAATTGGGGATATGTTTTTTAATTTCCAAATAGATGGTTTCGGGGTCGAAACTCATTGCGGTAACATTGAACGAGTTACGGTGTTTCAATCTGGCTGAGTCAACTTCCATAAGGTCAATAGCGGCATCCACAGCATCGGGCATATACATCATATCCATAAATGTACCTTTTTTCAGCGGGCAGATAAATTTTTCGCCTTTTACGGCTGCGTAGTAGATTTCAACGGCGTAGTCTGTAGTTCCGCCGCCGGGGAGGGTAAGGTTAGAAATTAATCCCGGGTAGCGAACAGAACGTGTATCCACACCGAAGCGTTTAAAATAGTAGTCGCTAAGCAATTCGCCTGCAACCTTACTCACGCCATAGATAGTTCCCGGGCGTTGTACGGTATCCTGCGGGGTATTATCCGGAGGTGTTCCGGGTCCGAAGGCGCCAATTGAACTCGGTGTAAAGAGCATTGCTTTAAATTCGCGGGCTACTTCTAAGCAGTTGAGCACGCTGCCCACACCGGTGTTCCAACCCCAAAGCGGGTCAGCTTCTGCCTTAGCAGAAAGTACTGCTGCCATATTGTAAATTGCATCAATTTGATATTTTTTAACCACATCTGCAAGTCTTTGTGCATCAGTAGCATCAAGCTGACAGGATGGACCATCTTCAGTGGGGTCTCCAGCCAACGGATAGGAACGTCCGGCAGATACCACATTATCATTACCATAGCGTTTGCGTAAAGAAGGAACAAGCTCAGAACCAATTTGTCCTCTTGCTCCAATAACCAATATTTTCTTCATAAATAAAATTTTTTAAAATTGGTCGCAAAAATAGTTTTTTTTGTTAACAAATCAACATGAAATTATTAAATTACACACCGACAAAAAAAATGTTTTATAAATTGATAGAAGGAAAATTTAAAAAAATTCTCTTTCTTTGCAGTCAGATAATTATTAAAAATCAGTATGAAAAAACACCCACTTTTTTTTACAAAATTCTTTTCTGCGTTTAAACTTAAAAAACTAAATTTCTCCTTTCTCCTTTCCCCTTTCTCCCTACTCCTTTTTTCCCTCTTTGCTTTTCTGCCCTTATGTTCTCTTGCCCAAAAAGCCTCAGTCTCAAAAGCGTACAATTATTTTATTACTAAAGATTTTGTGAAGGCAAAAGAGGCAATCGATTTATGTATTCAGGATGAAAAATTAGTGCAAAAAGTGCAGACTTGGCTCTATAAAGCAAATATCTATTTCTATTTGGCTAATCAAGAGTATGATGCGAAAAGAGAAAACAATCTCTATCAGGCATTGTTTCCCGACGCGGCTGTGAACGCTTTCGACGCTTTTGTCAAAACAAAAGAGATGAATAAAAATGCAGAAGCCTATGATATGTTATCGCCCAATGAAGGGATAGCAAAACTTTATGCCCTTTTGTTAGTATATGGAGTAGAAGATTTGATTGCAGAAAACTATGAACGAGCAAAGGAGGTGTTAGCAAAAGCAGTGGCAAGTTATGAATTGGTGTCTCCGCCACAATTTCCATTGTACGGAGAGTTGTATTATTATTTCGCCTATTCTTTTGAAATGCTGAACGATGTTGAAAACGCCGAAAAATATTACAATAAAGCAATTTTAGATGGTTCTAACAATGTTAATGTTTATCTTCGGCTCATTGAAAACTTTAAGAGAGATAATAACAGTACTAAGATGATAGAGATTCTTGATGCAGGCAAAAAATCGTTACCCGGAAATCCTGCGCTGCACGTAGCAGAGATTGACTACTATTATTTTACTGAAGACAAACCCTCCGCAATATCTTTGATGGATAATCTACCTGCTTCCGTTTTCGAAAATGCAGATTTATTGGTTAATGTGGCAAATTTCTATATAATTGACACTAATTATACTAAGGCATACGATTTGTTGACACAAGCCAATCGTCTAATGTCCAATAATTTCGTAATTTTCTATAATTTGGGAGTTTGTACTTATTATTTAGCCGAAGAAAATTCACTTAAAGCTAATCAATTAGAAGTAAAAGGAGAAAATAGTAGCGCGTTGGTTTATAAGACAAAGACAAATGACTTCTTGCTGGAAGCACAAGACTATTTTGAAAGGGTACATAAATATGAACCGCAAGATATGAATGTAATGTTTACGTTGCGTTCAATTTACGCCAGATTAGAATCACCTAAATATGAGGAGATGGATGCGAAAATAAAGGCGGTTGAAAAATAATTAAGAATTAATAAAAATAAAAATTAACAATTAATGATTTGCGGATTGATTTTGCTGAATAATAATAGAAAGCTTTTTGTAAATCTCTTTTAAATCATTGTTGTGTAGTGAATTGCTGTGTTTTTCCATAATGGAAATATCGCCGCGTTTGGCTGGTCCGGTTTGGCATTCTTTTGGATTTTGATGGTTTACTTTTTTTAAAGTATTTTCCAATAATGGTAATATAAGCGACCAATCTAAGTTGTTTTCTTTAAAAATATCATACGCAATGCCATACATCGCATTGGTAAAGTTATTGGCAAAAACGGCTGCCAGATGCATCGCAAAACGCTGTTTTTCATTAATCTTATGAACAATATCAAACACTGAATTAACCCAGCGAAATAACCTATCTTCAGAAACATTTTCAGAGCCCTCCACACAAACAGGAACTTCGTAATTCGTATTTTGTAATTCGTAATTCGTAATTGACTGATACGGATAAATTACACCAAACTTGCAGGCGTAAGGAAACAAAATATTCTGCGATAGCGAGCCGGAGGTGTGAACAGCGTACAACATCTTGAATGTAATCTGTTTCAAAATATCCTCATACACATCATCTTTCAATGCAAAAATATATAAGTCAAAGTTTGGTGTTAGGGTTTCAATTTTTCTGCCTGATATAGCAACAACTTCAATATCATTTTTATTTTTAAGAGTTTGAAACAGCCAAGTTCCAACATTACCTGTACCAATAATTGCAATTTTAGAGAACATCCTTAATATTTTTCGGCAAAAATAGGTTTTTACAGAGAAAAAAAATAAAACAAAAACTTATTTTTAACGTTAGTAAAAAAATGTGTAAATAATGACCTACGGTACCCTCTATATAATTCCTTCTCCTTTGGCAGACTGCGATTTTGCACAAATTTTCCCCGCATTCAATACCGAGATAATTAATAAGATTGAGCATTTTATTGTAGAAGATTTACGCACAGGAAGGCGTTTTGTGAAAAAGTTGGGAATGCAAAAACCAATTGAAGTACTGCACTTTCTTACTTTAAATGAACACACTAAAGGCAATGAAAAAGAGTCGTTTCTGCAACCCTTGTTGGTGGGTAAAAATGTTGGACTTGTTTCGGACGCAGGAACGCCGTGTGTAGCAGACCCAGGTAATAGTATCACTGCCCGTGCCCAACAGTTAGGAATTGATATCATTCCTCTGGTGGGTCCAAATTCGATTTTGCTGGCACTAATGGCTTCAGGATTAAACGGACAATCGTTTGCTTTCAATGGCTATCTGCCTCGCGAGCAACCTGATAGAGAGCGGCAACTACGATTTTTGGAATCGTTAGTAAAGAAAAGCAACCAAACACAGATCTTTATAGAAACTCCTTATCGCAACAATCACATTTTTAAATCTATACTTGCCGTTTGCGACCCCGCTACCAGACTCTGTATAGGCGTTAATATTACCTCAGAAAAGCAAATGATTAAGACGATGACTGTCAAGAAATGGAAAACGCAAAAAATTGATTTACACAAGCAACCCACCGTATTTTTGTTAGGCTGAGACAGCGTTTTATACAATATTTTCCACTCACTGCCGTTAATTATTTTCTGTAAACTGTAGAAAAACCTGTGAAAAAGTACTTTTTATTATTATTGTGCCTGTGTCTCTTCTGCTTTTGTCGGGCACAAAGTTCAGAAGTGGGCGCACTAATCGGCACCTCTTTCTATATGGGCGACCTGAACAATATCCCCTTCAGAGATGCAGAATTTGCAGGCGGATTGGTTTACAGGTACAACTTTACACCCAGAATGGCGTTGAAAGCAAATTTCCTGTTCGGAAAAATTACCGGCTCTGATGAAAAAAACTACAGTTTGCAAGTTCTAAAAGATGAAAAAGGAAATAAACTTGTGGATAAAGAGGGTAATTATGTCAGAAAATGGAATAATAGCGAGAGAAAGTTATCTTTTTCATCTCCCATCACTGAGATAGCCACGCAGTTAGAGATTAATTTCTTCAACGTTTTCACGGTAGCTCATAAGAATCAGATTTCTCCCTATCTTTTTGGGGGTGTAGCGGTTTTTTCTTTTAATCCGCAAGCCGTTTATGAAGATGGCGTAGTTTACGATTTGCAGCCAATGGGTACGGAAGGACAGGAACTAAACAGCGGGAATGCAGAGAAAAAATACTCTCTTACCGGATTTGCAATCCCATTTGGTATAGGATTCAAGGCAAACATCGGCAGGTTTATTTGTGTAGGAGCAGAATGGGGGCTCCGTTACACTTTTACTAATTATTTAGATGATGTGGGAGGAAGATATTACGATTTCTCGGATGAGAAAGTGTCGGATATTGTTAAATATTTTGCCGACCCGCGCTACCCCACCGGAGAATATCCCAATCCCTATCTCTACCCCGATGCCCAAAGGTGCAGTACTACTAAAAACGACTGGTATTCTTTTGCCGGTGTGGTCATTACAGTTAGAATTGGAAATGAAGACAGATTTTGCGATGTAAAAACAAATGTGAAATTAAAACACCATAAGGGAAGAAAACAATGAATATTCCTGAACATATTGCAATCATAATGGATGGAAATGGGCGCTGGGCTGAAGAACACGGGGAAGAACGTGTTTTTGGACATCAAAACGGCGTTAATGCCGTGAGGAATACTATTGAAGGCGCAGGTGAAGCAGGTGTGAAATATCTTACCCTTTATGCTTTCTCAACAGAAAATTGGAACCGCCCTAAAGAAGAGATTGATGCATTGATGGAGTTGTTGGTCAAAGCTATACATAACGAACTTGATAATTTAATGAAAAATAATGTTCGTTTACAAACCATAGGAAATATTGAATCACTGCCTTCAAAATGTCAGATTGAATTAAAAGACGCCATGAAGAAAACGAAGAATAATAAAGGATTAACAGTGGTGTTGGCGTTGAGCTATAGCGGTCGTTGGGAAATTGTGAATGCTGTTAAAGAGATTGTGAAAAATAATGTGTATGAAAAAGATATTTCAGAAAATAGTTTTTCATCGTTTCTTAACACTCAAAATATTCCTGATCCCGGTATTCTCATTCGCACCGGACGTGAATTTAGAATTAGCAATTTCCTGTTATGGCAAGTTGCCTATACGGAACTCTTTTTCTCCGATATTCTTTGGCCCGACTTTAGAAAAGAACATCTATTTGAAATAATTGAACAATACCAATTCCGCCAGCGCAGATTTGGAATGACAGGGTCGCAAATTGATAATCATTAAATTTACCTCATTGAAAAAAAATCCTCACTGCGTTAGGAATGACGTAAAGTCGCATTTTGAAAAACTAAATGTGTTGGGTATAATGTCGGGTAGCTCCTTAGACGGATTAGATCTCGCTTTGTGCAGTTTTTGGAAAAATGATACAGAGTTTTGTTATGACATATATAAAACGAAAACTTTTGAATACCCTCGAACTTTACAACAAAAACTGCAGGAATTTTTCCACACTTCTGCCAATGATTTTTGCCACACGGAAGTAGAATTTTCAAACTTTATGGCGCAGTGTGTCAATCAGTTTTTAGTTAACTCTGAAATAAAACCCAACTATATTGCTGCCCACGGGCATACCGCTTTTCATCAACCGGAAAAAGGGTTAACTAAGCAGATAGGAAGTGGCGCTATTTTAGCTGCAAAAACCGGTATTTCAACTATTTGCGATTTTAGAACTACTGATGTGGCACTCGGCGGGCAGGGTGCACCTTTAGTTCCCATTGGAGATGAAATGCTATTCTCTGATTACAACGGGTGTTTGAATCTTGGCGGAATAGCAAATATTTCAATACATCAGGAAACGTATCGTATAGCATACGACATCTCGTTGTGTAATATTCCTTTAAATTATTTGGCAAAACAATATGGCTATGAATTTGATAATGAAGGAAAAATGGCAAAACAAGGAACGGTGTGCCAATCATTATTGGTAGAGTTAAATAGACCGGAATATTTTATTCGAGCCGGTGCAAAATCAATCGGATTCGAAACGTTTGCCCGTTATGTTAAACCATTGTTAGATAATTCTTCTATGACTGTTGAAGATAAATTAAGAACAGTCTGTGAACACATCTCAGAGCAGATTGCAAAAAATATTAATACTTTACAAAAAGTATTAGTTACCGGAGGAGGTGCTAAAAACAGATTATTAATAGAACTGATTCAACACAAAACGAATGCCCAAATTATCATCCCTGATAATCAAATCATTGATTTTAAAGAAGCACTCATTTTCGCCTTTTTAGGCTACTTGCGCATTCACGAAGAAGATAACTGCTTAAAATCGGTTACAGGCGCCACCGGAAACTCCAGTAGCGGAGCAATTTACAAAGCCTGATTCTTTTTTTTTCTTAACTCTTAACTCAAAATGCGTAATTCATAATTCGTAATTGATGCCAAGTCTTCCGGTGTATCGATGGCAGTACTCTCATAATGACATATTTCGACAGAAATAGTGAAATCGTTTTCCAACCAGCGGAGTTGTTCTAATTTTTCTGTTTCTTCAAGTTTAGAAACAGGTAATTTCGTGATTTTCTGCAATATTTCATTAGAGTATGCATAGATACCGATATGTTTGTAGGAGTGTAGGGTAAGGGAGCGAAAATTATCAACCTGTAAGTCAGATTGGAAAGGTATTGGAGAACGGGAAAAATAAAGCGCCCTGTGAGAATTAGAAACTACTACTTTTACCTTATTCGGATTATAGTATTCATCCTCAGAGGTAATGGGTTTTACCAATGTTGCAATTTGAACAGTTTGTTTTTTAAACAAGTTAGTTAATAAATTTATCTCCTCTTGGCTAATAAAAGGTTCATCGCCTTGAATGTTAACTACTAAATCCGAATCATTAAGACTTAACAAGTGTGCTGTCTCTGCGCATCTATCGGTGCCGGAAAGGTGGCTGGTACGAGTCATAATGACCTTACCACCAAATTTTTCCACACACTTTTTTATTCTTTCATCATCAGTTGCCACAAATAAAGCATCTAAATCCGCTGCGTTACATCTTTCAAAAACATGTTGAATCATCGGCTTGTTATGGATTAACGCCAGCGGTTTTCCCGGAAAACGGGTGGAAGCATAGCGAGCAGGAATGATACCGATTATCATATTGTGAGAAAGTTATTAATCAACGGCGAAAGTATAAGTTTTTTTTATTCCTTCGCTGATGTATTGTAAAAACGGTTAAAAATTAGTTTGAGGCGTTATGAATGGGATTCCTCGCTGCGCTCGGAATGACAGCACAATTTTGCTATATGGGAGGGGCGGAAAATGCGGCGGCGGAAAACTCTATCATAATGC
>JAIRVY010000167.1 GCA_031253655.1 Bacteroidales bacterium
GTTTGTGAGAATGTAAACATAACCTCCTTTAGTCATCTTCAATTAATTTTGCGACAAATAAACATTTTTGTAAAACACCAAAATAAAAAATAACGCCTCAAACTAATTTTTAACCAAAAAATTACAAGCGTGTTAGCGAATTGTTTGTTTTTTGTATTATATATGTATTTTTAACAAGTTGATATTTTGAAAAATAAATGAATATTCGTTCAAAACAACGTTATGTCTGTAGCGTTCCGATTTTTTGATAGATGGAAGTGGAGAGCATAGCACGAACCGATGGGAATACGGAATGAGGACTATTTTTTGTGCATCATTATTTTAATTTTATATTCCAATTCAATCACTTCTGTTTTTGCGGCTTCTATCTTTTTAGAAAACTCGTCTCGGAGCAAGTTTGCATTTTTGGAATTTGCGAAGAACCCTAAATTGTTTTCCCACAAAGCAATATCATCTTTTAGTTGTTGCATTTTGGTAGTCAAAAATCTACGTTCCTTATCTAAAATTCTATCTGCATTGGGGTTACTTAATATAGTTTCTACTTTGGATTTGAAATTACTACGTTTTACGTCCTCCATACTCATTTTCAGGTCTTGGAAACGTTGGTTAACCACTTCTCTGAATTTGGTGTAAATTTTATCTTTCTCCTTGCGCGGCACATGCCCCAACTCCATAAATTCACGCTGATAGGCTTTCATAATCTCCATATTTTCATCTTTGTTATCCGTGAAAACATGTTCTTCAATCTTCTTAATCAAATCTTTTTTCTTTTGCAGATTATCTATTTCAATAGATTGAGAATTAGAGAAGTAGTTGCCTTTATTTTCAAAGAATTTATCACAAGCGGTGCGAAACCGTTTCCAAACTACCTCAGAATTCTTGCGGGATGAAGGTCCAATCAGTTTCCATTCATTTTGAAGTTTAATTATCTCATCGGTGGCTTTTTTCCAATCGGTTCTAAGGGCAAATGCCTCAGCTTGAATGGTTAAAGAAAGTTTTTGGTTGTAGTTTTGCAGCTGTTCATTTTTGAGTTGTTGCAAATACTCTTTTTTTGTGTTAAAAAACTTATCCAAAGAACTTTTAAAACGTTGCCAAATGTCTTCATTTAATTTCGCAGGCGCAGGTCCTAAGGTTTTCCAAACTTTCAGCAATTCAGCCAATTTATCGCTAACGGCGTTTCTTTCTTTGAGTGTCTTGGGTTCGGTGTTCACCAATTCTTCCCCTTGCTCGCAAATCACAACTTTGGCATTATAGTTGTTTTGTTGTTCTAGTAACAAAGAATCGTAATGTGCTCTACGTCTTTGATTGAGTTGGTTGGTCGCATTTTTAAATCTCTCCCAAATCTCCTCTTTTTTACCATCGGGCGTTGGTCCTATTTCACGCCACTCTTCGTGCAGATGTTGTAAAGTTTTGAATGATTTACCAATAGATTCTTGCAACAATAATTCTTCTGCTTGTTCGCACAGTTTTACTTTTAATTCTAAATTTTTCTTCAGGTCTAGGTAACGTAATTCTTTGTTAATACGTAATATATCAAAGAACTTTTCTACATAGAAATGGTAATGTTGCCATAAGTTTGAAGATTCATTTTGTGGAACTGGACCAATCTCACGCCATTTTTCTTGAAACTCTTTAAACTTATCGTTTAAAATTTTTAAATTGATTTCATTTTCAACCAATTCTTTCAGTCCTTGAATAATTTGTTGTTTTTCTTCTAAATTTTTTTGTTTGGCAAATTCCAAATTTTCAAGAAACTTTGCTTTATTGTTTTTATAAATGTTTAGTGCATCATTAAATTTATTTTCCCATTCCGAAGGGGTATAATCAAACTCTTCTTTATTTCCACCTTCTTCAATAAATTGGTCTAATGCTTCTTTTTTTATTTGTTTAATCTGAATTAAGACTGCGGCTTTTAGAATTCCAACCTGTACTTTGATGTCGTTAACATTTTCATTATCAACAATTTCAACCATTTTCTCAACCAACTGTTCGATAGAAAACCCGGCATACTCTTTTTCAAGTTCTTCTATTGAGGTTGATTCTTTTCTTTCCTCTTCTTCTTCCTCCTCTACTGAAGTGACCTCATAAAATAAGGGCTCTGGAGCAGAAAATTCTTTTACATCTGAGGTTACCTCAATAGGTATGGTCTTCGTTTCGAGTACAGGAGAAGGCTCTGGAACCTCGGAGGTTTTTTTCTTCCGTGTTTTCTTTTCTGCTACTGAAGTGTCGGATGTAGGAGTAGTTTCTACCACCTCGTCTGTTTTTTTCTTCCGTGTTTTCTTTTCTGCTACTGAAGTGTCGGATGTAGGAGTAGTTTCTACCACCGCGTCTGTTTTTTTCTTCCGTTTTTTCTTTTCTGCTACTGAAGTGTCGGATGCAGGAGTAGTTTCTGCCACCTCGTCGGTTTTTTTCTTCCGTGTTTTCTTTTCTGCAATAGTGGGTTGGACTTCTGGGAAAGCGCCGGTGGTCACCACAGGATTCTGCAATAGCTCATCATCGGGGTGTTGAAGTTTTTTTCTGGGCATAATAATGTCAATGATAAATGGTTACTGATAAATGTTTAATAGTATAAAACATTTCTTCTTTTAACTCGTAATTCGTAATTAATAATTCGTAATTGTCTATTGTTTAGGCGATAATTCTCGTGCCGCAGTCAGGGTTTCCTAATTGACCGGCTTCTGTAATAATACACTCTTTACCACCATATTCAATAAAGAAGATAGCGGCTCGAATTTTGGGCGCCATTGAACCTTCGGTAAATTGCCCCTCGGCTAAATATTTTTTAGCATCGGCAACAGTAAGGGTATCTAAGGCTTGTTGGCTTTCTTTTCTAAAGTTGATATATACTTTGGGTACATCGGTTAAGATGTAGAATTCGTCGGCTTTCATTTCTAATGCGGCGAGTGCAGAGGCTAAATCTTTGTCAATTACGGCTTCCATTCCTTTACTGCCGTTTTGGTTACGAATCACGGGTATTCCGCCGCCACCGCAGGTAATTACCACATAACCGGAAGTTGCCAAACGTTGCACAACATCAATATTACTGATATGTTTTGGAACCGGAGAGGCAACCACTTTGCGCCATCCGTTTCCTTTAGGGTCTTCCACGTAGGTAGCACCGGTTTCGGCGGAAAACTTGTCCGCTTCTTCTTTTGTGTAATAGGGACCTACAGGTTTTGTGGGTTTTTGAAAAGCGGGATCATTTTCATCAACCACCACTTGCGTTACCAATGTAATTACGTGTTTACGAATATTTTCTTTGAAGAAAATATTACGAAAAGCCAACTCAATCATAAATCCGATAGAGCCTTGTGTCTCTGCAACGCAAATATCCATAGGCATTTGTTCAATATTATACAGCTTTGCGCCGGCATCGTGCTGCAACATAACATTACCCACTTGCGGACCATTTCCATGCCCGATAACTAAGTCGCAATCCTGTTCGTATAAACGGTGTAATGATTTGCAAGTTTCCATTACGTTGTAGAGTTGTTCTTGATAGGTTCCTTTTTGACCGCTTCTCAGGATAGCATTGCCGCCAAAAGCAACCATAACTAATTTTTTTCGTTGTGTGTAAATCATGATTAAATATTAAATGTTGAATGCTAGTGGTTAGAGGTTAGTGATTGGTGTATAAGTTTTTTCTCAATTATTTTATTTTGGGGGCGAAAATATACTTTTTTGTTAATCTAATTGTCGGAAAACTCTTCTCAATAAATCTGTTGTTCTCGCATTAATGTCGGTTCTGATTTTTTTCTCTTCATCTCCGATTTTAATAAAAACACCATCTAATGTTTTTGATGTAGTGTACTCTGCCAAATCTGTTGTTACAGGCGATAAGTTAACAAAAGGTATTTGGGAAACTGTGTTATAAACATCTGTAAAATTTTTCCAAACATCCTGAGCAGAAGTATTAAGGACTATTTTTTTATTTAATGCGCCTTCAATTACTGATATGCAAGCGTTGCACAGGGGTTCGTATGTTTTTTCTCTTAGATACTCGGTAGCTGCTATATTATTTGAGGATAAGAGGATTGTTTTGGCATCTTGAATGGTCATATCGGTAATGGCATCAACTACTATAGGGACAACCTCCGCGATGGATGCCTCTGCAGCGCGATTGATTGTTAGAATTAATTGCTCTTCAATGAGTTTGATGGCATCTCCAAAGCCCGGAATTTTTGAAATTTGTGTAACAACAGTAGCCACATCTTGCGGAAGTCCTATTTTTACTACTATATCTTTATAAAAGCCGTCTTCAACGCCTAAGGATTTCAAAGCGTATTTAGAACCAAATTCCAATGCCGATTTTAATCCGGCAGTAATCTCTTCATCTGTGAGATGAAAGTCGTAGCAACTAAACAAAAAGAGAAAGAATAATAACAGGCGGAGTTTTTTTAACATTTTCATAACAACTAAAATTTTGATTGAAAAATATTTACATTAAATCAGTTTCGATAATATAATGATTTCTGTCGGAAGCGTTTCGTGCCATCATCTCACCCAGAAATCCGGCGAGGAAGAGTTGTGTGCCTACAATCATCGCTAAAATGGCAAGATAGAACAGGGGTTGGTCGGTTACTTGACGGAAATAGGCAGTTTGATTCGACATCAATATCAATTTTTGCACGATAAGAATAATGGTAATCACAAAGCCGACGAAGAAAGAAAGGGTTCCCCAAATCCCGAAGAAGTGCATCGGTTTTTTTCCGAAACGAGAGATGAAGGTAATAGAGAGCAAATCCAAAAAGCCATTTACAAACCGGTTCCAACCGAATTTCGTAACGCCGTATTTACGTTTTTGATGCAACACTACTCTTTCGCCAATCTTTGAAAAACCTGCCCATTTGGCAATAACTGGAATATAACGGTGCATTTCGCCATATACTTCAATGGCTTTAATAACACCTTTGCGGTACGCTTTTAATCCACAGTTAAAATCGTGCAAATGGATTTTCGAGATTCTTCGGGTGGTCCAATTAAAGAATTTTGAGGGAATATTTTTGGCAAAAGTACTGTCATAACGCACCTTTTTCCAACCTGACACCAAATCATAGCCCTCTTCGGTAATCATTTTATAGAGTCCCGGAATCTCTTCAGGGCTATCCTGCAGGTCTGCATCCATAGTAATTACCACATCGCCTACCGTTTTCTGAAAACCGGTGTTGAGTGCCGCAGATTTTCCATAATTTCTACGGAATTTAATCCCTTTGATGCACTTATTATTCTGATGAAGTTGTTCAATAACTTTCCACGAATTATCGGTACTGCCGTCGTCAATAAACAACACTTCGTAAGAGAAATTATTCTCAGTCATAACTTTTTCTATCCACAATGCCAGTTCGGGCAGGGATTCTTCTTCGTTTAACAGGGGGATGATTAGGGATATGTTCATTTTGAAATTTTTAAAAAAAACAACGGTCTATAAGCCGGATTCTGTCTAGTTCTGTCATTTATCTAGGCGTATTGTTGCCTTTACGCTCTAACGACCTACCCTCCGGGTTGGGCGAGCCACCCTCAAACCCCGGTTTACTTGGTCTTTCAACCCATAAGGTTTATCCCCGATTGACATCACTGCCAACGGCGTGAGCTCTTACCTCACGTTTTCACCCTTACCCTGCGACAGGCGCGGGGCGGTTGTTTTCTGTGACACTCGCTGTCACCCTTTCGGGCGCCGTCCCGTTAGGAAGTATGGCACTCTTTGTTGTCCGGACTTTCCTCTCCCGAGTTACCTCGGCAGCGACAGAATGACCGTCGTTTTTTAACGCTGCAAATATCTAATTTTTATTTAAAGAAAAATACTATCTTCGTGCCTCTGTTTTTTGGAATAGAATTTGAACAAAAATTTATCAAAATATTAACGTTAAAAAATTAAAACTATGGCATTTAAAGGATCACTATTGATTGACACGGAGCACTGCAAAGGATGCGGCGTTTGTATTACCGGTTGTAACAACGCTTGTATTGTCTTGGCAAAAAGTGTGAATAAAAAAGGGTATAACTACCTTGAATTAATAAATGATGATTGTATCGGCTGTGCAAATTGTGCAGTAATTTGTCCTGACGGAATCATTGAAGTCTATCGCGCAAAAATGTTATGAGTATGAAGACAATTAGCATATCATCATTTCATCTTATTATCACATCAGTTCTTGTGTGTTTTTTTGTTACCACGCGCGTTAATGCGGCATATTTGGAAAATATTCCTGTATCCGTAATACAACCCAACGGAGATACATTACATATCTATGCCTCTGGGGATGAGTTTTATAATTATCTTCACGATGAAAATGGCTATACCATCATTCAAAACAACCAAGGTTATTATATGTATGCAACTTATGAAGGGGATAAGATTGTACCCTCTCACTTTATTGCCGGCGCTGTAAATCCTTCCCATGTTGGCCTAAAACCTTATGTTAGAATTTCTGCCCGTGAATATCAAGAGAGAAGAGCACAATGGTTTAATCATGAAGATATTCCACGCTCAAAATCTCCAACAAGAAATCAAGGTAAAATGAATAATCTGGTGGTCTTCATTCGATTTGCCGATGAGGAAGAGATTACGAAACCTTTTACTACCATTGAGAGTATATATAATAACCAAACAACAACCACTTCTAATTCGATGATCAATTATTTTGAAACTACCTCCTACGGAAAACTTAGTATATTATCTCATTTTTTTCCGGAACCGGATGAAAATCAAATTATTTCTTACCAAGACATTTATCCTAGAGCATATTATAAACCTTATAACGAAACAACAAATCCTGAGGGATATGATCCGGATGATAGGGATGAACGTATTGAACGTGAACATCTATTATTAGTTAGAGCTATTGAATTTATTGCAAGTTCTGTTCCCGCAGATTTGAATATTGATTATGATAATGACGGTAATGTTGACAATGTTTGCTTTGTTATCAAAGGAGCTACAACTGCTTGGGCTGATTTACTCTGGCCTCATCGTTGGTCGTTGTTCTCCGAAGAAGTGTATATTAATGAAAAAAGAGTATATGATTATAATTTTATGCTTTTAGACGCCACAGGCTATTTTACTAATGCAGTACTTAGTCATGAAATGCAGCACACATTAGGTTTTCCGGATCTATATCATTACAATTTTGGAAAAGATCTAGTTCCCTGTGGTAATTGGGATATCATGGAATCGAATCCTAATCCGCCTCAACAATCGGGAGCATATATGAAATGGAAATATGGGAATTGGCTTGATGAACCCGCTTTGATTCAGCCTGGAACTTATTCTCTCAATTCCATAGGAAGTGGTATCGAACCTGTATCATATAAAATTCCTTCTTCCGATCCTAAACAATTTTTTGTATTGGAATTTAGAAACAGAAAGGATGACTTTGACAAGGTTCCCGGAACAGGATTGTTAATATACAGAATTAATACCAATTGGATTGGGAATGCCGGTTATAATCCTGGAAAGGGTGTTTTTGATGAAGTCTATATCTATAGATTCAATAGCAATACTCCTTATGAGCAAGGGTTAATTTCAAGAGCTCATTTTGGAATTTTAGATAGATTTGAATTTAACGTCTCCTCAAATCCTAGGCCTTTCCTTACAGATGGTACTTATGTTTTAGATTTAGATATTTCAGATATAACTATTTCCGAATTAGAAGATCAGGTAACATTTACAGTAAATAGTATTCCGCTTGGAATTAATGAAAATAAATACGAAAAAGGTAATTTTTCAATTTATCCAAACCCTGCCAATAATTATGTTGAAATATGTTTTTCGAATTCTAAACTTTTTTCAAGTAGAGGATATGCTCATATTTACGATGTTCAGGGATTACTTTTGAAAACAGTAGCGATTAATAATGAAATAACAAGCATTGATATTTCTAGTCTTGCGAAAGGTTTTTATATTATCAAAATTGGAAATGAAGTAAAAAAATTAATAATCAAATAATTAATAAAATATTATGAAAGAATTAAGATTAATGAAAGGAAACGAAGCGATTGCCGAGGCTGCAATTCGCTGTGGTTGTGACGGTTACTTCGGTTATCCCATTACGCCGCAATCGGAAATTTTGGAACATCTGATGAAAGAAAAACCCTATGAAAATACAGGAATGGTTGTACTGCAAGCCGAAAGTGAAGTAGCCTCCATCAATATGGTGTATGGCGGCGCTTCTGTAGGCAAAAAAGTGATGACTACCTCCTCAAGTCCAGGTATTAGTCTGATGCAGGAAGGTTTGTCCTATATTTCCGGCGCTGAACTACCCGCATTGGTAGTGAACGTGGTGCGCGGCGGTCCCGGATTGGGAACTATACAACCCTCCCAAGCCGACTATTTCCAAACAGTAAAAGGCGGCGGGCACGGCGACTACCGATTAATTACTTTGGCACCCGCTTCTGTACAGGAAATGTATGACTTTGTAGAACTCGGCTTCGATTTGGCTTTCAAATACAGAGCACCGGTGATGATACTTACAGACGGGATAATAGGGCAAGTGATGGAAAAAGTAGTTGTGGATGATTACAAACCACGCTGGACAGAGGAATATATAGCAAAAACCTACCCGTGGGCAGCCACAGGAAAAACAAAATTACGCGAAAGGAATATCGTAACCTCATTGTATTTGGAATCTGCGAGACAAGAGCAACTTAATAAAACTTTGCAGGCAAAGTATAAGGTAGTTGAAGAAAACGAAATACGCTACGAGACATTTCAATGCGAAGATGCCGAATATTTGCTGGTGGCGTACGGCTCTTCAGCGCGTATCTGTCAAAAAGTGTTGCAGTTGGCAAGAGCAGAAGGAATTAAAGTAGGACTTATCCGCCCAATAACCCTGTGGCCATATCCCACAAAAATTATTCACGAAGTTGGAACCAAAATGAAAGGTATTTTAAGCGTTGAGATGAATGCTGGTCAAATGATTGAAGATGTAAAACTTGCAGTAGAATGTAAAGTGCCCGTGAAACATTACGGTCGATTCGGCGGCATTGTTCCTACACCCAGCGAAATTTTAGATGCACTTAAGACATTATAATTTTTTTTTAGGGCATGTTCCAATATACCCTCACTAACAAAAATAATTGAAAAAACAACAAATATGACAAAAGAAGAAATCATTAAACCCGAAAATTTGGTCTATAAAAAGACCCCCGTGCTAACGAACAATGTGATGCACTATTGCCCAGGTTGTGGGCACGGATTAATTCATCGTTTGATTGCGGAAGTAATTGAAGAGATGGACATTCAGGATAAGTCGATTGGTGTCGCACCTGTAGGTTGTGCAGTGTTGGCGTATAACTACTTTAATGTGGACTGTATTCAGGCAGCACACGGACGCGCGCCCGCTTTGGCTACCGCTATCAACCGACTTTATCCCGAACATTTTGTGTTCACGTATCAAGGCGACGGCGACCTTGCAGCTATTGGAACCGCAGAAACCATTCACGCCTGCAACCGAGGCGAAAACATTGTTATGTTTTTCGTTAATAACGGTATTTATGGTATGACCGGAGGGCAAATGGCACCTACCACCCTGAAAGATATGAAAACCTCCACCTCGCCCTACGGTCGCGATTTGAATATTATGGGTAATCCGTTGAAAATAACAGAACTTATTGCCCAATTACCCGGAGCAGTTTATGTTACCAGACAAGCAGTTTATACGCCTGCTCTGGCACGAAAATGTAAAAAAGCAATTCGTAAAGCGTTTGAAAATATTAAGCTCAAACAAGGCACCTCTTTTGTGGAAATCGTTTCTAACTGCAATTCCGGTTGGAAACTCCCCCCCGTGAAATCAAACGAGTGGTTAGAACAAAATATGTTACTCTTTTACCCACTCGGCGATTTGAAAATTAATAATTAATATATAAAAACAAAATACATTAAACCCTTATTTTCTGAGATTCCCTTAGTAGATACAAAAAATAAAAAATTATGACAGAAGAAATTATTATAGCAGGTTTTGGCGGACAGGGCGTTCTTTCCATGGGAAAGATTTTGGCTTACTCAGGCGTTATGCAGAACAAAGAAGTGAGTTGGATGCCCTCTTATGGTCCTGAAATGCGCGGCGGCACTTCAAATGTTACCGTAATTATTAGCGATGAACGCATTAGTTCCCCGTGTTTGAACCAATTTGACACGGCAATAATACTCAATCAACAATCGATGGATAAGTTCGAAAAATCGGTAAAACCGGGCGGACTTTTGATTTACGACCCGAACGGAATTACTTCACATCCCACAAGAAAAGATATTAATATTTACCAAGTTGCGGGCACTGACAAAGCATCCGAAATTGGTATTTCTAAACTTTTTAATATGATTATGTTGGGTGGTTTGTTGAAACTGAAACCATTAGTAACCGAAGAGTTTTTGAAAAAAGGATTGGAAAAATCGTTACCAACACGCCACCACGGATTAATTCCCGAAAATATAAAAGCGGTTGAAATTGGAAAGCAATTGTTGAATCCGTACCATGTTTTATAAATATGTTGAAACTATATTCAGAAGAGGTTTTTAAAGAGATTACCCTAGAATATCATCTCCAACTGCGTTATGCCATATCGAATTATGGGCGACTTGTAAGTTTTAAAGAGGAGATTAATGAGGGAAGAATTATAAAAGGCTCATTACAAGATGGCTATAGAATTTGGCGGTATTTAACTCGTGATAAAAAAAATAGAAAAAAATATAAACACAAGTTCTATTATAGGCTTGTTGCAGAGTACTTTATTCCTAAAACATCTGATGAGCAGATTTATATTTTGCATTTGGATAGAAATAGAGCAAACGACCATATTAACAACCTAAAATGGGCAACTAAAGAAGAGATGTTAAACCACGCTAAAAAAAGCCCATTCGTTATTGAGGCAAGAAAAAAACAACTTGCCGGTATTCACGCTAATAGAGTTCATATTGGTAACAAATTGACCTCTACTGATGTTATGCTTATCAAAAAAATACTTCTAAACCCAAATCGAAAAACAAGATTAAAAATACTTGCCAAGAGATTTGGCGTTTCAGAAATGACTTTGCATCGAATAAGAACCGGGGAAAGTTGGGGGCATATTACAATTTAACCGGTATATATGCGAAAAACAGTTGATTTTCTGGTAATTGGTTCTGGAATTGCCGGATTAAGTTTCGCCTTGAAAGCCGCAAACTTCGGAAAAGTATGCGTGGTTACAAAATCTCATATTGATGACACTGCAACCAAATACGCGCAGGGCGGAATTGCTGCCGTTTTGTATCATCCCGACACCTACGAGAAACATATCCGTGATACAATCATTGCCGGTGATGAACTTTCTGACCTGAAAATTGTGGAATTAACCATTAGAGAATCATCAGAACGTGTGCGGGAACTGATAGAGTGGGGAGTGGATTTCGATAAAACTAAAACGGGAAAATTCTCCCTTGCCAAAGAGGGGGGGCACTCGGAATTTCGTGTGTTGCATCATAAAGATATTACCGGAAAAGAGATTGAACAAAAACTGATTATAGCCGCTAAGGAAAATGAAAATATAGAAATATTAGAGAACCACTTTACCGTTGAGATTATTACGCAACATCATCTCGGCGTTGAAGTAAGTAGAAGAAGTTCCGACATAACTTGCTACGGTGCATATATTTACGACCCAAACAGCAAGAAAGTACGTACCGTATTGTCGAAAATTACTATGATGGCAACCGGCGGAATCGGTACAGTTTACGGAAATACTACCAACCCACTGGTTTGCACCGGAGACGGTATTGCGATGGTCTATCGCGCCAAAGGACAAGTTCGAGGCATGGAATTTGTGCAATTTCATCCTACTTCTTTATTTAACCCTAAAGAATCTCCCTCATTTTTAATTACTGAAGCGCTGCGCGGTGCCGGTGCGGTACTTAAAGATGAAAACCATAAGGAGTTTATGCAAAAATATGATAAACGAAGTTCATTGGCTCCCAGAGATATTGTGGCACGAGCCATTGACAACGAAATGAAAATGAGCGGAAAAGAACATATATGGTTGGATGCCACAAAAATAAGAGAGAGCGAAATTTTTGAGCATTTCCCTAATATTTACGCCAAATGTTTAAGCATAGGCATTGATATTACAAAAAATATGATTCCGGTAGTTCCTGCTGCTCATTATTCTTGCGGCGGAATTGCTACGGAAGAGTGGGGCGAAACCTCCATCCATAACCTGTATTCTTCTGGAGAGTGCGCCTCAACAGGCCTGCACGGAGCTAATAGATTGGCAGCCAACTCATTATTAGAAGCACTTGTCTTTTCTCACAGAGCTTGTGTTAAAGCAGTAGAAAAAGTTAATAATATTCCCATCTGCTACAAAATTCCCGAATGGGATACTTCAGGAACCGTACTCAATGAAGAAATGATTTTAATTACCCAATCCAAGAAAGAATTGCAGGCAATTATGTCGAACTATGTAGGGATTGTCCGCTCTAACCTCCGTTTGCAAAGAGCGTTGGATCGTTTATTTTTGTTGTACAAAGAAACGGAAGAACTTTACAAAAATTCTATACTTATTCCAGAAATTTGTGAACTTAGAAATATGATTAATGTAGGGTATCTCATTATTAATAACGCCATTGACCGAAAAGAGAATAGGGGGTTGCACTATTCTTTGGATTACCCGGGACACAAGGATGTGCAACAAAATGTTGAAGATAGTTTGTAAAGAATATATTATTTACAATTTATTACGTCATTAATATTATTTCTTTTATTTATTAATTCTTATGAAAACTTCCGCAATGATTTTTACAGCCGGATTGGGTACACGACTCTATCCGTTAACGGCAATAAAACCGAAAGCGCTGGTTGTGTATCAGGAAAAGACGCTATTGGAACAAGCTATTCTTAAAGTATTGGAGGCAGAAATTACGCATATTGTGGTAAATGTACATCATTTTGGAGAACAAATTATTGAGTTTATTAACCAGCATCACTTTGATGCCACCATTGAGATTTCCGATGAAAGAGAAAAACTGATGGATACTGCCGGCGGACTGAAATTTGCCGAACACTTCTTTACTCACAGCGACCAAATTCTTCTCTATAATGTGGATGTGATAACTAATATGGACTTGAATCGTTTTTGTAGAAATACGACACGCCACGTCTCTACAATTGCAACATTAGCAGTGCGCCATCGCCAAACCTCCAGATATTTACTATTTGAAGAACCGGAACTAAGATTGTGCGGATGGGAAAATGCTAATACAAATGAAAGAATTGTATGCTATGATGTTGAAAAACCATCCCATTTGGCTTTCAGCGGTATTCATTTGGTAAATAAAAAAATATTGGAATTTATACCGAAGAACGAAAAAATTTCGTTTACACCTTTGTATTTGGAATTGGCGAAAGACCACTTTATTCAAGGATATTTGCACGATGAAGATTCTTGGATGGACGTAGGAAGAATTACAAATTACGAATTACAAATTATTAATAATAAGTAAAAAATAATACATGAGCCCTTATTTTCAAAAGCACCCTTAGTAGCATAGTATAATAGTTTATAGAATGAAAATTAGAATTTTAGTGTTTTTTTTGGTGATAATTTTTTGTGGAGTTGGAATTTATCCCCAATCTGCTTACGAAAATGTGTTGGCGGTACCACCGATTCCTGAAAATATTGAGTTTTGCGGCGAGAAGGTCCCACAGCAACTTTATTGGGTAAAAGAAGGTTTAGAACGCGAACTTATTAACCATTGCTATAATCATTCCAGAACTTTATTGACGTTAAAACGTTCCACCCGTTTTTTTCCTATTATCGAAAAAATATTAATTGAAGAAAATGTTCCTTTAGATTTAAAATACTTGTGTATTGCAGAGAGTAACTTGGAAAATGTGTTATCGCCGGCAAAAGCGGCGGGTTTTTGGCAGTTTATGGAAGTCACTGGCAAAAACTATGGTTTAGAAATAAACGAAAATGTGGATGAGCGTTATCATTTAGAGAAAGCCACTCGCGCCGCATGCAAACATCTAAATAAACTTTATCAACAGTTTGGAAACTGGGCTTTGGCGGCAGCCGCGTACAATATGGGCGAAAACGGACTCTCTAAAAGATTGAATGAACAGCAATTAAATAATTACTGGGACTTGTTGTTAAATGAAGAGACCTCGCGTTATGTGTATCGCTGTATAGCTTACAAATTGATTTTTGAAAATCAGGAACTCTATAATATTAGAATTACTTCAACAGATTTTTACAAATCCATAGATTTTAAGGAGGTCGTGATTAGTAATAGTATAGAAGACTTGAGAACTTACTGTACTAAAAATAAGATTTTATACCGCCAACTCAAAGAGTTAAATCCTTGGCTAAGAAACACAAAACTCATCGTGATTGCCAATAAGAGTTATACTCTGAAAATACCGGAGAATTAACTACTTTATTTTCGCTTTCCCCCAAAATCTTAGTAATAAAATCTCTGATAGAAAGCAAATTAACGCCATCACTACAAAATAACGCCAGATTGGTTTCCCTGTTAAGTTATCGGAAATGGAGCGGGTTAGGTCTTTTGTGTGAGAAGAAATCATTTCAATTTTTCCTTGGGAGTTTTCTGCTATTTTCTCTAACTCTTTGAGAGAATAGTATTCTAAATTTGATTCATCTCTTTTATAATTAAAAGCCAAAGTAGTAAAAGTAGTTCCCCCTTTTATTACATCATAAAAACCGGCTTGTTGAATTTGAGAATGCAAGAACATCTGCGTTTCATTGCCCATATTGCGCTGCTCGGGAATAAATTCGGTGTTATTGTCTTTCGATTTTATGATAAAAATATCTTCCGAATCTGTTGCCTTCTGAGGAATGGAAACAGTTTCATTATTGCCTATAAAATAGAATAACGGGCTTTTCAGTCGTCCCATAAGTCCCAAATTGTGCAATGGTATGAAGAAGAAAGCATTAATATGTGCGTTTCCGTAAAAATCATTCATGGCTACTGCCGACAAAATTACACGGCCCTTACCGAAATTATAGGCAGTAAGGAATGGCGCATTATTTTCCAAACGAATTATCTCTTCTGCGGGAACATTTTTATTTTCAAACGAATAGTATTGCGAAACGGTAGGCATTTCCCAAGTTTCAGAAACATTATTTAGCAATGCTCCCTTAAAATAGATACTCTCTTTGTTAATTTTCCCTAATTTGAGTTCGTTTTTCTGAAGTTCTTTGTAGTTAGGAACATTCAAGGTCGCAAAGAAACTGTTCCATAGCGGAATATCCGTTTTTTCTGCCGGAAAAATTAGTAAGGTGCCTCCGGTTTGTACATATTTTTCTAATTCTGCCTCCAACCCCGTAGAAATAGTCTCTAACTGGTCTAATACAATTAACTGTGCCGATGAAAATGCGCTGTAATTAATTTTGTCCACGTGCATTGATTCGTAATGAAATAAGGAATCTGCTCCGTAAATCGCTTGTAAATACTTGTTCTTCTGTTTATCCTGAATCGCAATGATGGAAGCAGCAGACTTCACTTCATATACAAAGTAGAAATGGTTGTCGAAGGTGATAGGTGTATCATAAATTTCTATCAGACCTGCCTGAATACCTGAATGTTGAATGGTAAAACTAAGTGTATAATCTGTAAAACTGTTGGGTTTAATATCAACAGCCCCCAAAGCGCGTTGTTCGTTATTGATAAACAACTTAAAAGGAAGTTTTACCACCTCATCATTACTATAGTTGCTGATTCGAACTGTAAGCCCCACATTATAACCTATTTGATACACTGGTAAATCGAACCAGCAACTGTCAATAGAAACATTATTAATTCCCTTACTTTCTACCGGTATCAAGAAGGAAAAGAGCGTAGTATCCTTGAGTAGGGAAGAAAAATCATACTGGTTTTTTTGAAAATCGGAAATAAAATAGGCAAATTTTTGAGTTTTAGGAGCGTTTGCCGTAATATTTCGGTTAAAATGTAATAGTTGGTCTAACGTTTTGCTATTAGAAATTATGTTAATATCTACCAACCGCGACAGTAATTCATCTTTATTAATTATTTGTGCTTCCTGAGCGTTAAAATCATTCGTAATTAGCACAAATTCATCATTATAAGAAAATACGCTCACTATTTTCTTAGCAGCTTCAACAGCTTCATTCAGCAGCGATGATTCTTGCGACTGCGCTTCCATGGAAAAAGAGTTATCCACAAAAACGGAGAGTATAGTACCTGATTGTTTATCATATTTTTTGTTGGGAATATAGGGTTGGGCAAAAGCAAGTGCCAACGCAGTAATACCCAATATTCGTAGTAATAAAACAATCAAATGTTGAATCTGAGATTCTCTTTTGGTTTTTTGCAATATTTCTTGCAGGAGTTTAACATTGGAAAAATAGCTAGTTTTATATCTCCTAAAGTTGAAAAGATGAATAAGAATGGGAATAGCGATAGCGCTTACTCCGAACAAAAAGAGAGGGTTAGTGAATTGCATTTTGGTTTCTTTAAGGCGACAAAAATATATGAATTTTTACATAGTAATGTTAATATTTTATCTTTGCAGCCACAATTCATTTTTTAATGAAAAAAATCTTTTCTTTTATTCTGATATTTTATTTTACATTTCTTATTGGAAATGCCCAACATAAAAATGAAATTACTATACTTTATCTGTTGCCGTTTCATTTAAATGAAGGAAATGTTAACCCTTTATCTCTTAGGACAAGAGCTGAACTTCATCAGATTAGACAGTTTGAAATGATGGGTTTTTGGCTGGGGGCAAAAATGGCATTGCAGAAGTATGAAAATACAGATAAACAGATTAATGTTATTGTTAGAGATGTTACCGCCGATGAGAAAACATTAAAAAAAATATTAGATGATTCCGAATTAATGGCGAATGTGAATGTCATCATCGGTCCATTTTATGGTTTTCTTTTTCCAATTGCCGCAGAATATGCCACAAAACATAACATTATCATTGTAAATCCTTTTTCTACTCGTTACGATTTTGTAGCAAATTATTCAAGTGTGTATAAATTGATACCTCCGTTTTTGTCTCGTCCGAAAACTATTGAAAAAATCTTTCTTACTAACGAGCAAAACTATTCAATCGTTTTATGGGGAGATTCAGTTCCAAGTCCCGAACTGACGGCATATAAATACTATTTTAATGAAAATAATATCCGGTTTAAAGAAACAAATCGATTAACAATTACCCTTGATGCTAATAGGAAAAACTTGATTATTGCACTTTTTGAAAAAACCGAGCGTGTTATTCAAGGCGTACATGCTCTCATTAACAATGAAGAACGAATTGATTTTGTGCTGGTTGCACCTGAAAAATGGCTTAATATTTCAGAACTAACAGAGGATTTTTATCAACTTCCCCATCTCTATTTTTTTACAAATTATTTTGTGAAAGAAGATGATATTGCGGTGAAGCAATTTATGTCGGATTATTATTTCTTGTATGAAACGCCTGCATTATTGGACGATTATTCTTATCAGGGATATGATATTACCCGATATTTTATCGAGCTCTTTTTTGCAGATTTTAACCCGGAGGAAGTAAGATATACTCCATTATCCTATGAATTTCATTGGAACAGACTCCCCTCCGGCGGCTTTGAGAACCTAAAATCAAGATTAATGCAAGTTAAAGACAAGGAGTTAGTGGAAATTTTGTATTAATAAACGCCGAATACAATACCAATATACTATTCTTGTCCCCGTTTTGAGTCAGATTTTGAAAAACATTAAAACTATCTATTATGAATAAAGAAAATTATATTATCTCAGGCATTCAGCAGATAGGCATTGGGGTAGAATATTTAGCGGAAGCGTGGAAATATTACATCGGTATTTTTAATTTCGATGTCAAAATTCTCGATGACAACAGTGTTGCAGATATTATGGCGCATTATATGGGAGGAAAGCCGCGCCGAAAACGCGCTGTTATAGCCATTAATATGCAAGGCGGTGGCGGTATCGAAATATGGAATCATCAGGAAAGAAATCCACTTAAACCGAATTTTACACTGCAATTGGGCGATTTGGGCTGTTTTGCTGCAAAAATCAAGAGCCGTAATTTGAAACAGACCTATCGCGAACTGTCTAAAAAGAATGTGAAAATATTAACCGAAATATCAAAATCTATCGATGAGAAAGAAACATTTTTCATTGAGGATAGATATGGTAATACCTTTCAGATAGTGGAAGAAAGTTACGTTTTCAGGGATGAGAAACGTTCAACAGGCGGAATTGTGGGCGCAGTAATAGGATGCACCGATATTGAGAAGACCCTTGTAATTTTCAGAGATTTATTGGAATATGACAGGATTCTTGCCGATAAGACCGGCGTTTTTATAGATACAAAAGGATTACCATCTGGCAATAAACCATTTCGCAGAGTGTTGTTAACCGAATCAAAGCAAAGAAAAGGTGCCTTCAGCCGAATGTTTGGACAGTCGTACATAGAATTAGTGCAGGCACTTAATCACATACCCAACAAAATATATGATGGACGTTGCTGGGGTGACCCCGGGTTTATCCAAATTTGTTATGATGTGAGAAATATGAACGCATTAGAGAAAAAATGCATGGAACTTGGATTTCCATTTACAGCCAACAGTGCTGTAAAGCAAAAAAACGTTGCCCAATCTTTTAAGATGGGCGATGCTGCCGGCCATTTTACTTACATCGAAGACCCCGATGGATACTTGATAGAGTTTGTGGAAACACACAAAATTCCCATTTTGAAAAAAATGGGAATCTATCTCAATTTACGCAACCGTAACCCTGAAAAACCACTACCCGATTGGGTTTTGAAAATGTTACGGTACGCCAAAATGAAACAAGATAAAATAAAATGAGAAATATTATTTAAAAAAATAAACTTTCCTGTTTTTACACAGTCTTGTACGCGATTATAAAAAATTTTAACAACATAAATTTACTATTATGAAAAAGAAACTTATCTGTTTTGTAATGTTTTACGGCGCAATAGCTCTTTTTGCGCAACCTGCCATCCAATTTGAAAAAACTACCTTCGACTTTGGAAATGTGAAGGAAGAGAGCGGAAAAGTAACTGGAAAATTTGAGTTTACTAATATTGGAAATCAAGATTTATTATTAACCAGTGTAAAACCCGGCTGCGGCTGTACTGCAGCCGATTATACTAAAACGCCGGTTCAGCCGGGGGGAAAAGGATTTATTAACGCCACTTATGACCCTTATAACCGGCCGGGAAGTTTTAATAAAAATATTAAAGTAAGTACCAACGAACCAAAGTTTAATGAGGATGCCAATACTGCGCCTTATGTAATTTATATTAAAGGAAATGTTGAGAAAAGAGCCCCCACAATGTTTGAAACAGCCGGCTATAAAAACGGAAACGGAAATGTTAGAATAAAAGATAATAATGTTAAACTTGATTTACTAAACACAGAAAATAAGACCTTCACCATTCAAGTAATGAATTTTATGGATACAGAATCCTCCTTTGAAGCGATTAATTTGCCAGGTTTTATTTCATCTCCTCGTGTGAAATTAATGCCCGGTGTAGAAAAAGAGATAGTTTTTATGTACGACGCTTCTAAAAGAGGAGAGATTGGATCCTTTAGAGATATTATTAATTTCCAGACAGATGATCTAGTTGAACCAAAACTTACCCTTTTCGTAGAATCCAATATTAAAGAAGATTTTTCAAAATTGACTCTTAAACAACTCAACGATGCGCCAAAAGCAGAAATGGAAACTTTAGAATTGGATTTTGGAAAAATTGAAAAAAATTCAACTCCTTCCATCCAGGTTAAACTTACTAACAAAGGTAAGAATCCGTTAATTATTCGTCATTATAAATCTTCAAATTCTGCATTTTCAGTAGTTTTAGATAAAACAGAAATTTTGAAAGGTGAATTTGGAACTTTTACTATTACTATTAATTCCAGAAATAGGAGAGGTATGCAAAATTCAACTATTGAAATAATTACAAATGATCCTGCCAATACACAATTCTTAATGAATTGCAAGGGAGAAATATTACAATAATTGCCAGTCGGCTAATTTCATATCGTCTGCCTCTAATATAGCGAGGTAGTTCAAATAGCGGGAGGTGTGTATTTTACCTTCCTGTACAGCTTTTTTTACGGCACAGTCAGGCTCGTTTTTATGGCAACAGTTATTGAAACGGCATCGGTTGTTAAACCGGCGAATTTCAGGAAAATAGTCTCTAATCTCCTCTTTTGAATATTGAATAAGCCCAAATTCTTTGATGCCGGGCGTATCTATGATAAAACCGCCTTGCGAAAGTGGAAACATCTGCGCAAAGGTGGTAGTATGTTTCCCTTTGCTGTGAAACTGCGATATTTCCCCAACTTTAAGATTAATCTCGGGGTCAATAGCGTTTATGATGGCAGATTTGCCCACGCCGGAATGTCCGCTGAAAAGCGAAACTTTGTCTTTCATCTGTTGTTGAATAAAAGTCAATCCATCGTTTTTATGTACAGATGTTCTAACTACTTCATATCCAACTGATTTGTACATCAGCGAAAGTTCATCAATTTTATGAATCTCTTTCGACAAATAAATATCCATTTTGTTGAAAATAATACAGACGGGAATGCGAAATCCTTCGCACGCCACTAAAAATCTGTCTATAAAACCTAGTGAAGTTCTTGGTTCTTTTAAAGTTACTACTAAAAAAACCTGATCAATATTTGCCGCAATAAGATGATTGATTTTTGAGAGTTTTGTTGACCTTCTGTCGATATAGTTTTTTCTTTTTTCAATTTGGGTAATATATCCGGTGTTGTCTTTTTCCAAATCAAAAACAACGTGGTCGCCAACAACCGCGGGGTTTGTATTTTTATTGCCATCTATTCTAAATTTTCCACGTAATCTGCAGGGAATGAGTTCGCCTTTTCCGGTACGCACATCATACCATAAACCTGTTGATTTTGTGATTATTCCGTTCATCATATTAACTCAAAAATATTTTTTAGTAAATCTTGTTTTTTGCCCGCGGTTGCCTATTTTGTAAGTATAAGCCGCTTTTCCCCCTTTAGTGCTTAAGTTTCTGTATTTTGCCTTTGTTTTAGATATTGCAGTGTTAAACTTTTCATCCGATGAGAAAGCATACAAGGTATTGTTTTCAAATTGATAAAAGAAAAAATCTTTTCCCAATTCAAAATATATGTAGAGGGTGTTTCTGGATCCTTTTTTCTCTACGACAATTTTTCCCGGAATCTCTTTGTAAACGGTTTTTCCGCCTGCGATAACTATCGGTAACGTTTTTTGCGATTCAAAAGAGGCATTTTCGCTAGACCATTCAAAGTTTAAAGTGGAAAAAAGGAACATGACGTCTAATTTCGCGGGTAGTTTTCCTAATTGAAGTCCCGACCTCCGCTCTCGTTCATACTTATTATACTCCTCCTGCCCCAAAATATTGATTAATGCCTGCATATAGTTCTCATCTGTTCTTGTATCCACAAATCTCACATCTTTCGCATTGGCAAAATATTCATTCATTATTTTCATTGCATCCGTATTGAAAAAAAAGTCGATAGAAGTTGTTAATTGCATGACCGCAGAATCGAAACGCATATAGTTAATTATCCGACCATGTGTATTGAAGTCGATACGTCCCAATTTTGTACCGAGGTCAATATTTCCTTCGCCAACAGCCACGCAATTGTTAGGATAAAGAGAGATGATATTTCCGGAAAGCGATTGGTTATTTAGCTTTTCCAAAGAAGCCGCTTGATACGCTTGCTTTTCACTATTGAAAGTGATAGCTCCTAAAGATATAATATATTCAGAATCATTAATTTGTTCTTTTGCACCCCCAAAGCGGGTGTAAATTTTCCCCGTTTCATTAGAAGAAGCTATAGCCACTGTAGCCTTTCTATCGTTTACATCTCGCGATTTGTCATTAAGTTCAATAAGAATATTTTTCGGATCTATCTGTTGGTTAATTCTTAGGGGTGCTGTACTTTTTTTGTCGCAAGAATGTAGAAAAGTTAACCCGCCTGAAAAACTAAGAAACTCATTGATGCTACTGAGATCAACTATTCCTGAAAAACCAAAATAGGGACTTAGAGTAAACTCTGTTTCCGGTTTAACTGTCGCTTTTCCCCTGGTACATCTAAAATACCAAACCGTGTCAAAACGCAGGGCTTGCTTGGTGTTGTAACTATCCACATAATCGTAGTAACCACTACCTTTAAAGTCATTCCCATTACCAATTTTCACAAAACAGTTGTATAATTCGTGATACATTTTCTCTCTTGAAGCAACAATTCGCGCATTACTGAGCTGGGCATACTCAGCATTTTCGGAAATACTAACAACTCCGTTGTGTGGTATTATAGCGGCATCTCCTATTGGGATAAAACGTACGCCTTGTGCCACAAGTGTTTGTTCGTCAAAATTATAATCCAAAGATTTTAGATTAAAACTGATTTCTCCTCTACCTCGTTCTATGGTTGAAAGAAGATTGCCGGCACTATTTATCTTAACCAACTCACGTGCAGGGGTCTCATTAATCGGGATATTACCGGATGGGTCATCCCAATGAAATCGAAGTAGATTTTTATCAATATGTGTCCAGGTAAATTCTTTCACATTTGTTTTATACCCAATATTAATAAAACTAACTTCCGAAAAATTTTCATTCCGAAACTCCCCTGTTCGTCTGTTCAAATCAATTATTGCATTGTAATTGGTTGCTGTAAAAGCATATTGTTTTTCATTATTACCATCAAAAATTTTCAAAGTAGATTTTTCTGCTTCTACTTTATGGTGTTTAAATATCATCTCTTTAGATATCAATTCTGCTCTTCTAAAATTCAGAGTGCCATTTCCATTCATATTTTCCGATGTTACAGTTAAAGTTCCGTCAAATTTGCTTTCGTTAAAAATATCAAACTTTGTTTTCAAAGAGGTAACAGACATTCTATCATTATAAGGTTCAAAAACAAACTTTGCGTGTCGTACAGAAGTAACAGGATATTCAACGTTATTAAATAAGGGTTTTGTTTCAAAACTGTTTACTTCTCCCCTAACGGATTGGAGGTAGAATACAAGGCTGTCGCTTTCTAAAGTAGAAGATAGGTAGTTAATTCTACCTTTTCCGCGTAATCCTTTGTTCGATAAATCTATAGCATGAATATACTGTGCGGCTTCACCATACATAGTAATGCCGGAAGTGTCGGTTAAATGAATAAAACCGAGAGAGTTGTCGGCTTGAAGCTTAAGGGGCTCGTGAATATCGGGAAAAATGCCTCCGGATACCAACCTGCCCGGAATTTTTGTCTCTGCTATGTTAAAATTGTCTAAGTTATTAATGACAAAATAATCGATCATAAAATAAAAACGCTCTCTCTTATATTCGCCATTTAGTATAAACGGCTGGTCAAAAAACACTTTTCCCCCTTCTCTACTTTCAAAAATTGGATAATTTGGAAGCACTTTATTTCCGCTTTTGTTTTTTGGGTCGTCAATATACATAGTTCCGGAAATATCTTCCACTACATTTTTCACTTGAACAATAGGGTATTCGCCATAAATATCTTTGGGTTTTGTTTTATCTCTCACATAAATAATCATCGAATCGATTTGAAAAGTAGTCAGCTGGAATTTGTCATAATCAAAAGTACAATCACGTGCAATAAAATCGAACAATCCGGCAACAATCACACCGGAGAATTGTAAATTTCTGTTTTTCTTAACTGTAACAATCTTATTGGCTGGAAATGCTTTAACAATATGGGCGTTGCTTAACATAAAAGACTCGCAATCGTAAATATTCAGGTCAAAATTGTCCATATTTAATGTTGCGTAATGAGATTTCGATTCCCAGCAGAGATTGTCGTAATCTCGTCTTTTTGCATCGTTGTTCAGGTAATGTGACAACTTATTTTTATAATAAATTATCTCACGTTTTTCGTCATATTCTATGAAACCTTGAACGGAATAATCAATCAAAAGTACCAAAATATCAGGATAAGACCTTTTATATGCCCGAGTTACCTGCTGCAATGAAAGAGGTTGAAATCCGTTACTTTTAAACAGTTCCCAAAGTTGCAGCATCGGGTTTTTATTGTTTTGTCCTTTATTAAGTCGTACAAATTCGGGGTCAAAATAATCTTGTGAACAGAAAAGGGCAGGGCTATCTAAATTTGAAAACAAAGTTTTCCGAAATTCAAGCCGGGGAGTGTTCATTTTCCAATAGAGAACGTCTGCCTTAATTTCTAATTTATGATAGGAGTCAAAAAACGGTGCTCTGCCAATACCTTTCATATTTCTTGAAATCCAAAATTCCTGCGTAAAAGGGTTATAGTTTATATCCGCTGAGGGATGATAAATAGAGTCGGATTTCAAATATATTACTATTGAGGCATTTCTTGCAATAATCATTTCAGGATTAAAGGAAAAAAAATCTGAAACAATTTTTACTGCCGGACTTCTCTCAATGAAAATATAAACTTGCTGTAAATCTTCATTATATTGCACATTGGGATATTTGTTTTGTGCATTAAGGGTGCTAAGAAAATATAAAAACAGGCAGAAAAAAAGAGCTAAGCACTTCATCAGAGTTCTCCTTTCAACGCTAAAAACTCGAATTTTGCTTTTAATAATTGCATTAAATGAACCTCTTGATTGATGAGCGATTGCAATTCATCGTTTTGTTGTTTAATAAAATCGTATGCAGTAATCATTCCGTTAAGCAACTGTACTTTAGAAGTTTCAGTTATTGATTCATATTTTTTTGTAATCTGTTTATCTAATACCAAAAGGTTTTCAATCTTTTGAATTTCATTCCACTTTTCCTCAATGGTAATCTGATTAGATTTTTCGAAATCTCGTTCCCTACTCTCTAATATCTTCTTTTGTAGATTAATAATATTTCCCACACCCATTGTTTTTGCCCAGGTTATTACAGGAATATTAAATTTGATACCCAAAATATAGTTCCATTGAAATGTATTTGAAAAAATGTTAAATGAGGGTCTTCCGTAGCCACCCGATGCAAAAAAAGTGAAGCTGGGCAAACTATTCGAAAGATAGAATTTTCGTTGATAATCCAGTCCTT
This sequence comes from Bacteroidales bacterium, assembly GCA_031253655.1. Lineage (GTDB taxonomy): Bacteria > Bacteroidota > Bacteroidia > Bacteroidales > WCHB1-69 > WRNX01. The sequence goes on from JAIRVY010000167.1 coordinate 25,050, forward strand.
TCTTACTATATTCGAAAATTGAAAATTCTAATCTTGACGAGGAGCTGTTTTTTTCAATTTTCGGAGCGGTAGGCACCACAAAAGTAGCCTGATGCAAGTCTTTTCCGGTAATGATTGACAAAGAGGCAATTAATGATTCTTTGGTGGAGACTAATTCCCCTTTTTGCTGTTCAATTTTTAGCGCTTCTAATTCTAACTGGGCAACTGTATTTCCATAAACAACGCCACCGGAAAGCAGTTTATTGAGTTGTGACAATTGCTCATTAATCGTATTTTCTACACTAGACAGTAGGGAGATTTGTTTGTCTAAAATCAGCAGATTTAAATAAATGGTAATTATTCTTTCTTTTAATTCATAAATGGAAAGGTCTAACTTGTCAATTTCCGATTTATTCATCATTCTCTCATATTGCCTTCCATATTTGAATTTTGAACCGGAATACAGCACTTGTTCAAAATCCAGATAGATGCCATAGTGGTCGCGAGGAATAATATCGCCGGATGAAAGGAGTGGCGTTTTAGACTGGTAACTGATGGCACCATTAATTTCCAAAGATGGATACATGTGGGAGGCAGCGTCATCTAACTTAACTTTAAGCAGTTGCGTATTCAATTCTTTTTGTACACTGGCAGAAGATTGGCAAATTGCCCATTTTTGACACTCTTCCAAAGTAATAATCGATTGCGAAAATACAAGTAGAGGAGAAAAGAAAAAGAGTATAAAATATTGCCTTTTCATTTATATGAAATAAGACAGCGAATTAACATGATTTTTTTAAAATTTCACAAAGACGGTTAAAAATGGTTAAAAATTAGTTTGAGGCGTTATGAATGGGATTCCTCGCTACGCTCGGAATGACAACGCGGCCACCGGTAGGGAAGGGATTCCTCGCTGCGCTCGGAATGACAACGCGGCCACCGGTAGGGAAGGGATTCCTCGCTACGCTCGGAATGACAACGACGCCA
>JAIRVY010000040.1 GCA_031253655.1 Bacteroidales bacterium
ATCAAAGTCGGGATTAATATAGTGGGTATAGTTTGAACCGTGAGGTTGCAGGTTTTTTGAGTAGAAGAGCGATAAGTAGTTTTCGGCATCGGGGTAGTCGCAAATCCAGGAACCTCTGAGAAAGGGGAGTTGGTAATATGCGCGTTGGGTCGCAGTAGCAGCCTTCCCACTATGCTATCCTATAAAACAAGAAAAATGTGCTTTCGCTATTTCAATAATATCTCGCCTAAACCCACATCATATTCTGCACCTAAATGTATTTCCAAATTATCATAATTACCCAACGATATTATTCCATTATTTGATAAAATAAGCTTTCCCCCACCTTGTATTATTACATTTCCATCATCAATAGTGCCACCGGACACAACTAATTTACCACCACATTTAACTGTTATTTTGTAGGTTGAAAAAAATGCAGTGGCAGTAATTGTTAAAGTTACACCTAAAGGGACGACTATATTATTGGTGATGGTTTTGTTTGTATTCCACGTTTGTGAAGTAGCTATAACTTGAGAACCGGGTTCATCGGTCGTGGTAGCACAATATTTTACTAACATTATTTGGTCTAAAAGTTGACTGGTAGTACTGTCAATTACTTCATAAGTGGAAATGGTAATGCTACTTGTTGAAACAGATATATTGCTGTAGGTAGATTTGCTGGTTTGCCCATAGCGACCAGTCATAAGAGAATAATAATGCGGAATGAAAGGAAAGGCACTGCCGGGCATTACAGTTAAGAGAAAGGGATAAAAAAAAGAATTACCAAAAGTGCCGTTTGTGAAATACAAAGTTCCTTTTTGTACGCTAAAGAAACCACCGGACTTACTACTTGCATTTTTAGGAAAAACCTCATTAACTGTAGAAACGCCGCTTACAGAACCCTGAACTGTATTAATATTATACACGGGTCCAATTACATCATAAATATGAGAGTGCCCTTGCAAAGCGAGATCTATGTTTAAATCATCGAAGAAAGGAGCCATCGCATTGTGCCAAACAGCGCAACGAGGCTCGTTTTGCTCTTCATAAGCACCAGTATAAATGCTTTTGTGGTAATACACAATACGCCATTTAATATCCTGGTGAGCGGCTACTTCAGTACTCATCCAATTTTTTAAAGCAGTAATATATGCGGAATTAAGTATATCAGAATAACCAATCCATTGTTCACTATTTATGGCAAAGAATTGGGCATCGCCATAAATGAAAGTATAGGTACTGCCAAACGAGTCGAATGAGGGACAGTGTAAATTTAAATGTTGCTTGAAGTTAGTAACACTCTGTGCATCATGGTTTCCCATAATTGGTGCAAAGGGAAAATGGTAAAAATAATTCTGCTGTTTTTCAAAAAAACGATTCCAATGGTTTAGAGAATCGCCATACGATGTCAAGTCACCGCAATGCAACCAAAATCTAGTATTCGGATATTTGGTAAATGCTGCTTGAGCATTAGTTGTTAACATATTAATATTATTTCCAATTTGTGAGTCTGTAACATAGATAAATGAAAAGTCGTCTTTATTATCTTTTGCAGTAGTAAAAGTACCAATACTACTCCATAAACCTGCTTTGCCCACTCGAAATGAGTATGTAGTATTAGGTGTCAATCCTGTAACCACTGCCTTATGTACATTTGTAGGGGTGGTTGTTCTGTTGCATGCAACAGTTATGAATGGCGTAAATGCGCCAGTACCTATCGAAATTTGTATTTGTTCGCCGGTGGTATTACTAGTAGTAAACCAATTGAAAGCCATTTTGGTTTTCGGATCATCATAAATGTTCATTACAATATTGTAGGGAGTTTGAGCAAATATTGAAAAACCGGCACATAATACACCCGTTAATAGAATTATTTTAAATAATAATTTCCTGTCCATACTCTAATGTTTTACAATATCAGAATAGGTAAATCTCATATAACCACTCAACTGTCTATCTTCTAAATTGGTTTGCACTGCAAATGTAGTACTAGAAACAGTATTATCTTTGCTTATTAGAATACCTTCTGAGTAACTTATAGAAGTATTTCCAAAAGTGGGATTGTTTAAAAAAATCGGGAAAGTGTATTCACCTGTTTTATTTTTATATAAGGTGAGCGATACATTTTGGTTGCGTGCATAATAATCACGCAACTTTTCTAACCCGGATAAATCTAGTTCGGTTAAGCAATTACTGGTACAATGCAAATAATTCAAATTCACACATCCTTTCACACGAAGCGTATGAAGTGTGTTGTTATAACAATGCAAAAGTCCCAACTTTGGGCAGCTTGTTACGTCTAGTTGGGTTAGTTTGTTGTATTCACAAAACAAATATGACAATTGTTCACAGCCTGTTACGTCAAGTCCGGTTAGTTCGTTTGCAGAACATGAGAGAGCAATCATTTTTTTTAATCCTGCAAACGAAGCGCTTCCTTTCAAATTACTCTGCTCTATATACAAATTTTCAATCTTCTTTGGTGTTTTTTGTGTCCACACTACAAACCCGGTCCATGATTCCGGATCATTAGTAGTTGCTTTTAAACCATTTTTTATAATTAGATTATTTATAACCTGCACTGAAAAAGTATCGTAAACTTGAGGGTCATAGGGTTGAGGGTCGCATGGTTCAGTGTCGCAGGTTTGAGGAGTTATGCACATTGTAAGTAAGCTCAAAAAGGCAAAAACTATCATCATCCTGCATATTAACAGGACTTTTTGCAGACTTTTGCCTGTCGCGAAAAGATTTAATTCTATTTTTTTCATTTTTTTAAATTATTAATTTGTATTTGTGATATCTTAAATTATTAAAATGGTGGAATTCTATTAATTGGGGCATGTGTTACAGTGTGTGGTTGCCGTAAATGTGCTTCCCAATGGTACAGTAAATTCTCCTTTAAATTCAATATAATCAGTTGCTCTAATTACCACATTTGAATTATTAGGGACCGTAGTATTAGTTAAAGAGTAAAATTTTTGAACTTTATAGTCGCTACGTCCGGCAAAATTAATATTAGTTTGTGTTATACCGTTTGCACAATCTGTCTTTAAACGATAATACTTAAAATTCTTAAATTGCCAATAAAGTGGAAATGTCGTAGAAGCATTGGGGGGTTCATCTTTAGAAATTTGAAAAGTAAGCATCATGCACATTGGATACGATGATACATACTTAGATTCTAAAATCTGAAATACAAAATTTCCATTGAACAGAACTTGAATATATTGCGGGGTCCAAATGAGGGCAAACTTATTAAAGTTAGCAGATAAATTTGGATAACCTGTAAACTTATTATTATCACCATTACCCCAACTACTAATAATGCCATTACGTCTTACATGGGCATTGCTATGAAATTGTGTTCCATGATAATTATCCATACCCCCCGGCTCAAACATATCAATCTCATTCCATCCCTCGCCGGCTCCGGAAAACATCCACCATCCACCCCATGGTCCTCTATTTCCGCTGGCAGGGGTTTTGATTTCAATTTCAAAATAACCGTATGAAAAATATCTTTTACCCTGAGTGTCAATCCCACCCGAAATATAACTGTTCCCTACTTTCTCACATTTAAGTGTAAGTACTCCTCCGGAAACTGTAGCATTATTGGCATTGTATGTTTCCAGTCCCCATGTTGAATGAGGCACTTTATTCCATAAATTTGAATTAAACGAATTAAAATCTTCGTAGGTATCAAGTACATAATGTTTGGGATCCTCGCTGGGAGTTTGAGAATGTAGTGCAAAAATTATTAATAGTAATGTAACTATCAGCATTATTTCTTTTTTCATACGTAAAGTTTTAAATTTGTTGATTTTTTTAAACTGTTAAATATCATATATTTATATTTTTGTTGATTATATTTTGGACAATATTGAAAGCCCGTTTATCGAATAAACGGTTGGTTGTTATTATTAAAAATGCAGCTAAAAGAGATTAAAATTTCATACTCGTACTCTTGCGATACAGTCGTAGGTGCTTAGCTGTTGAAGTCAGTTTCATAATCGACTTAGTTGCCCTTTTAAAACTTACATCAGTAAAAATCGACCTTTGTTTTTCTATTTTTTAAGATACAACCTTTGTTACATCAAGAGCAGAAAGTTGTACTTGATATCCCAGTTTTTCTAACTCTTTCTTCAAGTATTTCTTTCTTTTTGCTTCTATTTTGTCGTTCAGGTAATCGTATCCCAACTCTTTATAAGGTACGTTTTCTTTCAGGATGTGGTAAGCCGACTTGCGGAGCGAATGTTCTATGGCTATCAGGGCTCTTTTTTTGCCCCTGCGTGCGGCTAATCTATGATACCTTGCTGAATAAAACGTTTTTTTAGTACGGGTGGCTGCCCATGCAGATTCGGTTAATGTTCTCTTTACTTGTTTGTTTCCGTGGGTAATTCGTCCACTTTTTTTTTTACCGCCACTCTCATTGTTTCCGGGCGACATGCCCGACCACGATGCCAAATGCTTCTCTGTAGGAAATACGCTCATATCAAAACCGATTTCAGCTACTAAATCTTCTACTGTTTTCTGATTGAAACCAGGAACTCCCTTGAGCAACTCTATCACATTCTAATATTCAGACAAACAGGATTTTATACGTTGGTTTATGGATTCTATCAAGGTTTGCGTATGAGCAATGTTTTTACGAATAATACCCAAAAGCATTATTGTGTTCTCGCTCATAACCCCATTACATGCTTCATACAACTCTTCTTTAGTACACTGGAGTTTGTGGTGATAGACATTATCAATATCTGTCATTGTTATAGATTTGCCTTCACACAGTAAGTTAATAAGTTTGGTGGCTACTATGCCTAGGATGTCGCTCAGAACACTTGATAATTTCACATTGCTTTCCTCCAAAAAACGAATAATCCGATTCTTCTCTGAAGCGATTTGTTGAATTAATTTTACTCGATACCGGGTTAAATCTCGTAATTCACGCTGCGTTTTGGCAGGAAGGTAACTTGGTTTTAATAAACCCGCCAACAACAATTTGCAAATCCATGCACTATCTCGCTTATCTGTCTTATACCCGGGTACATACTTGATGTGGCGGGCATTAACAATTCAGACAGTAAGACCACTCGGCTCCAATACTTTGTAAACAGGTTTCCAATAAACGCCGGTGCTCTCCATAGCAACATGGATGATTTTGTTGAATAACAACCATTCTTTCAATTCTGTCAAAGAACTTGTAAAGGTCGAAAACTCGCGCGTTTCTTTCTTAAGACCGCTCCCTTTTATGGTGGGCACCACCGTTTTTTTGTGAACATCTATGCCGCATCCGCGTGCAATCACTTGTTCAAAGTGTACTTGTTCTCTTTCCATAACTACATATTTTTGGGTTATAATGAGCCGCAAAAATATGCGTTAGCCTAACTTTTCATGCTCGTAAGTGTTTTTTTGCTATCATGGGTGTTTCATAATTTCTTATTTTTTTTTGCATACAAGTGATTTTCAGATACGCTATCCATATCAACACTAGGCTCTAACTGTTTTACATAGATGCTATCTTTATAAAAATGGCCCCAGCACCACTTCGAACTCGTTAAAAGACCATTACAGCAATCTACCTGAAAAGAATGGTTTGTAAATGGTAATTTTGCTGGAGATAAGAATTCAATAATAACAAAAGAATCACACCATGGATTTGGAGGTTCTACACATGGCGGTCGAAGTGTTACATAAATACTGCATGGAAAAGTATCAAATGGTAAAGTAGGCTCAATTGGACCTGGTCCTATTCTCTGCAAGTGTATGCCCTCATATTCACCTGTCCATTTAAAACGGTAATCTATTTTAACAGAGCAAGTGGCAGTTTTGCCTCCACCATCCGTAGTTACCGTAATGATGGCACTACCATCATTTATCGCAATTACCAGCCCATTTTCGGTAACTATTGCCACAGCAGGATTACTGCTTTCCCATATTATTTTTTTATAGGCAGCATCTTTAGGGTACACAGTGGCAATTAGAGTTTCCGTTTCGCCGGATACAAGTTCAAGTATATTTTTATTAAGAAATATATCGGTTACTTTTTCCTTACATGCTGAAAGAAGAAAAAAAATTATTAATAAACAATAAAGAAAAGGTTGAGGTTTTATAATATCCATTTTTTAATAAATAAATTATTTTGCTAAAATCATTTTCTTGGTATCCACAATCTTGTTATTGACCAATAGAGTGTACATATACATTCCTGCCTGTAATTCAGAGCCTTGGATGACAACACTTCCAACCCCTCTAATAATATTATAAGATTTGATTTCTGTTCCTTGCATATCGTGAATAAGCAGTTTTGCCGAAGTAGTATTATAGGGAATCTCAAAGCGAATTTCTGTGTTCATTGAGAAAGGATTAGGTAAATTTTGAAATAACTTTGCATTTTCTATACCTTGAAGAGTATTTTCATCGACAGATGATGCCCCAATTCCTTCATCTGCCCCATCATTGTTATTAAGAAAATTTGTTGGCGGAGTGAGGTCGGGGTTTTGTTTGCAATATGTTGCAACCATCATTTGCAAATCTTCTATTTGAGCTTGCTGCGCTTTGATTGCTTCAACTAATACTGCAATCAGATCGGTATAAGACATAGCTTTTTTGCCATCCGGCATATTTTTTATTACTTCCGGAAAAACTATTTCAACCTCTTGTGCAATAAATCCTAAACGAAAATGTTCAGGATTATTAGGATTTTCTTCTTCTCCTGATCTCTCTTTATATTGGAATCTTACGCCATTTAGGTTGAGTACTTTTTGTAAAGCGTTTTCAATAGGTCTAATATTTTCTTTGAGTGAAATATCAGAACCAAAATACCCCCCTTTTTCACACCAGATGTACCCTGAAGCGTGTGCGAAAAACCTGCCAGAGCCATTGTACCACAAATTATATGCAGTAGAATTATAGGTAGCAACTGTTACTTTCAAACCAGGCCACCAATCTTGGGTTTGTGTAGTAATGTCAACCATTCCATAAGAATAAACTTTGAATTGGCTAAATGAATTTAAATAAATAGCAGTTGCTATTAAAATAAATAAAATTTTTTTCATGTGAATATAATTTTTAAAATGTTTATAAATCAATAAATTAACAAAAGCGTTTAAGAGAATAAATTTTCATGTTCGTACTCCTCTCTGACAAAATCAGAGATGGTAACATCGCTTGGTGCTTAAACTGATACCCGCCTTATGCGGATTGTGTCAATTTCATACTCGAGCACATTTTTGGCTTCAGTAAAAAAACGACCTTCTGTTTCATTGATTTCAATACCTAAATCTTTTAACTTTCTCAAATGATATTTCATTTCTTTCTTCTGTTTTCTACGATTATTGTCATGTAAAACGGGTTCTTGGTATGCTTCTATATTTTTAATAACGTGATAAACAGCAATAATAATTTTGTGCCCAACGGCAACTAACGCTTTCTTTTTACCACGTCTGCCAGCTAAACTTTCATATTTTCGTTTTAGATAACTCTCTTTTTTCCGGGAAGCAGCCCAAGCACATTCTACCAATGTACTTTGTAAATGGCTGTTGCCATGTACTGTTTTTACGTTTTTTTTTTACCGCCTGTTTCACAATTTCCCGGACTCATACCCGCCCAACTGCTCAAATGTACTTCATTTGGAAACCGGCTCATATCAACGCCGATTTCACTAATAATACTTATTGCGCTCTCTTTGCCAATACCGGGTATAGTATCCAGTAAATCAATTTCTAAACGATAGGCTTCTGTGGCTTTGTCTATAGCATTATCCAAACGCTCCAATTGCGCTTCTTTATCTGATATGCTGTCTTTGTGAATACGCAGCATCAATTTGTGGTGTTCTGTTATACGACCTTCTAATGCCCTACGAAATTCAGCCTTGCTTACTTTTTGCTTACCGTGATAATGTCGAGACAATTGCTCGGCAGAGGTTTCGCCGCTTAACAAGTCGTTAATTACCTTTGTCCCTACTGCGCCATCTACCTTTAACACACTTGACAACTTGATATTGGCATCTTCCAAAACCTTGATAATCCGATTTTTTTCACTCGCTATCTGTCCCACTACTTTCTTGCGGTAACGAACCAAATCGCGCAACTCACGTATATCCCGCGGAGGAATAAAACTACCCTTCAATAACCCACTTAACAGTAATTTGCTTAACCAGCGACTGTCTTTTTTATCTGTCTTATGACCCGGAACATTCTTTACATGACGAGCGTTGACCAAGATGACTTCAAAATCTTCTTCCAAAATATTGAATACAGGCTTCCAATAAACACCGGTACTCTCCATCACTACATGAGTAACGCCCTCGGTTTTGCACCATTCTCTCAAACTTGTCAAAGAACTTGTGTAGGCTTCAAATTCGCGAGTCTCTACTTCATCGCTGCTTTTGCGAATACTTGCGGTTATTTGTTTTTGATGTACGTCTATACCGCAACCTACGGACACCATTTGCGTAAATCCTATCTCTTTCATTTTTGCAGTTTTTGCTGCAAAAATGCCAAATATTCATTTCGCTTGGTGTGTTTAGTATTTTATTAAACTCATGGAAATTTCAT
>JAIRVY010000089.1 GCA_031253655.1 Bacteroidales bacterium
ATTGAGCCTGTCGAAATGCCGCCGCCGCATTTTCCGCCCCTCCCATATAGCAAAATTGTGCTGTCATTCCGAGCGTAGCGAGGAATCCCATTCATAACGCCTCAAACTAATTTTTAACCAATTTCGCCCTACCCGTTAGTCCAGAGCCAATCTGAAAATGGTAAAAAATCCTATTTTCGCGCCCACTTATTATCAGACTGTTTTAACAGTTGTAATCTTAACAAAGGTATGGAAATCAAACTAAATAGAATAGAAGAAGCCCTTGAAGATTTTAAGGCAGGGAAGTTTTTGATTGTGGTTGATGATGAAGACCGTGAGAATGAAGGGGATTTTATCATTGCCGCGGAAAAAATTACACTCGAAAAGGTAAATTTTATGCTTCACCACGGTCGTGGTGTTTTATGTACCCCTATCACCGAAGAGAGATGCAAGGAATTGAACCTTGAAATGCAGGTTTTAAGTAACACCTCTTTACACGGAACACCTTTTACTGTTACTATTGATTTGCTCGGAAATGGCTGTTCTACAGGTGTTTCTATGCACGACAGGGCTGCCACTATCAAAGCGCTTACCGACAAGACGATGAAACCCGAAAACTTTGGTCGTCCGGGACATATTAATCCGTTGCGGGCACGAGACGGCGGCGTTTTGGTGCGCGCAGGACATACCGAAGCCACAGTGGATTTGGCACGACTCGCAGGACTCTATCCAGCCGGAGCGCTCATCGAGATTATTAATGATGACGGTACAATGGCACGGCTACCCGAACTTATGAAAATTGCCAAACAATTTGATATAAAGGTTATTTCTATTCAAGATTTAATTGCATACCGAATAAAAACCGAAAAATTAATTCAAAAAGAAGCAGAGGTAACCCTGCCTACAAGATGGGGAACTTTTAATTTGATTGCCTACACGCAGTTAAACAACCAGTTAACCCATTTGGCACTTAAAAAGGGAGAATGGAATAAGGATGAGGAGATTATGGTACGTGTGCACTCCTCTTGTGTTACAGGGGACATACTGGGCTCTCTTCGGTGCGATTGTGGTGACCAACTTCATACCGCCTTAAAAATGATTGAAGAAAAAGGAAAGGGATTGGTGCTCTATATGGCGCAGGAGGGTAGGGGAATTGGTTTGGCAAACAAATTGAAAGCTTATCATTTACAAGAACTTGGGATGGATACGGTGGAGGCAAATTTAGAACTTGGCTTCCGTGCCGATGAACGAGACTACGGCGTGGGTGCACAAATCCTCCGCGATTTAGATGCCACAAAAATTCAACTCATCACTAATAACCCTGCAAAACGGGTGGGGCTCAGCGGACATGGAATAGAAATAGTTTCAACCATTCCTATAATTATTGACCCCAAATGCGACAACTATAAATACCTGAAAACCAAACAGGACAAAATGGGGCACAAACTCCATTTGGGATAATAAATTCCCAACAATTACTCTATTACAGTCATTTCATCCAACAGATACTCTGCACCGCCCAGTTTGTCAATAACAAACAACACAAAACGAATGTCAACGTTGATGCAACGCTGTAATTCGGGATTGTAAATTATATTACTGCTCATCGCTTCCCAATTACCATCAAACGCACAGCCGATGAGTTCGCCTTTAGCGTTAATAACGGGACTTCCGGAGTTGCCGCCGGTAATATCGTTGTTCGTTAAAAAACACACATTTAGAACACCATTTCTACCATATCTGCCGTAGTCTTTGGCCAAAATAAGTTCTTTCAGCTTGGCAGGAACTTCAAATTCGGGGTCATCGGGTATCTCTTTAGCCAAAATACCTTCGGCGGTGGTAAACCAATCGTAATATACTGCTTCTTGCGGATAATAATCAAGCACTTGACCATAAGTAACCCGCAACGTAGAATTAGCATCGGGATATAATACCTTTTCCGCTTCCATCTCTTTAATTGCTGCAAGATATTTCTGTCGCACAGATGAGAGTTTGTTGAGATAGCCTGAATATGCCGCTTGATTCGACATAAGCATTGAAAGAAGAGACTGATATAATTTTATCAATGGATCATTATCATAAATTTTTGCAGTGGGTTTTTGAAGGTATTTTTGGAGGTTTGCGTCGGAGAAGAAAATTGATTTTTCAGTAATTGCTTTCACAAAAGCACCGATGTCACCATTATAGTTACTGTTAATGTGTTCAAAAATAACGGGTTGGTTTTCTTCGGGGAGTGTATTCATCAATTTAAGAACAGATAGAAGAATTTGTGCCTCTGTTTGTGAATCTGTATTATTTTTATGGGCTGCAATTGCGTTGTTGAATTTTTCAATTTTTTCCGGAGAAAACTTCTTTTCATCTTTTCCGGGTTTCATATTAGTTCGTAATTGAAATAATAAAGTTTTAGAAGTCATAATAGACATATTAGCATACATCAGACATTTCATTTGCATGAGTTGAAGTTTGCTGCAAATTTGTTCAATTTCAGACAAAGTTTCCCCATATTTATTAATTCGTGTACTATCCTGTATTATCCACTCCTGCAACACTACTTCCTGCGCCACTTTTTGTTCTGCCACTTTAAGTTTAGCGAGGCTGAGAGTTTCTCCTTTTTTCATTTTCCACAGATTTGCATAACTGGCGAAGTCGTTGGCATACAGCAATCTCACTTTATCACTCGCATTGATTGATTCGTTAATTACGGGCAGAATGACATCACAGGCTTTAACAAGGGGTGGATTTATTATATTCATCGTGGCAAGCACTTCGTGAGAGGTCATAAAACGCTCCGTAGTTCCCGGATATCCCCAAATCATCGCATAGTCTCCTTTATCAATACCTTGAATGTTAACAGGCAGAAAATGTTTGGGTTGCAGAGGTATATTTTCTTCGGCGTATTTTGCAGGAGAACCATCGGGTGCGGTATAGATTCGGAAGAGCGAGAAATCGCCGGTATGTCGGGGCCACATCCAATTATCGGTATCGCCGCCAAACTTTCCTATTCCGGAGGGGGGAGCACCCACTAAACGAACATCTTTGTAGTTGATATATACAAACATGTAATACTCGTTTCCTTCATAAAACGGCTTAACTTCTACAGTGTACTTTCCGTTTTCCGAATTATCTTTTTTTAGTTTATTAATAGTTTTTTCTATGGCTTTATTCTGTGCTGTTTCAGAAATCCCCTCTTTAATGCTGTCTAAAACCACTCCTGTAACATTTTCCATTCGCACTAAAAAAGAGACATAGAAACCTTCATTGGGCAATTCTTCTTCTTTCGACATAGCCCAGAAGCCGTTTTTCAAGTAGTCGTTCTCTTCGGTAGAATGCTTAACAATAAACTGGTATCCGCAGTGGTGGTTGGTGAGCATCAAACCATTTTTTGATATCATTTCGCCGGTACAAAATCCTCCTCCAAGTTGAACAATAGCATCCTTGAGCGAAGAGTTGTTAATATCGTAGAGCTGCTCTTCTGTAAGTTTTAGCCCTAATTTCTGCATTTGTTCATAATTATAGTCTTTAATGAACATCGGGAGCCACATTCCTTCGTCGGGTGGCGTAATTGCCAGGATACGAGAACATAGGAATGCGAAAAGGATGAAAGAGGTTAATTTTTTCATACCGCACCTCTCATATCCTTATATTCGTCCACCATATTTTTCACATCGTCGGGAGCGAGGCGGCCATACACTTTATCGCCTACCAGCACAACTGGTGCGAGCCCGCAGGCGCCCACGCAGCGTAAAGAGGCTAACGAGAACAAACCGTCTGCGCTAGTTTCTCCTACATTTAACTCCAATTGGTGTTTCAATTCATCTAAGATACGTTCTGCACCACGCACATAACAAGCAGTACCCATACAAATAGATACAGGAAAACGCCCTTTGGGAATCATGGTGAAAAAAGAGTAGAAAGAGACCACCCCATAAACTTTGGCAGTAGGAATCTTTAATTCTTGACCGATAACTTCTTGTGCTTCTGCCGGAAGATAGCCCAAATAGTCTTGCGTTTTATGCAACACATTGATTAATTCGCCCGGCTCATTGTTGAACGACTTGCAAATCTCTTCGATTTTCGTTCTTGTTTTTTGACTGATTTGTATTTTTACTGACATTTTTTTAAATTTTTGTATAGAAACATGGCACGCCGCGTCTCTACAGTTAATGGTTAATCTAGCTTTATTTCAATTACTTTTGCTTTATCAAAGTAATGGGTGTGGAGCAGTTCGTGGGATTTATGTCCGCAGGGCTCTCCCAGAAACTCTTTGTAGATGGCAAGAATGGATGGGTTTTCGTGCGATTTACGAATCGGCATATTTCTGTCGGCTTCGTAAATAGCTTCCCAACGGGCTTTAATAATATCACTGTTTCCATGGTGCAAGGGTTGTCCTCCGCCGTCAATACAACCGCCAGGACAAGCCATTACTTCAATTGCGTGGAATTGCGATTTTCCTTCTTTAATCTCATTCAACAACTTGCGGGCGTTGCTCAATCCGTGGGCAATACCAATGTTGAGTTTCAATCCGTCCACATCAATCGTGGCGGCACGAACGCCTTCCAAACCACGCAGTTCGGTAAAATCGATTTTGGGAAGCGGTTTTTTAGTAATTACTTCATAAGCGGTTCTCACAGCGGCTTCAATAACGCCTCCGGTGGTACCGAAAATTACTGCCGCTCCGGAAGACTCACCCAACGGGGAGTCGAAAGCAACATTTTCCAAAGAATTAAAATCGATGTTAGCCTGTTTTATCAAGGCGGCTAATTCTCTGGTTGAAATAGAGTAATCAACATCAGGATTTCCGTTTGTTTTAAACTCTTCTCTGGCACATTCATATTTTTTTGCCAAACAAGGCATCACAGAAACCACAATCATATCTTCCCGTTTTATGCCGATTTTATCAGCGAAGTAATTTTTAGCGATAGCGCCAAACATCTGTTGCGGGGATTTTGCGGTAGAAGGTATCTCTTTTAGTTCAGGGAAATGATACTCAAAGAAATTAACCCAGGCAGGGCAACAAGAGGTGAGCAACGGAAGTTTTACCTCTTTATCGCCTTTTAAGAATTTCGTAATTCTATCAATTAATTCTGTACCCTCTTCCATAATGGTAAGGTCGGCACTCCAATCAGTATCAAAAACGTAGTTAAAACCGAGTGCTTTCAAAGCAGCCGTGAGTTTTCCGGTAACGATTGAGCCGGGTTTCATACCAAACTCTTCGCCCAGCGCTACACGAACTGCCGGAGCAACTTGAACTACTACGGTTTTCTTTTCATCGGCAATAGCGCGAATAATCTTCGGGGTGTGATCAACTTCCACCAATGCGCCTACAGGGCAAACCGCCACGCACTGTCCGCAGAACGTACAGTTGGAGTAACTCAGTTTTTGGTTAAAAGCAGTAGAAACCACAGAGGCAAATCCGCGTTCTATGGCTGAGAGTGCACCCACAGTTTGAAAATCGTTGCAAACTGTTTCGCAGCGGCGACACATCACGCATTTGTTCATATCACGAACAATGGATGGTGATACTTCTACTTTATAGCACGATTGTTCCCCCTGAAACGGAATCTCTCTCACACCAAACCGAACGGCTAAATTTTGTAGTTCGCAGTTTCCGCTTTTGGCACACACTAAGCAGTCGGCGGGGTGGTCGCTCAAAATTAATTCCAACACTGTTCTTCGAGAGTTGAGTACTCGTATAGAGTTGGTTTTCACAACCATTCCTTCTAAACATTCGGTAACACAAGCGGGTGCTAAATTACGTCTGCCTTCCACTTCCACTACACAAATGCGGCAACCACCGGGTTTGTTATGAATGTTAAGACCCTCTAATTCAAAGTAACACAATGTAGGTATATCTATTCCGATTTCGCGAGCCGCCTTTAAGATAGTAGTACTTTTGGGCACCGATACTTCTCTGTTATCTATGATTAACTTAATTTTTTCCATAGTATATTCCTTTATTTGATTGATATTGCATTAAACTTACATTTTTCCATACAGGCACCGCATTTAATACAGATTTCCTGACTGATTTCATGCGGCGTCTTCTTTTCGCCCTTTATGGCACCAACGGGGCAAGCGCGGGCACACACGGTACAGCCGATACATTGCTCAGTGTCAATAATATAGCATTTCAACGCTTTACATTGTCCGGCTGGGCACTTTTTGTCCACCACGTGAGCAAGATATTCATTCCAGAAGTTATCAATTGTGGATAGCACCGGATTGGGCGAGGTTTGTCCCAAACCGCAAAGCGCTGTGTCTTTAGTAACTTTGCTGAGGTTTTTCAGATGATCAAGGTCTTCCATTGTGCCTTTACCCTCTGTAATTTTTTCTAATAGTTCAAATAACCGTTTGTTTCCGATACGACAGGGGGCACATTTTCCACAAGATTCTTCAACGGTAAAGTCCAAGTAGAATTTTGCCACAGATACCATACAGTCATCTTCGTCCATTACTATCATACCTCCGGAGCCCATCATAGAACCGGCGGCTATCAGGTTATCGTAATCGATGGGGGTATCTAAGAATTTTTCCGTAAGGCACCCGCCTGAAGGACCTCCGGTTTGAACCGCTTTGAAATTCTTATCGTTCACAATTCCGTTTCCAATTTCGTAAATTACTTCCCGAAGTGTGATTCCCATCGGCACTTCTATTAATCCTACGTTGTTTACCTTTCCTGCCAAGGCGAATACTTTGGTTCCTTTCGATTTTTCCGTTCCGATAGAGGAGAACCATTCCCAACCCTTGAGAATAATTGCGGGGATATTGGCAAAAGTTTCCACATTATTCACGTTGGTAGGTTTTTTCAAATAGCCTTCTTGAGCGGGAAAAGGGGGTTTAAAAGTAGGTTCTCCACGTCCGCCTTCCATAGAGTGGATGAGAGCTGTTTCCTCTCCGCACACAAAAGCGCCGGCACCATAGCGCAGTTCAATATTGAAATCAAATCCGGTGTTCATAATATTGTTACCAAGAACGCTTATCTCTTCGGCTTGATTAATCGCGATAAGAAGTCGTTCAATGGCTAACGGATATTCGGCACGGATATAGATTAATCCTTTTGTTGCACCGATGCAGAAACCGTTGATTGCCATGGCTTCCAGTACAGAATGAGGGTCTCCTTCCAGAATAGAACGGTCCATAAAAGCTCCTGGGTCTCCTTCATCGGCGTTGCAAACCACATATTTTTGGTCGGCGTGGTTTTTGCTGGCAATTTCCCATTTTAATCCTGTAGGAAATCCGCCGCCACCGCGTCCCCGAAGCCCAGATTTCTTAATGACATCAATGGAATTTTGCGGATTGTTTGCTCCCAAAACGGAGGCTAAAGCAGCATAGCCACTGCGAGCGATATAATCTCCGATATTTTCCGGATTAATGAACCCACAGTTGCGAAGCGCTATACGTATTTGTTTTTTATTATTTGCCATAATGAAAATAGATTTATTAAAGTTCAACTTTTTCGTAATTAACAGGAATAACCCCTTCCAACATTTCATTTCCAACAAAATACTTAGTTACAAGTTCTTCTGCTTTCAGTGGGGTAATGTATCCAAATACCACCGGCTCATGTCCGGGTTTTGTAACCTCAACGGTGGGTTCTGCATAGCAATACCCCATACATCCGGTTTGGGTAACCGAAACAGGAATACTGCGTTTGTTACATTCGCTCACAATGACTTCCAATACCTGTTTAGCGCCGGAAGCAATGCTGCAGGTAGCCATCGCTACTCTTACCTGAATAGATTCAGATTGGCTTAAAAGTTGAGAAGATGTTTGAAGTTCTTCTCTTTTTTTCTTCAAATCTGCTAACGATTTAATTTTTTCCATTTGATTATTATTGTTTTGATTAAAAAGATATTAGCAATGTTCTTGCGTTCACATACAGTTTGAGTAAGGAAATATGTAAACGCCGCGAAGATAAACTTTTTCCTTTTTCAAAAAACAAATAGTATGAGATACATTATTTCCAAATAATTATTCACATTTATACCCGGGACTACTCGGAAAAAATATTGATATTACCTGTATCTCGGATGAAACTGCGCAATAGCACTACGAATGTAATCGGTATCTAAATGGGTGTAAATCTCAGTAGTAGTGATGCTGGTATGCCCCAACATATCCTGAACGGCGCGCAAATCGGCACCACCCTCTATTAAATGGGTGGCAAATGAGTGTCGAAAGGTGTGCGGACTTATACTTTTTTGAATACCGGCAAGTTGCGCCAACTCCTTCACCATTATAAAAATCATCTCGCGGGTAAGTGCGCTCCCTCGCCGATTGATAAAAAGAATATCCTCCATCCCTTTTTTAACTTTCAATTTATTCCTAAAACCATCTATGTAGTACAAAACTGCATTCTGCGCTATCTCTCCAATAGGAACCAAGCGCTCTTTGTCGCCTTTGCCGATAATTTTCACAAAGTTCTCACTAAAAAATAGTTGCGATAATTTAAGATGGATTAATTCGCTCACACGCAAACCACAGCCGTACATTACTTCAATCATTGCTTGGTTGCGATATCCCTCTTTGCTACTGAGGTCAATTGCGGCAAGAATGGACTCAATTTCCTGAACAGATAATACCTCTGGAAGTGTTCGACCTATTTTGGGAGCTTCTAACAGTTCGGTGGGGTTATTTTCTATAATTTTTTCATATTGCAGAAAACGGTAGAATGCTTTTAACGAAGAAACTACGCGTGCCTGAGAGGTGGTTTTCGTATTTTCCAGGAATAGATGTTGGGTAAATTTTTGAAAATCAAATAAAGAGGCATTTATTAACGCCTCTTCGTTCACTATATTTTCTTCATTAGGAGAAAGAAAAAGTGCAAAAATCTTAACATCACTCAAATAAGCTGCTACAGTTTTGAGAGAAAGTGATTTTTCTAACCGCAAATAGGATCGAAATAGCGGAAGAAGTAGCATAAACTTAGAAAGTGAACCCTACTTTCATTTCCATACCGCCATAGAAAAAACCGTCCCACGATTTAAGAAAAAAGCCGGAAGTGAAAGAAAGTGCCTTTACTTTAAATCCTGCAGCCACTGTGCCATAGAACCCTAAACTAAAATATGGTTCATTAAAGTAATATGGCGAATCGTAATACGGATTATCTATCCAAATCCAACCATTACTGTATTCTCTCCAAAAGTTTAATCTTATTCCGGTTGCAACGTTAACAAGCGGTTTAAAGGCTCTCTTTCCGGGAAAATAGTGGCGATAGTTAATGAAAATAGGCACATTTTGCGCCCCTTCAATACCAATCCAATAATACCGACTCTCAGAATAGGTATCTATTTCGTATCCAATACCTATTCCCAAAACATCTTGAGTTTTGTTAAAACGAACACCGTTCACAAAAATAGAGGTAAAACCAACAGTATTACCAAAATAAATTCCATATTCATTAATGAATGTGTAGGAAGCAAACTTTTCGGGTTTGCTGTTTTCAGAAGTTTTAGTTTCATTTTGCCCAAAACTAAAAAAGGGCACTGCCATTAACAAAATAAAAGCAATAATTGATAATTTTTTCATAGCATAACAAGTTTAACATACTAATAACGATAGCCCAAGCAGAATATTTTAAGTAAATAATTAATATATAATATTTATTTCACCAACTTTTTATACCGGATCCGTTTCGGCTCAATATATCCTAATCGTTTCTTTTTGTTTTCTTCATAGTCGGAATAGTTTCCTTCATAGAAATAAACCTGCGAGTTGCCTTCAAAAGCGAGGATATGCGTGCAAACCCTGTCTAAAAACCATCTATCGTGGGAGATTATCACGGCGCAACCGGCAAAGTGTTCCAGTGCTTCTTCCAAGGCACGCAACGTATTGATGTCAATATCATTAGTAGGTTCGTCCAACAGTAATACATTGGCTTCTACTTTGAGTGTAAGTGCGAGGTGCAAGCGGTTTCGTTCTCCACCGGAAAGTATACCTGATTTTTTGTTTTGGTCTTGGCCGCCAAAATTAAAACGGGAGATATAGGCACGCGAATTAATGAGTCGTCCGCCCATCATCATTTGCTCGTTTCCCTCTGAAAGCACTTCCCACACTGTTTTTTCGGGGTCAATCTCAATGTGTTGCTGGTCAATATATCCCACTTTTACGGTTTCTCCCATCTTAAAATCTCCGGAATCCGGTTTTTCCATTCCCATAATTAATCGAAAGAGGGTAGTTTTGCCCGCGCCGTTGGGTCCAATTATTCCCACAATACCGTTGGGAGGAAGCGAAAAATTTAAATCCTCAAACAGTAATTTTTCTCCGAATACTTTTGCAATTTTCACTGCATCAATCACATTCGTTCCTAAACGGGGTCCGTTAGGAATATAGATTTGCAGTTTTTCTTCACGTTCTCGCACATCTTCGTTCAACAGTTTGTCATAAGCATTTAAACGGGCTTTTCCTTTTGATTGGCGTGCTTTAGGCGACATCCGCACCCACTCCAATTCGCGCTCCAACGTTTTCATTCGTTTCGATTCTTGTTTCTCTTCTTGTGCCAAACGCTGCGTTTTTTGTTCTAACCACGAAGAGTAGTTGCCCTGCCAGGGAATACCTTCGCCGCGATCTAACTCCAAAATCCAACCGGCAACGTTGTCTAAAAAATAGCGGTCGTGGGTAACGGCAATTACCGTACCTTTGTACTGTTGCAGATGCATTTCTAACCACTCTACCGATTCGGCATCCAAGTGGTTGGTAGGCTCGTCCAACAGTAAGATATCGGGTTCGGAGAGTAGCAGGCGGCACAGGGCCACGCGGCGGAGTTCGCCTCCCGACAGGTTTTTTACCGGTGTGTCGGGATCGGGACAGCGTAGGGCATCCATTGCGCGTTCCAACTTGTTGTCTAATTCCCACGCATTATACCGGTCTATCAATTCCGTCAATTCTCCCTGACGATCAATCAGTTTGTTCATTTCGTCATCGGTCATCTCCTCCATAAACTTCATATTCACGACTTCATATTCTGCCAGGATATCAACCACATTTTGTACGCCCTGTTTTACTACATCAATTACTGTAAGCGAGTTGTCTATTTGGGGTTCCTGTGCCAAATACCCAACGGTATATCCGGGCGAAAATACAACCTCCCCCTGAAACGACTTATCCAAACCGGCGATAATTTTCAGTAGAGATGATTTTCCGGAGCCGTTTAGACCCAGTACGCCAATCTTAGCACCATAGAAAAAAGAGAGATAAATATTCTTTAACACTTGCTTTTGAGGTGGATAGAGTTTACTCACATTCACCATCGAAAAGATAATTTTTTTGTCGTCAACCATAATTCCTGAGTTTAAAGTTTGATGTTTAAAGTTTAAAGGAGGTAAAGGAGTTAGAGGGGGTAATTAATCAATAATATGTAATTTATTTCTTACCGGGTTTGCGTAAATATCAAGTAGATATTTCATCATTTTTTCTTTACTTACTCCCGGAACAGTAGATTCTTTGTTAAGATATTCTAAAAAATCTGATTTTTCTTCTTTTGTATAACGATCTGAAAATTTATTAGAATTGTCTTTAATATCTATGGCGATATAGTTTTGCGGGTACAAAAAATAGTGTTCATAAATTTGATTATCAATAATATTACAAAGCATTGTAAGTTTATCATTCAAAGAAATATCTTCCGGAATAGTGGCAAATTCCTGCTGCAAAGGTTTGCCGATTACAAAATGAACATCTCCTTTGTAACCCGTAATACCCTCTAGAATACTGTTTGTGTCCTCGCCGGGTTGTTTTTTGTAGGGTTGATTTTCAGAAAGGGCTAATTCGCGGGCTTTAAGTTTTGCACAAGGCTCATATTGGTAAGATATCGCCACAGGCGTTATATTCATCCGTTTTAGTAATTGCATTGCATTTTGCGGGTCGGCAAAGGTTAGCATTTTCAAAAGTCCCTGCTGGGTTTTATCATCTCCGTTTTTGGTTCTGCCGTTTCCCTGTGCAATCCATATCGATTCTTTTTCTTCAAAAATTGAATGGCGAATGTAGGAAGAAAGAGTATGTGTATTTGCTATTCTCTCTTTTAAAGTGCCGGAGCGCAACACCAAAAACATCTTATGAATTTTTGCAATTTCTGCAAACAGCGGATTGGCTAACAGATTATCTCCGATAGCAGTACGTGTGGCGCAATTACCGTTTTTGAAAAAATAAACCTGTAAAAATGAGGGATCTAAAATAATATCTCTATGGTTTCCAATAAACAGATATTGATGTTGAGGATTTGTGTTTTCAATTCCGAAAAAAAACGAGTTTCGGCACGATTTATCCATAATATAATGAAAAACCTTGTCGGCAAATGCCATGTGAAATTCAAGTTGGGTTTTACAGTCTAAAACCTCTTTTATCCATTCATCTATATTGATTTTATCTTTAAATACAGATAGTTGATTTAGAAAAACCGGGTCGTTATACAGTTTATTTACCGCCACTAATGTTTCTTTTTCGAAGTAAGGTCGGATATGAGCAAAATTATCAATCATTATTCTTTTTTAGTAAGAAAATTTCAAAAATAGAATACAAAAAATAGATAACCAAAAATGCGCCCGTAAATTGCCAGCGGTCGTTCTCATTAAATAAGACATAAAGAACAAAAAAAAGTATGGTTGAGAACATTTTAAGAATTCTTGATAACAAATATCCTGCAATAAACTTTTGTCCGGCTACTTGGTTGGAAGAACGTAAAACGCTATGAAGTGTAAGTAAAGTGATTAGAAAGAAGAAAACAACAATAAAAGGAATGGCAACAGTAGCGTATTTCGGCGCCAGATATTGAAACAAAACTCCTGCAATTGCAACTATTACCGAGAAAATTATCAGTTGGAAAATCTGTTTCTTTATAGATTCCTTACTCATTATTTTGGTTTTTTAGGAATCTCTTTACTAATAATATAGTACATTGAAAGTGCGATGGCAATCAATGAAAAGAGAATGACAAAAATATTGTGATTTCCTGTTTTTTTGTCTAATTTCAATCCTCCGTAAGCACCAAGAAAAATCAATATTCCCATTTGAAAGGCGTATCCTAGGTAGTGGGTACCTTTAGAGGGGGGGCGTGTTACTTTATTCTCCATCTGTTGTTTGGTTACTCGTTTTCAATTCCCGGAATTGGCGTCGGGGCTTGATTTTGCATTGTGCAATTCCCTACAAAATTGGCACCGGGTTCAATTGATATCTTACTGATTCGAATATTACCGGTTAGCACGGCTGTGGCTTTCAGTATAAGAATTTCAGTAGCGGTGATTTCTGTTTTTGCATTTCCTTCAATTTCAATAGAATGGCATTGAATTTTTCCTTCAACCAATCCTGATTTTCCGATGAAGATTTTCGCATTTGATGTAATAATACCTTTAACGGTGCCGTCAATTCGGCAATCTCCGGTAGATACAATATCTCCCGTTAGGATAGTTCCGGCGGCAATGATGTTGATTCCGCCAATCTCTTCCTGTTCTAAATGTTTTGGCATAATGTTCTAAATTTTCGTTTAATAGCAACCGCAAATAAACATAAAATTCTCTGAATTACCCATAGACGGATAAAAATGTTTAATAATTTATAGAGGAAAGAAACACAATTTAGAAACAAAGGAGCCATCCTCACAATAACAGATAGAGTGAGCCTTATGGAATGGATGGTAAAATTGTTAAGTAAAAAAGTAAAGAGAGAAATTCGTAACGTTGAAAAGATATGTTTACTTGAGTGACGAAGTCAGGAAAAACTAAAATCTTAAAATCGCCCTTAAATTCTTAACCTCTAAAACCTTACTCCCAACGACATTATAATGCGGTGCGTGAGGAATTGATTATTTACCGCATTTACAAATTGGGCGTCATACATCCAGTATTTTTCCTTTGAAATAGCAAAAGCATAGGCAAAATCGCCGTAGAAATGTTTTGTTCTAAAGCCAAAACCGGTAGAGGCATAGTGTTTTGAGCCATCGTTTATCTTGTTTTTAAATGGCGATGAGGTATAGTTATAACCGGCTCTGATGGCAAACACCGGACTAACATTCATCTCGGCACCAATACGGGCAGTATGGCAGACACCGTACATTTGTTGTACGGTTTTATTCTCTTCCCTAAAGCTATAATCCACTGAATACATATTAGCCATACTGTAATCAGTAATCTCATATTCAGCACTTATAAACGCTTGCTTTGCAATAAAAAAAGCCATATTTACCATTGCCCGCAATGGCGTAGTAAGCGAATAGTTGAAATTATTTACATATTTAACTCTATTCTTAAAGTATTCTAAATTATTCAGTGTATCTTTCTCCCATTTTCTATAATTTATTTCTCTTTCTAAATAGTCTTTCACATTTCCATAATAGGTTGGGGTATGAAAAGCAAAACCTACTCTTAAAAAATTAGCCGGTTGGTAAATAACACCCAATTTTAAGTTGATACCCGTTGAACGTACGTTAAGTTTATCTTCAAAAGTAATATATTGAAAATTGTATGAAGTTTTGCCATTGTCATTAACTTCCTCGAAAGTTCTGTTTTCTGTAAAATTGAAAATAGGTATTCCAAGGGTAACTCCCAGAAACAGTTTATCATCATAATTAGTGCCAAAAGAAAACACCATCTCGTCGTTGCCTCCGGCTCTTTTAACTGTTGAAGAATGTCGAAAATCTTTTCCTCTATAAGTACCTTCATATTCGGTAAATTTTCCAGTTTCAGGTGAAATGAGCCAGTACTCATAAGCATAGTACATTTCATCATTCCAAATACTAATGTCATTAATATCTCTTATATCAAGACCCTCTGCTTTTTTGGCATAAGCGCTTCCTATAGTGCTGCCTGCATTTCTCCCCTCGATAGAAAACACTGTGTTATAGTTATTTATGCGATTATACCCAAAGCCTATTTGGAATTTTTTCCAGAGAGAACTTGAAATTCCGGGTAGGGCAAGCACAATTCCGACACTACTGAGGTTGAACCTCGGTGTTTGGGTAGAAATTTCAGTGCCGTTATAGCAGGAAATGTTTTTATAAGCCGAAATCGTCATCGGTGTGAAGGATACTTCACTTTTTTTGTACAATCCGATGGAGGCGGGGTTGAGGTTAAGAGCTGAGAACTCTGCACCCACCGCGCTAAATGCACGCCCCGCCCCCATAAAACGGGCTGAACCATGCCAGTCAGTTTCCGAAAAACGAAGTGCATCTATTTCATTTTGGGCAATACTTGTTTGAATTAGCAAAAATATGCTAATTGAAAAGGATAATTTTTTAAGTAACATTTTCATATTTTTTTGGGTTTAATTTAATTCAAAATCTCCTCCATCAACCCTCTGTCATTCTGCAAACGCGGTACTTTGTTTTGTCCGCCGAGTTTGTTCTTTTTCCTCAACCACTTCATAAAGGTTCCTTCTTGAGCGATGATGATTTCGGGAGATTCAAGTAACAGACTCCCGGTGCGCTTTGCCTCGTAGTCTGAATTTAGCGACTTCAGAGTTTGGTCTAATATTTCTCTAAATTTTTCAATATCATCGGGAAATGTAGAAAATTCTATCAACCATTGGTGTTTTCCTTTCCTTTCGCTTGCTTCCAAAAAGAGTGGTGCGGCAGTATAGTCTGATAAAACCGCTCCGGTTTGTCGGCATGCTTCCGCCAGGGCTTTGTCGGCATTATCTACCACCAACTCTTCGCCAAAAGCGTTCAAATAGTGTGTGGTTCTTCCGGTAATTTTAAACCTGTATGGACGTAAAGAGGTAAACACTATCGTATCCCCAATTTCATAACGCCACAATCCTGCTGGAGTTGTAATTATTATTGCGTAATTTTTGTGCAACTTCACTTCTTGCAAGGGGATAGCCCGCTTGTTTTTAGTTCCCATTTCATCCAACTCAAGAAACTCGTAAAAAATGCCATTGTCGGTTAGCAACAATAGGTCGTCGCAGCACCGCTGGTCCTGAAATCCAAAAAATCCTTCTGAAGCATTATACATATTCATGTAGAAAACGGAGTTGGGGAGCAGTTTGGTATAAACTTCCCGATAAAGTGATAAAGCAACGCCACCGTGAAAATAGAGTTCCAAATTGGGCCACACTTCCGACAAATGATTTTTGCCGGATATTTTCAACACCTCAGACAGCACCAACAGCATCCAAGAAGGAACGCCCGAAATAGATGTAATATTTTCATCTACAGTATGTTTTGCTATAAGTTGAAGTTTGGTACTCCAATCCTCATTGAGTAATACTTCTTTACTCGGCGCCTTCAAATATTCGCCAATGGCGGGCATATTTTCCATTAATACTGCAGAAATATCTCCGCATTTCAGTTTGGTTTCCATTTCCATTTGTTGAATACAACCTCCCAATGTAATCCCTTTTCCTGCAAATATCTCGGTTTCAGGAAATAATTCAATATAAAATGTTAATGAATCTTTTGCCGACAAATAGTTGTTCAGTTTTAACGAATCGTTAGTAACCGGAATATATTTACTTTTTGCTTGCGTAGTTCCTGATGATTTGGCTAACCACTCCACTTTTGAGTTCCATAGTACATATTCTTCTCCATTTATAATGCGCTCTATATAAGGATAAAGCGCATTATAGTTTTGCGGGGGGATGTTTCGTTGAAATGCCTCGTAGCTCATATTTGGGGTAAAACCAAAATTGTGGCCGAATTTTGTTTTCAACCCGTTCCGAATCAGGAAGGTAAACCACTTCTCTTGCGTTTCCAGCGCGTGTTCGTAAAGAGAAACAATTCTTTCTTCTCGATATCCGAAATAAGCACGAATAGGGGCATTCAACAATTGCATACAGTTATTTTTTTACAGGAATATTTTTCAATGTTTCCACCAAAAAATCCCAAAATTTGCCCACACTTTCAATATTCACTCTTTCATCGGGTGAGTGCGGGTTTCGGATAGTAGGTCCGCAAGATATCATATCCCAGTACGGGTATGCCAAACTGAAGAGTCCACACTCCAATCCTGCGTGAATCGCTTTAATTTCAGGAACTTTTCCATATTTATCTTCATATACTTTGAGCATCGTATTCAGAATGGGGGATTGGAGGTTAGGTTTCCAGCCCGGGTAGCCGCCGTTCAATTCTATTTTTACTCCGGCAAGTTCGGCAATAGCGCGCATCTTATCGGCAACTGCTTCTTTGGCAGATTCTACACTGCTGCGCAACAGGTTGGCAATGGAAAGTGCGCCTTTTTCGGTTTTAACAATCGCTAAATTGGTAGAAGTTTCCACTAGGCCCTCCATAGAATCGCTCATTCGCATTACACCGTTGGGGATAGCCAGAACTAAATTTACCACTTTTCTTTGACAATCGCTTTCCATCACTTCCTTTGGAGCTTCAACTTGTTTGAGCGCAATGTTAAAATCGGGTTCTGTTCCGGAGAACTCTTTTTGAATAACAACTGATAACTCTTTGATAAGTTTTTCAAAAGCAGCCTTATTCTTTTCAGGCACAGCGATAGCGGCAAACGCTTCTCTGGGGATTGCGTTTCGCAAACTGCCACCGTTTATTTCAGCAATATGAATATCACAGTTTTCTATTCCTTTTTTCAACAATCTCATTAATATCTTATTGGCATTTGCGCGTCCCAACACAATATCCATACCACTGTGTCCGCCTTTCAATCCTGTAACTGCAATCTCGTAGCCTATCACTCCGGCGGGGGTTAATTTTATATTGTATTTCATTTCAAAATTGGCATCTATTCCGCCGGCACATCCTACATAGAGTTCACCTTCATCTTCAGAGTCCAAATTTATAAGAATATCTCCTTTAATAAATCCGGGTTTCAATCCGAAGGCGCCGGTCATACCGGTTTCTTCGTCCACGGTCACCAACACTTCGATAGGACCGTGTTCCAGATTGTTATCAATAAGGATAGCCATTGCGGCGGCGCAACCCATAGCGTTGTCGGCACCTAAAGTTGTACCGTTGGCGCGTACCCAGCCGTCATCACAAATTCGGGGTTCTATGGGGTCGGTAACGAAGTTGTGTTTGCTGTCGCTGTTTGCCTGCGGCACCATGTCAATATGTCCTTGAAAAACAACAGGTACTCGGTTTTCGTAGCCTTTCGTTGCCGGCTTACGCAAAACAATGTTGCCGGTTTCATCTTGAGAGTACTCAATATCATTTGCTTTTGCCCAGTTTTTGAGCCAGATTAATATTTTCTCCTCGTGTTTAGAAGGATGGGGTATTGCACAGATGTTGGCAAAGATTTCCCACATTTTGTTGGGATACAATTTCGATAATTCGTTATTCATAATATTTTTTTTATGTATTAATAGATTATTTTTTTAGGGCAACGTTTAATTGATAAAAGAAGTTGCAAAGAAGGTTTTTTTGCTTTCTTTTTTCGGCTTTTCCCTTCAATTCAATATCGTACATTTCCACAAAATGTTCTTGTTTTCAATGTATGATGCAACGCAGGCGTTTATTACTCAATTTCCCATGTATCCCCGCTGTTCAGCAGGTCGTCCACACATCTTATTTTACTCTTTTTCAAACTTTCGTCAATCTGTTTTTGTAACAGTTCGTTGTAGGTAGGAACGTCAGCTGCACGGATAACGCCGAGCGCGATTGGGAAGTGCGGCGGGAACATTTTTGCCAGCATCAGATGCACACCCGGATTGGGATCGTACATATCGTGCACCAATACTTTTTCCATACCCTCGCCATTTGGGCCAATATCCACCACTGCCAAACCATTTCTGCGCATTCTAATTCCTTTGTTTTTGTTTTTACCAAAAATCATCTTTTCACCGTGATGAAGAATAAGTTGGAATTCATCTTTGGTTTCCTTATTGGAAAGAAAATCGTGGGTTCCATCGTTAAAAATCACGCAATTTTGAAGCAGTTCCACCACTGCGGTTCCGTCGTGTTTGGCTGCTTCGTGCATTACTTCGGTAATAAATTTAGGATTGGTGTCGATGACGCGGGCAAAGAAAGTACCTTGCGCACCAATTACTAATTCGCCTACCTGAAAAGGCTGTTCAATTGTTCCGTATGGGGAGGTTTTAGTAACAGCGCCTAAATCGGAAGTGGGGGAATACTGTCCTTTTGTTAATCCGTAAATTTTATTGTTAAACAACATAATGTTGATGTCAATATTTCTACGGATTACGTGAATAAAGTGATTTCCGCCAATGGCGAGCGAGTCGCCGTCTCCGGTAGCCACCCAAACGCTGAGTTTGGGATTAGCGATACTTACACCGGTGGCAATGGCGTTGGCTCGTCCGTGAATACTGTGAAAACCGTATGTGTTTACATAATAAGGAAAACGGGAGGAACATCCTATTCCGGAAACAATACAGTAGTTCTCTTTTTTATATCCGATTTCTGGGAAAACTTTAGCCACAGCAGACAAAATGGCGTGATCGCCACAGCCGGGGCACCATTTCACCATCTGGTCACTTGCAAAATCTTGTTGTGTTAAGGGTAATTTCGATCTTTCTATTGATTTATAACTCATAATGCACCTCCTGTTATTTAATAATATTGTTAATAGCGTTTACTAATTCGTTCACGGTGAATGGCAATCCTTGAATTTTGTTGTATTTTTCATACTTAAATTTTGGGAGCGACATTCTCAGGTAGTTGGCAAATTGCCCGGAGTTGAGTTCACATACTAAAATCTTTTTGTATTTGGCAAAGATTTCTGCGGTATTTTCCGGCAAAGGCATAATTTGGGAAAAATGGGCGTGGGCAACAGCTTTTCCGGAGTTGTTAATCTCTTTGCAGGCGGTATAAACTACGCCTTTTGTTCCTCCCCAGCTTACCACTAACGTGTTGGCGTCCACATTGCCATACACATTTTGTTTGGAAAGGCGTTTTGCTAAGCGCATCACTTTTTCGCTGCGAAGTTCCACCATTTTCGCGTGGTTTGCTGGGTCGGTAGTTACTAAGCCGCTCACATCTGTTTTTTCCAAACCTCCGATACGGTGACGCAAACCTTCGGTTCCGGGGATAGCCCATTGGCGTACCAAAGTATCGGGGTCGCGGCGGTAGGGTTTAAATTCTGCATCGTTCTTTTTGGCAAACGGGGGTTTAATTACCGGCAAATCCGACATTTTTGGAATACGAAAAAGTTCGCTACCTTGCCCCGTATTTCCGTCTGTTAACAAAATTACCGGAGTCATATTTTCCATAGCCAATTTGGCTGCGTAGAATGCTTTGTAGAAACAATCGCTGGGCGATGAAGCTGCCGTAACGATGCATGGGGCTTCGCCATTTCTGCCGAATAATGCGAGATTTAAGTCGGATTGTTCCGATTTGGTGGGCATTCCGGTAGAGGGACCAGCGCGTTGTACATCCACAATTACCAACGGCAATTCGGTCATCACTGCCAAACCAATGGCTTCAGCTTTCAGAGATAATCCCGGACCGGAAGTGGTAGTACAAGCCATAGCGCCGGCAAATGAGGCGCCAATGGCAGAGCAAATACCGGCAATCTCATCTTCAGCCTGAAACACCCGAGCACCAAGAGATTTGTGCTTTGCCAATTCAATTAATATTTCAGTGGCGGGTGTGATGGGGTAAGAACCCAAGAATAACTGTCTGCCCGATTTTTCAGCAGCAGCAAGCAATCCCCACGCGGTAGCCTCATTTCCGGTAATATTTCTGTATTTCCCTTTTTCCAAGTTAACACTGGAAATTTGGAAAGTAGATGCAAAGACTTCCATCGTATCTGCAAAATTATAGCCTGCAAGTATTACTTTTTTGTTTGCCTCGGCTACTTTTCCCTTCCCTTCAAAACGTTTGTCCACCAATTTGAACGGTGTTTCCAAATCGAAACTGAAAATATAATAAACCATACCGAGGCAGAACATATTTTTTGTTCTTTCGGCAGATTTATTATCCAAACCATACGCCATCGCAGTCTCTTTTGCCAATGTAGTAATATTTGGCGAAATGACACAAAAAGAACTCAATGAACCATCTGTTAATGGGTTGGCAGCATACCCAGCTTTTTCCAATGCTTTTTCGTCGTAGGCATCCCCATCGGTAATGATAGTTGCGCCTTTGTCCACCCATTTCAGGTTTGCTTTAAGCGATGCGGGGTTCATAGCAACTAAAACGTCGCACTTATCGCCGATGATGCGGGTTTCTTTGCCAATATGTACCTGAAAGCCGGAAACGCCGGCAATGGTGTTGTGCGGGGCTCTGATTTCTGCGGGGTAGTCAGGGAAGGTGGCAATGTCGTTGCCCTTTAATGCAGCTGCATCAGAAAACAAAGTTCCTGTCATCTGCATTCCATCGCCCGAGTCGCCTACAAACTTTACCACCACGCTCTCTTTTTCTAAAATTTGTTTACTCATACTTTGATATTGTTAGTTATGTAAAATTGTTGATAATGTGCTAATAAGGTTTTTGTTTTAACAAATGAAAATATTTGGCGAAAGTATAATTTTTTGTGAATGCAAACAGATTATCTTTTGTTTAGAAATAAATAATTATCTATCTCTCTTACAAAATTATCAGGTGATTCGAGGTGCCAAAGGAAAATTGTTTTGAATTAGTGTGCGAAGATATTTTTTTGTTTTTCATAAAAAGAAACCAAAAAATTAATCCCCTTGTGGAGAAAAAATTCTATTTTCGCACCCAGAAAAATTGACCAAAAGAATTATTAATTATTAACCACTAATCATTAACTACTATGAAAAATACACTTTTATTTCTGTTAACATTTTGTATATTAACATTTTGCATTGCTCAAGAGAAAGCAAAAGCCACACTTCCGGCTGTGGATATAAAAACATTAGACGGAAAAACGTTTAACACCAGAAACATTCAAAACGAGGGCAAACCCATCCTGATTAGCCTGTGGGCAACCTGGTGCAAGCCCTGCGTGGCAGAACTTAATGCTATTGGTGATGTGTATGACGAATGGCGAGAAGAAACCGGCGTGGTGCTCTACGCCATCTCGATTGATGATACTAGAACTTCTGCAAAAGTTGCCCCTTTCGTGAATGGAAAAGGATGGGAATATATTGTTTTGCAGGATATTAACGGAGATCTTAAACGTGCTATGAATGTGGTTGATGTACCCTTTCTGTGCCTCCTTAACGGTAAAAGGGAAATTGTTTGGCAACATACCTCCTACGCCCCCGGCTCCGAAAAAGAAGTGTTTGAATTGGTGAAGAAAGTAGCGAAAGAAGAAGAAAGTAATAATTAAGAATTAACAATTATGAATTAAGAGTTTAAAGTTATGGGTTACAAGTTACAAGTTACTAGTGATAAGCACAAGATATTAGCACATTTGCACATTTGCTCATTAATCTTTCTGCTTTCTGCTTTTCTGCTATTCTGCTCTTCTACTTCTTTCGCCCAAATCAAAGCCGGCACAGGTATTATTAGTGGCGATTTCTCTTTCAACGCGATGCTCTATATTCAGGATACCATTATCGGCGCACAACAAGTGGATTCAAAAGTGAGAGGCAACGCTTGGCTTAACCTTAATTACACCAACGGCGGATTCTCGTCCGGCGCAAGATATGAGTTCTATCTTTTTCCTTTGATAGATTTTCAAAACATCGGGTATCGCGGTCAAGGCATCACCCATTTCTTTGCAGACTATAAAAACGACTTTATTCAGGTTACCGGAGGATATTATTATGAGCAGTTCGGGCAGGGGCTCACTTTTCGCGCTTATGAAGACCGAAACTTGGGTATTGATAACAGTTTGCTCGGTGGCAGAGTGAAGGTTAACCCTTATAAAGGAATACAACTCAAAGGAATTTGGGGAATTGAACGCCATAACTTTAATTTCAACTATTCTCAGAGGAATGATAATGTCCGCGGATTAGACGCTGAAATTGCTCTCGCCGATTTTATTTCCAAACTAGAAAACAAAGGGATTACCCTGACCATGGGCGGCAGTTTTGTGAGCCGGTTTGAAAAAGCTGAAGATAAAATGTTCGATATTTACATTGATACAAGTAAATATTTCTATTACTATAACTACCACGCCATATCCGATTTTACCGCAACAGATAAACCAAATGTAATAAGATGCCAGGGTGTAATTCCATCTGAAAATATTCCTCAAAATGTGGCTTCATGGGCAACAAGGCTGAACTTCGGAGTCAAAAGGTTTCGTTTGGAGGGAGAATTTACCTCAAAAATAAATGACCCAAACCTCTCTAATGATTACATTTACAAAAAGGGAGAAGCACTGTTACTAACAGCTTCTTATTCAATGAAAGGCTTAGGGATTTCAGCCTCTTTTTTGCGTGCCGACAATATGGATTTTCGCTCACAACGCAACGCATCACCGGCTTTTGCTGCACTAACCATGAATTATATACCGGCTATTAACCGCCAGTATTCATATCAGCTGCTGGGAAACTACAGCTATGCAAGCCAACCAAGCGGGCAAATCGGTTTGCAGGGACAGATAAATTATCTTATCCCTAAAAAAACAAAAGTTGGGGGAAAATATGGTACCGAAATTACTTTGAATTACGCCCGTTTTAACGATATTCGCAAAAGTTTCGTTCCGCTATCCGATACCATTGGAACTATAACCGGAACCGAGGGTTACACCTCAAAGTTTTTTGGATTCGGAAAAAACCTGCTGTATCAGGATATTGGTTTTGATATTTCTCGCCGATTTAACAAATACTGGAAATTGATGCTGATGTATAACTATATCAATTATAATATGAGTTTGCAGGGTAAAAACGGAATTCTTAAAGGGAATCATGTTGGGTTTGAGTTAACCTATAAAATTAAAGATATTCACGCACTTAGAGTAGAAAACCAGTTTCTATTCATTCCTAGGAAAATAGATTTAGAGGATAAAGATAAGGGAAGTTGGTGCTTCCTCCTCGTAGAGTATTCCATTGCGCCAAAATGGTTTGTAACGGTCAGCGATCAGTGGCATTTTGGAAACGAGAAGCAGTTGCACTACCCAAACGCTGCCGTGGCATTTGTTAATAATACTACACGAATCTCTCTTAACTTCGGAAAAACCAGAGCTGGAATTTTGTGCGTGGGTGGCGTTTGCAGAACCGTCCCCGCTTCCTACGGACTCGGACTGTCAATTACAACAACATTTTAAAGCATTAATGTTATGAAAAGATTCGCATTACTTATAACCGTATTACTGATTATTGGAGTTTCCTGCGACAAAATTGACACCTCGAAAGAGGTTTTTAAAACTATTGGCCCTGTGGAAGTAAGTGCTTGGAATGAGGATTATGCCCGTACTGTTGTTCAAAAAATTTATGTAGAAGAGTTTACAGCCCACAGATGTACATTCTGCCCTACAGGTGCAAGAGAACTGAAAGCCATTATGGAAGCAGACCCAACGGTAATTGTTACTGCCATACACTGCTCAAGCCTTGCCGACCCATTATCCAAACCTCCTTTCAACATAAACTACAAAACTCCGATGGGAGATGTCCTTCACAAAGATTTTAATATTAAAGACTTACCTAAAGCAACAATAAACAGAATAAAAAACGAAAATGAATGGGGATTTGGCAGAACGGAATGGCGAAAAATAATTGAAAACATAAACAGAAACAACGTTAGAGCAGGAATTGAGATTCAATATTCTGTTAATAAATCTATTCAGGAAATTGAAGCCAAGGTATCGGTTACTATTATTAAAGAGATAAAAAACCCTGTGCAACTTTGTATTGTGCTTCAAGAAAACGGTATTATTTCTGGACAGATAGACAATAATGTAAATATTTTGGAATATGAACATAATGATATGATTAGAGTGGGTTTTAATGGAAACTACGGCACAAAACTTACCCAAAACGGTATGGTTATGGAACAGATAAAATATACTTCAACCTTCAAATTGAATTACGAAAACGGTTTCTCTTATTCCAATATTCCCGCAAAAATTGATAATTGCAACATAGTGGCATATCTTCTTGATATGGAAACCAAAGAAGTGATACAGGTGGAAAAAATAGATGTAAAAAATTAAGAATTATTATCCCACCATAAAATAGGTATTCGGGTACTGATGCTTTGCCTCTTTGATGCGCCGTGCCAGAGCAAAGGCTATGGATAAGGTGCCGATGCGTCCGGTATACATATTTACAACCAAAATCATTTTCCCCGCACTGCTCAACTCCGGCGTACATCCCATAGATAACCCGCATATAGAAAATGAGGAGACACTCTCGAAAAGTAGCGTCATAAATGGAATATGGGGTTCGGCAAGAGTAAGTGCGAATAACGAAAGAAAAATGATAAGCAAAGACATTAATACAATGGAATATGCTTTGTCCACGATCTCAAAAGGGATTGTTTTCTTCTGAAATTCAATATTTTTCTTCCCGCGAATGGTTGCCGCTACCGACTTAAAAATCACAAATGCGGTGCTGGTTTTTATTCCGCCACCGGTGGAACCCGGCGAGGCGCCGATAAACATCACCAACATAATAAGCAACAACGTTGGAACAGAAAAAGCACTGATTTCCAAACTATTAAATCCAGCAGAGCGCGATGTTACTACCTGAAAAACAGAAGCAAACAACGATTTTCCAAAACCACCCAGCGTAGATAGTGAGTTATTTCGCTCTAACAAATAGAAGACAATAGCACCACTAACAAGAATTATCAGTGTAGTGTAAAGCACAACTTTTGTGCTTGGCGCTAACCTTCTCCATTTGTGGCTATGTCGCTCTTTTATCTGTTTGAAACTAAACACATCGTGTAAAAAGATGAAACCCATCCCTCCTGTAATTATTAATATCATTATCACAACTTGAGGGAAGTAATTTTTCGCTAATGCATCGTGCATAGAACTATCTTCCCACAGACACAAACCAGAGTTGGTAAATGCCGATATAGAATGAAAAATGGAATAGAAAAGATTTTCCCAATTATTTGTAAATAAATGTGTTGAATTCCAATACAAGTAGAGAGAAACTACACCAATAATTTCAATGAGAATAGTTGCAAACACTATTTCGCGTAGCATCGAAATGGAGTCAGTGATGGTGGATGTTGCAAAAAAATCTTTAAGCAGATGTTGCTGTTTCACACCAATTCGGGAAGTGGAAAAGAAGGCGGCAAAGAAAGTTGCGAAAGCCAAAATGCTGATTCCACCGAGTTGCATCAGTAATAAAATCACTAGTTGCCCCCAAAAAGTAAAATCGGAACCGGTGCCCAATACCGTTAGTCCGGTAACACAACTTGCACTGGTAGCCGTAAAAAGTGCATCAATGAAAGTGATATCGCGATGTGTCATACAGGGAATCAAGAGTAGGAGGGTACCAACCGTGATGAGAATAAAGAAAGAGACAATCATCAACGCTGCCGGTGTGATTTGTAATTTGTTGAGAAACCAATCAGAATGCTCTGTCTCTTTTTTTTTCTTATTGTCTATAAAACGATGAAATACAGTCATTTAAAAATCACGAATTATCTTTTATAAAATGTTCGATATCATTTTCTTTTGCAAAGACAACCAAAACGTCGTTTTTATCAATGAGGAGGTTATTGTCCGGAACGCCGGCAATTCTTTCTTTTGGGATTTTTTTCGATTTAAGGTCTTCTTCTTCCACTTTCCAGCGGATAGTAATCAAACTCATTTTGTAGTTATCTCTGAATCCCACTTCGCCTACTTTTTTACCTACAAGAGAGTCGGGGGCAAGTATTTCCGCAACTTTGTATTCTTCGGGAAGTTGCAAATAGGAGATAAGACTTGGATTCATTAACCGTTCGGCTACAATTTGTCCTACTTCATCTTCGGGGGCAAGGAACTCTGTAATTCCCATTTTTTCGAGGATAATTTTTTGGTTTTCGCCCATTGTTCGGCAGATAATTCGTTTCACACCAATATCTAACAGGTTGGCGGCGCAGAGCAAACGGGCAACGAAATCGTTTCCGATAGCGATAATTGCCACGTCGTAATCCAGAATATTTTCGGCGTGCAGGGCGCGTTTGTTGGTCGCATCGGTACAGACGGCAAACGCAACTTCGTCCGAGATGTCCTGAATAACGCTCAGATTATTATCAATCACTAACACTTCAACCCCTTTTTCCGACAGCGCAGTGGACAATTTCGAGCCAAAATGTCCGGCGCCAATCACTGCAATCTTTTTCATTTCTGTACCTATTAAATTAAGGGCGCAAAAGTATATGAAATTTTAGAAGTCAAAGCGGAAGAGATAAAAATGTACTCGGAAGTAATTTACAATCTGTTTTTTCTATTTTTGCGCTTTAAAAAAAAATTGTACAAAAAACATTAAGATGAACCTTAAAGTAGTAGAGATTAAACAGCAATTAGACCAATTTCGCGTTGAAGATGGCGCACATTTGGAAGCGTTTCGATTGCAGTTTCTCAGTAAAAAGAGCGAATTGCAGGAACTGCTTGGCGAAGTGAAGAATATTGCTCCCGAATTGCGCAAAGAGTTTGGCCAGGCGGTGAATAACTTAAAGCAGTATGCCCAGGAACTTTACGAGCAGTATAAAAATATTGTGGAAAGCACTACCCCTGTGCAGATCTCCGAAATTGACGTAACCCGCCCCTCTACCCTTTATTCATCAGGTTCGTTGCATCCGGTTACCATTGTAATGAATCAAGTGTGTGAGATTTTTGAGAAAATTGGGTTTTCCTCAGTTTCCGGTCCCGATATTGAAGATGACTGGCACGTATTTTCTGCGTTAAATTTTCCGCAAGATCACCCGGCACGAGATATGCAGGATACTTTTTTTGTTAATCTAAATCCTGAGTTTTTGCTTCGCACCCATACTTCTTCATTACAAGTTCGCACAATGGAGCAATGCAAGCCTCCCATTCGTGTGATTTGTCCGGGCAGAGTGTATAGAAATGAGACGATTACGGCACGTTCACACTGTATTTTTCATCAGGTTGAGGGATTATATATTGCCAATGATGTTTCTTTTGCCGACATGAAACAGGTTTTGCTTTATTTCGCGCAAGAGATGTTTGGAGCGGATACAAAAATTCGCCTCCGCCCCTCTTATTTCCCTTTTACAGAACCCTCTGCGGAAATGGATATTGAATGTAAACTCTGCAGCGGGAAAGGTTGTAATGTATGTAAATTCAACGGTTGGGTAGAAATTCTCGGATGCGGAATGGTTGACCCCAATGTGTTGGAAAATTGTAAAATAAACTCGAAAACTTACAGCGGTTACGCATTCGGTATGGGAATTGAACGCATTGCAATGCTCAAATATAAAATCAACGACATCCGGCTATTTTTTGAAAACGACTTGAGATTTTTGGAACAGTTTGTGAACGAGTAATTAATGTGCTTCGTACCAGTTTTTTCCGAAACTTAAATCGGCTACTAAGGGAACTTTCATCTGAAATGCGGAATTCATTATTTCTGGTATAATAATGGCAATAGTATCTAATTCAACCAAAGGTACATCAAATACTAATTCATCGTGTACTTGTAAAACCATTTTTGTTTTTAAATCTTTGTTTTTTAACTCATTAAATATATTTATCATCGCTATTTTGATGATATCGGCGGCGGTTCCCTGAATGGGAGCATTGATGGCGTTGCGCTCTGCCGCCTTTCGCAATATCCCGTTGCCGGAGTTGATGTCGCGAATATAACGCCGTCGCCCCAGCAAGGTCTCTACATATCCTTTCTTGCGGGCAGATTCAATAATAACGCTCATAAATTGCTCAATTTTTGGAAAACTATGATTGTAATCCGCAATTAATTGTCTGGCTTCTCCCTGTGGAATATGCAAACGGTCGGCTAAACCAAATGCCGACATTCCGTACAATATACCAAAATTCACAGTTTTGGCATAACGTCTTTGCTCTTTTGTAACCTCTTTCAACGGAACGTGAAATACTTGCGCCGCCGTTGCTGTGTGAATATCCTGTTCTTGATGAAAAGCCCGTATCATATTCTCATCGTTTGCCATTGCCGCTACAATGCGCAGTTCCACCTGTGAATAATCGGCAGAAACCAACACGTTACAGCTGTTAGACGGCACAAATGCCTTTCGAATCTCCTTACTCCGCTCAGTACGAATCGGAATATTTTGCAAATTGGGACTAATAGAACTCAATCTTCCCGTTGAAGTTACCGTTTGCTGAAAGGTGGTATGAATCTTTTCGGTTTTAGTATTAATAAGTAGCGGCAGAGCATCAATATAGGTGGATTTTAGTTTTGCCAACGAGCGCCACTCCAATATGAGCGGTATCAAAGGATGTTTGCGATACAACTTCTGTAATATCTCCTCACCGGTTTGATACTGTTTGTTTTTTGTCAGTTTGGCATTCTCAATAATGCGAAGTTTCTCAAACAACACTTCTCCTAACTGTTTGGGAGAGGCTAAGTTAAAACTGTATCCCGCCAATTCGTAAACCTGTTTTTCTATCTCTTGAATCTCCTTAGTAATATTTACCGAACTCTCTTCCAAAATCTTATTATCAATCTTTATACCTGTCAACTCCATATTGGCAAGCACTTTTGTTAACGGCATTTCAATTTCGTAAAACAGTTTTAGAAGAGATGCTTTTTCCAATTCTTCCTTAAAAGCGGGGTACAACCGAGCATATATTTCCACTTTTTCGCAAGCAACATCTATCTGTATTTTTTGTGAACTGCTTTTTTCGCAGTCAATAATTTGATATTCCAGGTAAGATTCCGTAATTCTTTCCAACTGATGAGAAATTTCCGGCTGAATAAGATAGTGCGCTACTTGCAAATCAAATATCGAGGCTGTAATATCTATCCGGTTTTCTTCGCAATATTTGAAAATA
The DNA here is from genome assembly GCA_031253655.1 of Bacteroidales bacterium. Classification (GTDB taxonomy): domain Bacteria; phylum Bacteroidota; class Bacteroidia; order Bacteroidales; family WCHB1-69; genus WRNX01. Next base: position 29,673 of record JAIRVY010000089.1, read on the forward strand.
TTTTTAGTTTGAAAGGAAATAATTTCGTAGGCTTCGCCAAAAATTGATTTTAATAATTCCGTATGTGACGAAAATATTCTACCTGTACAATAATGAATCTGTTTTCCGTTTTCCGAAAACGCAAACCCCGAAATGGTATCATTAAAATAAATCCATTCAAAATAAATGGGATGGTTGTGTAATTGTAGAGGCGAAAAACTATCAACCCATTCAATATGTTCGTGGGCAATATTATCAAATGATTTATTTAATAATGGTTCGGCATCAATATCGTTATCAGTATTTTGATTAAATAGATCTGGGGTTGTATTAATCTGGATTGTTTGTTGAGATGCACGGCTGTACGTACCAACAGCTTCCTGCATCTCCATCAAAATTCTGTTTCCGAGCGACCTAAACTCCAACTCGTGAAATAGACTACGCAGGGCATCAAAATTGGGGGTTTGCATAGCCATCGCATCCAAATCGTAATCGATGGGAACATCTAACATAATGGTTGCCAGCGATTTTGACATAAAGGCTTGTTCTTTGTGGTCTATTAATGTTTGTCGTAGTTTTTCGTTTTCTATTTTTTCGATATTTTGGTAAATATTTTCAATGGAATGAAACTGTTGAATCAGGTTTTTAGCTTTTACTTCGCCGATATTGGGCACGCCGGGTATATTATCGGAAGCATCGCCCCACAGTCCGAGAATATCAATCAACTCTTCGGGGTGTTCGATACCATATTTCTCACAAATTTCTTTAGTTCCGACTATTTCCGCTTTTTGCCCAAATTTTCCGGGCTTGTACATAAAAATATTATCAGAAATCAATTGTCCGTAGTCTTTGTCAGAGGTCATCATATATACTTGAAAACCTTCTAATTCAGCGTTTTTCGCTAAGGTTCCGATGATATCGTCTGCTTCGTAACCATCTTTTACCAGAATGGAAATATTGAAGGCGTTCAAAAGTTTGTAGATATAGGGAATAGCCTTGACAATATCTTCGGGGGTGGCTTCTCTGTGCGCTTTATACGCGGCAAAGTCGGCGTGACGAAGTGTAGGGGCTCCCGTATCGAAAGAGACTGCCAAATGGGTAGGGTTTTCATTTCGAATCAGTTCATACAGTGTGTTGGTAAATCCGAAAACTGCAGAAGTGTTTAATCCTTTGCTTGTTACGCGTGGAGAGCGAATCATAGCATAGTAAGCGCGGTATATTAGCGCGAGAGCATCTAAGAGAAATAGTTTTCTTTTGGACATTGCTTTATATAAAATTTGATTTTCAATTCATTGTCAGCTTTTAGAATTTCAAATTGTTGAATATTATTATCTCCCATATTATAAAATTCAGGAAGCGAAAATACAGTTTGTTTGTAATAAAACCCACTAATTTTCAAAAAGTTTATATCTACAATTTTCTCCGAGAATCGAGATCATCAACCCGCATATAAATCACCTAAATTTTGTCTAGTCAGTATCAATATATATACGGAATAATGCGGTACTTCGCTTTATTGGTATAAGCATCCCACAGTTTACCGTATTTAGTTTTGCAAATTTTATTATCATCAGCCTCACGAGTAAACAAAAGTGCTACATAATATAGAGGATACAACCAAATCCACCATACCGTGAAGTAACCTATACAGAGTACTATACCTGTTGCCTCTAAAATTTCTCCCATATAATTAATGTGGCGACTTTTTCCCCAGAAACCGTTGGCAAGCAACGAATGTTTTCCATCGCTTATTACTAAGGGTTTTATACCAAAAAAACTTTTTTCTGGAGAAATTTTAAAATAGTATTTCTGCATATTTGCTCCGCGAGCCAATGCCCAACCTGAAAAGAAAATGAGAACGAAAGCAATAGTGAACCACAAAGGGAGCTGCGGACTGGGGAGGTCAACCGTTGCCCAAAGTGCTACCGAATAAAAGTAAGGATAAAATGCAATACAGCCAAATCCTAACTTAAACCCCACATGTTCGGCAATGAAATCGTAGGTGTATAAATGTACTTTTTCAAATGTGAGATATTCCCACAAGAAAAAACTTAATAAACCTGTTGCCACCAAGTAGCCGACATTGATAACTTCGTGTGTGTGCCAATGATGCACTGCAAAAGAAAGTATGTTCAATTGCAGCATCACGGCTCCAATTAAATAAAGCCACATTTTGGCATCAATAAATCCGTTTTTGAATTGCGGGTTTTTCAGGCGACCAAACCAGAAATCGGCAAAAAAACTTTTTCCGGTAGAACGGTACGGCAATACGGTTGCAAATGAATAAATAAGTCCCAAAACAACAGCACCTATAAGACTTTCCCATCGAACATGATATAACCAATCGTACGGTACCCAATTCAGTTTTCCAAGTCCCCACCAGAGCAGAATAGAGACTATGATGACAGGTATTCCGTTAAGGCGGTAGTTCAACAGTTCGCCTGTTTTGCCGTTGCGTACATAACCCTTTACCTTTCGGACGGGAATAATGCTGTGCAATAATGTGATGATAGCATAAACTATCCATGGGGTAAAAAAACCAAGTAATTGTAATTTCATGATAAACCTCCTGTTTTATTTTTCATTATATTGATTGATATTCTTCGTGGTAATAGCCGAGTCATTAAAAAGTGAGCTATTTTATTTACTGTTCCGGGAATAATTATGGGCTTTTTTCCCAATGCCATGAGTGTTTTTTTAGCTACTTTTTCCGCAGATATAGCGCCGGGGGCGGACTTGGTTTTTTCCGCCTTCTGATAATTTGGCGTAAGTATTGCCCCTGCAATGCATCCAATCACATCAATACCTCGCGGTTTTAGTTCTTTCCACAATCCTTCTGCCAGAATCGCATTAAACGCCTTTGTTGCGGCATAGGTTTGCAACCGAGAACTCCCCTGACCACCGGCGAGTGAGGACATTAACACAATGCCGCCTTTTCCTCTTTGTATCATTGGAATAGACATGAGTTTTGCAAGCAGAAGAGGCGTTTTTACATTGACCGCTATAGTCAAATTCAATTGTTCTTCGCTAATGTTTTCAAATAAACCGATGGGCGCAAATGCAGCATTGTAAACCAAAAGACCAATGGGCAGATTCAGATTTGTAATGATACTTTTAGCTTTCTCATAGTCTGCCAAATCAATCGCATAGCACATCACTTCTACTGCGTAATGCTCTCTGAGCCTATTTGCTTCTGCCTCAAGTTGCTCTTTTCCCCGTGCTAAGAGCACTAAATTCAATCCATGTTGTGCCAATGCTTCCGAATAAGCACTGCCTAATCCATACGAGGCACCTGCTACTAATGCCCATGGTCCGTATTTTTCTTTAAAAAGTATTTTTTTGTCTTTTGTGTTCATCGTTTTTTTCAATGTAAGTTTTATATGCCTATTCAGAGTGAATTAAAAATTACAGTTTGCGCTTAGCAATAGGCAACAAAATCATAACCACCACAATAGTGCAAACTAATATTATCGGAAAATAGTTGAATTGTGCTTTGTCGAACAAAACGCCGGTAATTTTATTGAAAGTAAACATTCCGCAGAACGCGATAACAATAGCAATTGAAAATGCCGTACCCGATAACTCTTTATAAGTACCGCCAATATAACTGAACACTACGGGAAAAGTGGCGCTTGCACCTAAGCCCATCAGCGCTGTAGCTGTATATATCAACGAAATTGCAGAAGCACATACAAACATTTCGTAAACCATAAACAGAAGCACTACACCCACCAATGCCACTGTTAAATACAGATACAAAATGATGGTTACTTTCAATTTCTTCATCAGTAAACCTAACAACAACCTTCCTGCGAGCATGCAGGTCATAAAACAAGTCAACGAAAATGTAGCCATATTGGTAGGAATACCCTGGGTGTTCTCCAAAAACCGAACGGTAAAATTGCCGATAATGCTATCGAATCCGCATTGAAAAAACAGAATGAAGGCAAAAAGAATCAAGGAGGGATATTTCAATAAACCCAACATTTTGGCAACGGATACGGTAGCATGAGGTTTGGATATGGGGAATGATATTACGAAAAAAAAGACGATAAATGCAAACATAATCACCGATATACAATTGAGCGGCAAAGTAAATTTAGCGTCTATAAAATAATTCAGCAATGTCCATAGCAGTGCGCCGATACAGTAAAAGGCGTTGAGAATACCCAATCGTCCGCCGCGGGTTTTGTCATCGTAGATTTCGGAAACCAACGCGTTGGTCGCGCCGTTGAGTATCCCGCCGCCAATGCCCAACAATAACATGGAGGAATGCAGGAGCGACATATTTGTTAAGTTAGCTAACCCTTGAATTCCCAACAACGCCATAACCGTACCGGTAATTAACAGCCATTTATAACCGAATTTATCTACTATGGGACCAAAAATTGCTGTGCCAATAATGATTCCGATGGATAGTGTTGCAGGTAATGCATTGGCGCCTTCGCCCAAGTGCGAAAGCACAGGACCTAAAGCCAGCATGGTTATTCCAAAGAAAGCCAAACCTGCGCAGCAAGCAATAAAAACTAAATTATTGTTATATCTTTTATACATTCATTATCTTTAAATTTACATTCGATTCTCTATGAATTATTGGTGCGAAAATATACTTTTTTCGCTATTCAATACTTTTTCCACATAGTCGCAAAAAGCATCAATTCCATTTTCTCTATTCATTTTTTCAGCTATTTTTATTGCATTTCTTCGATAATTGGGATTTGAGACCAAATCTTTGACTCTTTTTTCTAATCTTTTGAGAGAAATTTTTCCGATATTTATGTAGTTTGGTCCTAAACCTAAAGTATAAACACGATGTCCCCAATAATGTTGGTCAATAAAGAGCGGTGTAATCATTTGTGGCTTTCCCGAACGGGCTACACTGTGCGTAGTGCCACAGCCTCCATGATGAATAACGGCATCGCATTTCGGAAAAATTAAATGATGCGGAATAGCCTCTTTCATGAAGTGAAGATGTTTGTCTTCTTCAAGATGGGCGCCGATTTTTGCCCACCCTGATCCAATAATCAATTTATAATCATTCTTTTTTACAATAGTCAACAACATATCTATAAATCGTTTTCCTTTTTTGGATGAACAACTTCCTAAAGAAAAAAACAAGGTAGGACGTTCATCTTTTTTAATAAATTTCAATATTTCGAAATAAGCCGCTTCATCATACTGAAATGTATCGTTAAAACAGTAACCGCTAATATCCCACGAATACTTCCAGTCGTAATCAACCGTTCCCAAAGCAGGACTATACATTAATTGGTTATGTGAATACTCCGGAGCATGATGGGCATAGTTTTTCATTATTTGGGAACCATGCTCTAAACGATGCTTATTTAATCTTTTGAGCGACATTATATTAACAGAAATACTCAACATTTTCCATAGCAATGTAGCCATAATTCTGTTGGGTTTTGGAAATGGAAAAATAGGAGGCGGTATTTTTTTTCCGGGTAAAAAAGGCGCGTAAGCTGTTCTTATCAGCGGTTTTTTGCAACATTCGGCAATGCTTGGCGCTGCTAATTCTGTATTGGTCGCTATAAAAAGGTCGCACTCTTTTACCAGTGGCATTAATTCCGAAAATTGATTATCAATTGTATCATTTATCCAAGATAATAGTTTTCGCACTCCAATTGATTTAGAAGCCCCGCCGTACATCATCCCTTCAAGGTCGTCCATACCTTGAATTACGTAGTTAAGCCCATAATCTTTTGCTTCTTTTTCAAATAGATTCGGAATACTGATAGTGATTTGATGACCTCTTTTTTTTAAATCGGAAGCAATAGCGAGATAAGGGAATACATCTCCATTTGCGCCACGTGTTACAAGGAGAATTTTCTTTTTCTTTTCAAATCTTTGAATGAATTGAGAAATATTATTCATAAAATGAATTTTTTATTTAGTTGGCTCAATTTTTCTTTATCCAATTTATATTTTTCTTCCAAATTTCTTAAATGATTTTCGTTTATAAAACTCAAAGGTTTATTTATTTTTTTGCTTTGACGGTAACCTTTATATACGCTGGAAATCATTTTGCATGGATTGAAAACAATCGAAGACATAATCCAACAACCGTGCGTACACCAACAGTTTGCTTTGTATCCGTGTCCTATTTCTCCTATTTCTTTTTTCATAGCGACACTGTGTATAATATCGGTTACATTACATTCGTAATCTTTCACATTTCCAATGGATTCGCGCAACTCACAAGAACGGAAACGTCCGTCATAATCAATTACCAAAGTAGTTTCGCCTGCGGTACAATCCATTCCCCAAGGCGTGGGTTTATCAATATTATCTGCACGAACATTATATAAAGTTCGCATCAACCCAAGATAAAAGATTTTGGTAATCTTGCCTCGCAACCCTTCTGTTTTTGCTTTCATCCGTTCGGCATAACCCGAATAAATCGGCGAAACCTCATCCTGTAGTTTTTTTAAAGAGGCTTCTGTTAGAATTTTCACTCCTTCTTCGCGGGTCAGTCCGCGGGCAGCTTCAATGGTATGGGTTGCCATATTGAAACGTCCATACACCCAGACCATAAAGTCATAAATCTGTTCATAATTATATTTCGTAATCACAGTCGCAATATTAGTCATTACGCGGGGATCCTTTCCAAAATTGTGAGTCACTTTTTTCAATGTTTCCAAAGCTTTATAAAAATTGCCCGGAACACCACGCTGTACATCGTGCGTTTCTTCAAAACCATCTAAGGATACGCTTACAGTAATCATGCAGTTTGGGCAATTTCTTCTGAAACGAGTAACCCATTCTACCACCCTGTCGGGCATCAGACCATTTGTGGGAAAATTAATGTCTTTTATTTTGTTATTCTTATAAAACATTTCCAATATTTCGGGCAAATCGGTACGCAGGGTGGGTTCCCCGCCCGACAGCCACAAACGATTAAATTCGCCGGCAGTTTCCGAAATCTTTTTCATTTCATCAAAGGTTAAGTCTTCCTTTTTTATGTCCATATCGCCGGAATAGAAACACATGGCACACCTTGCATTACATTTTCCCGTAACAAAAAGAAATATGGATTCTAATTTTCTTTTCGTACTAATTTTTTGAAATGAGCTGGTTGAACTAATTGGTTTGGGATGGTTATTCATATTTTTTTTGATATTGTTTAAGGTTTGAAAATTCAAAGTTTTAAGGAATTTCTATTGTACAACAAGGTGTTTTACAAAGGTTCCTTCATTGGTTTCAATATGCACAAAATAAATACCGTTTTGAAGTGTAGCAATATCAATATTTTCTGTAAAAGGTTTGTGTATAACTAGTGCACCACAAATATCAAATATTTTCACATCAGTAATAATAGCATTTTGAGATGTGGCGATGGTTACATATTGATTTGCAGGATTGGGAAATATTTTAATGTTCTGTTCTTTATTGGTAAAACTTTGTATTGATTGAGGATTATTATAGATAAATTCAATGTCGTCAAACCAGACTTTGTCCGGGTTATCTGCACCGCCACCCGGTGCTGAATTGGTGGTTAAGGATACCAATACATAATAATTACCATTAGCATTTTTCTGGTTATTTGTTCCTGTATATTCAAAAGGTACAGTGTAGCAATGCCATTCGCCGTCTTCTTTATAAAACTCTTTCATTGCCTTTCCAAAATACAATTGTGATTCGGACATTCCCGTTGGATACTGCGAGGCGTCTCTACATTCACTCGTTCCATGTATGTAAACCCGTATTCTTCCTTTGTCGGTAATATTTGGAGTTTGTTCTCTTCCGGGTAAATATTTCACCCAAAAGCGTAACGAATCGGGAGTTCCTGTAATTTCCTGATAATACTTGGGAGGAGTTGTTGCATAATCCGAGTAATTATAATTATCGGCGCTATTTGCTACTATGCTTCCTGCATTAATTCTTCCGGTAGTAACATTTCCATTGGCTCTAATTCCAAGTACTATAGTAGAAAACAAATGTAGCGAAAAGTTTCCGGCTGCTTCGGAACGAACATCACGCGAGCTGTCGCACCGTTTATCTGCCGCATAAGTCGCCATTTGTCCGCTTGCACTAAAAAACGAGTTAAAGTTAGTGGGAACGATACTTCTTTCATTAGAAGTTTCAAGATACCATGTTTCAAAACTGTTATTGGGAAGCTGATAAATAGATTGTTGTGCATAAGAAGCAAAAGGGAAAAAGCAGAAAGCAGAAAGGAAAAAAGGAATGAGAAAAGAGAAAGGCGAGGTGAAAGGAGAAGAATGATTTGTTTTCTTTAATTGGATTTGTTTTTTCATAAAAAAAATATTTAAGGGTTGCCGAATAAATACCGGCAACCCTTTTTTGAAACAAATTACAATTAAAACTTATAATCAATTCCGATACCTATAGCATGACTTGTGCGGGTATATACTTCTTTTCCGCCCAGCACAGGATGCTTATAAACAGGGTTATCGTTGGTGTATTTAGCAAAATTTGTGTACATGTACGACAAATTAAGTGTTAAATTTTTGATGATGTTGTAAGCACCACCCACTCCCACAGAAAACGAATTGCAATAGAAACTCATATTCGATTGAAATTGGTCAGTTAATCCAAGGCGGGTAATTTGACCCCCTGTGCTTACTAAGAATTTATCATTGATAACATATTCTAATCCAAGCATAAATTCATAAGAATTGCCTTTAAATTTAGATTCTCCGCCTTTTAATAATTCTTGTTTATTGTTAGACATTTTGGCGAATTTGTCAAAAAACAAATGAAATCCTGCACTCGCAATCAACTTTTCTTTGAGAAATTTATAAGACACGCCTGCTCCCAATAACGCGGGAATATCGCTGCGGGTTTTCACGCCGTCGTCGAAGTCTGGCATACCGCTTGTATTTTCTTTGGTTTTGTTTGTGAGATTGACTTTAGTATTAAATTCATATTTTATACCCACGTTCCAGTTTTCATAGTTGAAATCAACACCAAGAATCGGTGTTATGCCCCAACCCGACTGCTTCAAATCAATTGCTTTATTGGATACTTGTGCAATAAGAGCATCAGCCTGTTCCTGTGGAATTACCTGAGCTGCTGCTAAAGCTTTCACAAAATCCGTTGCGGGTATCATATTATTACCGGAAAATTCAAGTAGTGGAATATTTGGATTGACTCTAATATCTTTTATATGTCCGTTATAATCATTTCTAACAAAACTTGCACGTGCGCCGGCGAAAACTGAAAACATATCTTTGATTTTGTAATTGGCTCCTAACAGAGTGCCATAAGTTATAGCAGAACCTTTCAAATATTGGTCAAGTGAATATTTGCTGATTTTCCAATCAGCGGGCATACCGGCTTGTTGCAACAGATCATTTGCCATTACCGGCAACATGGCTACCTGCGCTTCGAACATGGGCAGTCCGTTTTTATACTCTAATGTTCCGCCGCCGCCTACAATGGCAAAACTACCACTGAATACCCAATTCTTCCATTTGTACGCTGCTTGCAAACTTGGAATAAAAAATGCTTTGGCTGTGCCTTTATAAACTTTTGTGTCGCTTTCGCCGTTTGCAGCAAAAGGCGCAAAAGTTGATGTGATAGTACGGGTTTGAAATGCCATTTGATTGTTCAAAGAGACATAAAAGCCGTCTTGTTTCATAAACGACAAACCAGCAGGATTGCTGTAGATGGCGTCAATTTCAGTAGAAGCGTTTCGTGCAGGATTACGCAAAAAACGTGCGCTTTGGTTCGTGTTTGTAACAAAACCACCGGCAAAGACAGAAAAAGATAATGCCATCGCCGCGATAAAAATAAATACTTTCTTCATAAAATACTTTTTTTAGGTTAATAAATTTTACGCGGCAAAAGTATTTAAAAACTGATACAAATTATTAATAAATGTTAATGCGTTTTCTATTTATTTGATATTTAATGAAATAAAATTGTTAATAGATGTTAATTATTATTTCATTCAATTCTTTTTCTATAATTTTCACAAGTCGTTTTCGGGCAAGCACATTCTTTTACGTTTTGCAATTCATTTTTTTTCTGTCATTTACTCATTAAAAAAACGTTCCGTATAAAAAGCCTGCTATCGTAGAAGTAACAACTACGAGAGCAACAAAAACTATTGTTTTTTGATTTCCCATTACACTACGCATAACAAGCATACTCGGCAATGATAAAGAGGGTCCCGCAAGAAGAAGTGCAAGTGCAGGTCCTTTACCCATTCCCGAAGCCATTAATCCCTGTACAATTGGCACTTCTGTCAAAGTGGCGAAATACATAAATGCACCTATAAACGAGCAAATAAAGTTGGATAATAACGAATTGCCACCAACGGCACTTTCAATCCAATGGTTAGGAATAACTCCTGCAATGGAGGTTGAGCCGTGTGTTGAGCCAAGCAAAAAACCTGCTGTAACAACGCCTATTGCCAATAATGGAAGTATCTGTTTGGCAAATCCCCACGCGGAAATTGTCCATAAACGGTTATCATCGTTTTGCTTGTCGAACAAGGTCATTGCGGAAAGTGCAATAATTGCCACAACCATTGGGACAAGTGGAACAAAAACAGGATTGGCAACTAACGATTTTGCCAAGATTGCTGAAACAAGTGCAACGACTGCACTAACGGCTACCCAAAACCATTTTATTTTCAAAATTTTAATCAGCGAATAACACAATCCGATTGCCAACATTCCTGTAATGTGCCATTTATAAGTAAAAATGTAGTACCAAAGACTGTTTCCGCCCTCACTACTGCCGTGGCAGCCTTCGCCCGAAGGTGCACCCCAATTAGCGAATACAAGAATGAGTACCAATGTTAAGAAATGAAACGAGGTTTGCCACATCGGGCGTTTGTCGGGCATTGTTGGAAAATTTATTTGTTCTTCTTTTTTCGCTTTTTCTTCTTTACGGTAGATAAATGCCATAGCAAGCCCGATTATGATAGAAAAGCCGATTGCTCCAATCATTCGCGCAACGCCGATTTCCATTCCCAATATGCGCCAAGTGAGGATAATTGACAAAATACTGAAAGCGGGACCCGAATAGAGAAAAACAGCGGCGGGACCTAAACCTGCTCCGCGTTTGTAAATACTCGAAAACAACGGCAATATTGTACAGGAACAGACCGCCAACAGACCGCCCGAAACGGTGGCGAAGGTGTAGGAAAGCCATTTTTTGGCGCTCGCTCCAAAATACTTTAATATTGCGCCCTGATTGATAAATACGGCTATAGCTCCCGCAATGAAAAAGGCGGGCAAAAGGCATAAAACAATATGTTCCTGTGCGTACCATTTGGCAAGGTCGAGCGCCGCTGTAATAGCGGTGGTAAAAGTTTCGCCGCTAACAGGCAAAAAGAATACGCCTGCGAAAATCGCTATAATCCAAAACAGAATTTTGATTTCTTTTTTTACTTCCATAACTAAGCAATTAAGAATTAATAATTAAGAATTAAGAGAGAGCACTTTTTTAATTTCTGCTTCTGACGGCACATAACCTTTAATTTTTACTACTCCGTCAACAACGATTGCAGGTGTTGCCATAATATTGTATGACATTATTTTTACAATATCTTCCTCCTTTTTGAGGGTTGCTTGAATACCTGTTTCGGCAATTACTTTTTCGACTGCCGAATAAACATTTTTACATTTGGCACATCCTGTGCCTAAAACAATTACTTCCATTTTTTAAATATTTATGATTATATAATAAATTCCGACAATAATAAAAACGGCTGCCACAATGCGTTTAAACCATTTTTCAAAAGATTTCATATTGTTGTAAAATTTTCCGACATTGGAAACGCTATAAGCTAACAACCACGCAATAATGATAACAGGCAAACCTGTTGCAACGGCAAAAACGGACGGCAATAACAGTCCCGAAGTATTTGCAATGGTTATCGGTATCAGTCCGCCAAAATACAACACCGCACTATATGGACAAAATGCCAAGGCAAATACAACACCCATTAAAAATGCGTTCAAGTAGTTGCGTTTCATTTTTCGGTCGCCGATATTCGAAGTCCATTTGCCAACAAACGGTATATTGAATTTTATAATATCCAACATTAACATACCAAACACAGTAAGTGCAATACCTATCCAAATGTTGTCAATTTGCTGAAACCACCGCACTATATGAAATTTGCTCGCACCGAAATAGATAATACTTGCCAACGCTGTGTAACTGAACATTCGCCCAAGCGTGTAAAATACGCCATTGAACATTACGCGCCGTTTGTCTGAAATATCTTTGCTCAAATAGGCGGTTGCGGTAATGTTCATTGCCAAAGGGCAAGGACTAATGGCTGTCATCAACCCCAAAATAAAGGCTGTGAGCAAAGGAATGTTTGAACTGTCGGCTAATTGCTGTAAAAACTCCATTTTATTGTAAAAATTTATTCACTTCTACTTTTATCAAATTTTCTAATGACTGCGGATTATTCACAGCGGTCGCAAAGGCTTGGTCGGTAATCTCAACATTATTATCACCGAAGGCGATAATAAGTGCATTCCAAGCTACTTCGTATTTTTCAATTAGAGTTTCGTTGCCTTTTTCACTCGTGTTAATTTCAATGAAACGAACTTTGTTGTTTTCGGCAAAGTATTTTTCTATGGTTTCTCTCGCTACATCTTGAACGGCTACGCAAGTTTTACAGCGTTGCTTGCCGTGAAAATAAAACACATTCACGACTTCGGGGGAAATTTCGATTGTTTCCGCTTTTTTAGACTTTTGTCCGCAACTCGCAAAGATTGCGATTAGAATTAAAAATAATGTTGTCTTTTTCATTCGGCACATTCAAGTCACAAATGCAACTTTTTTGTTTCGGCGAAATAAGGAAAAATATTCAATTGGAGTCATAAATCCTAATTTTTTTCTTGGTCTGTTATTTAGTTGATTTTGAACATATAATACTTTATTTTCATCTATTGTAGAAAAATCAGTACCTTTTGGAAAATATTGCCTTATAAGCCTGTTTGCGTTTTCATTACATCCTCTTTGATAAGATTTATAAGGGTGTGCGAAGTAAAAGTCTATTTTTAACAATCTACTGATTCGTCTGTGAAGCGCAAATTCTTTTCCATTATCAGCGGTAATTGTGTGTAAATGATTTTTATAAGGACT
>JAIRVY010000110.1 GCA_031253655.1 Bacteroidales bacterium
GCAAATTATTAAAATCCGTATCTTGGGTTTCAATATTCATTGTATCAATTCTTTCTTGCATATCTTTTATTTTTATTAACGTTCAATTTTCTGTTTCACTGTCCTACTGCGCTGTCCGCCGCTTGCAGGTAACGGGGTGGCGGCTTCACGCAGGCGGGGGTTTCACAAAGGTTCGGGCGGGCGGTGAACTTGCAAATTTGCACAAATGTTTCTGCGGGCATACACCCCCGCTTGCGTGAAACCGCTCGTTAGCAGCAGTGGCTTTCCAGTCCCTTTTTCTCTGTCAAATTTAGCCGTCATTTTAATAATTTGAGATTTTTACTGTTTAATAAAGTCTGCATTTGAGTAATTGCGGTATTATTGAGTTGTTGCAATCGTTCTGATTGTGTGAACTTTTGCTGAATTAACAGTGCGTTTATGCTTTCCATATTCGACAAAACGACTAATTGTTCCAATGTGGCGTAATCTCGCATATTTCCTTTTTCGTTAGGATTTTGGTCACGCCATTCTTTTGCGGTCATTCCAAAAAGGGCGACATTTAGTAAATCGGCTTCGCTTGCATAAACATAGTTGATTTGGTCTTTTGTAAGGGTTTTTGGAATGAGATTTTGGCTTATCGCTGATGTGTGAATTTGATAATTGATTTTTGAGAGGGTGCGTTGCAAATTCCATTCGAGTGAAAGTCGCTGGCTTTCATCGCTTTTCAAACGTTTAAATTCTTTTATCAACAAAAACTTAAATTCAGGGCTTAACCAAGTTGCAAATTCAAAAGCAATATCAGAATGAGCAAAAGTTCCACCTCCGTAACGTCCCGGCTTTGCAGTAATTCCAATAGCATTAGTACGTTCTATCCATTGTTTAGAAGTAAGAACAAAACCATTGTCGCCACTTTCATTTTTAATGTTACTGAATTCCGTAACATTAAAATTTGGGTTATTAATCTGCTCCCAAATACCCATAAATCTGATGGTGTATCTGGTACTCAACCAATGCGAAATTACAAGTCCTGTTGCTTCTGCATTCTTAAATTTAGCCATATCCGTAAGCGAAATATAATCTTCTTTTTGGTGCGACAACAAGATTATTTCCGTTCCCTCAACTATTATTTTGTCTTTTTTTGCCATAACTATCTGTTAAAAAATTACAAACGCAAAAGTAATAAATATATTTTGGATTATAAGCACAGATAAAATCTTTCTTTACAAGTCCCGACACATTGTCTTGAGCCTGCGTAGGCAAAAGCAAGTGAACGGCGTTAGCCGTTGTCTTGCGTGCGGGTTGGCTGTGCGGTGTGAGCGAAGCGAACACGGCACAGCCAACTTGGCAAGCGAACGCTTAAATTTGTAAATCTGTACCAAGTCGTTACTTTCATTTTTTACTCTTTTTCTAAATTTTCAGCAAATTTAATAAACTCATTGCTGAGAACATATATGTTTTCTTTTTTTGCCGTTTTATTATATAATTTCAAAAATTCCACAGGCGAATAAAATGTTCTTAGCATTTCGTCCATTAACCCTGCGTTCCTTATCAATTTTGCTATGTAATAGCCATTTGCATGTCCAGAAAATTCAAAATTTTTTACTTTCTCGTTAAATTGTTCTTCGCTTATTTCTTTATTGATAAATGAACGTACTATAACATCCAAATCATTAAGTATTTGCGGAGTATTGTCGTATTTGGAAACAAAAAAATCTATAAATTCCTGTGGAATTCCAAGTTCCATAAAAGATTCAATATCCGTTTTGTCTATTAAATCTGCTATCCCTTCGTCTTGTATTTTGTTTAATATTTGAAAAAGATATGATTCAATGTTCCAATTTACAAATTTTGCTCGATAAGTGTGAAACATTTCATGTGCCAACATATTTTCTCTTTCTTCCTCTGTACCATTATAATAAGAGTTTAAATCATAAGCTATACCACTTGGACTGAACCAAGCACCCCATTCATTACAAATCAGGGCGATTGACGGAAAAACAATTAATGAGTCAACAGACTGAATTAAAAATGATTATAGTCTATCAACGGAAGTTTTTTTTATAGCATCAAAATCATTCGTTTCTCGAAATAATCTCAACTCTTTTTGATTTTCCTTCATATCCAAAAAGTTTATCAATGTTAATCTCGTCAAAAATGTCCAATCATCTTGCAACTCTTCCGTAGAAAGATTCAAAATACTATCTCTTTTTATTTGTTGATTATCGGAAAATGCGACCGTAAGCATCTCTTGATGAACATCTCTTCTTGCCCGATTAAAACCAACAATACGATACCCTAACGTTGAAAACAAGTCGTTCCATTCGTCTTTTGAAATCTCTTTGTTTAATGATATTTTGTCTGCGATTTCAAAAAATTTATCCACAGACGACAAATCAATCAACGATTTTTGTTGTCCATTTGAAATTGAGGTTTCAGTTTGCGCCATTGTCGTGTTCAGAGCGGCGATACAAAGGCAAAATGCCGCTACATGAAAATATTTACTTACATTCTTCATACTCTTGAGATTTAAAAAAATTCTACTCATATTTTTTCTTTTTTATGTCCTTTCGGAGGACGGTTTATATTTTGTTTAACGTTCAATTTTCCGTTTCATTGTCCCGACGCGCTGTCCCGCCATTGCTGCTAACGTTTTTGGGTATTGGCGAGGTTGCGGCTTTCACACATTTTCCAACAAGCAACCGGCGGCAAAAGTAGTAAACTTTTTCAAACGAAGGTAGTGCCGCAATCTTGCCAATACCCCCGT